>VGMU01000001.1 GCA_016866385.1 Bacteroidota bacterium
TTGGCTCCTTTACCGTTTCAATTTCCTTGAGTTGCTGAGAAATCAAGTTGAATTGAAAGGTATGTACCTTCTTTTCTAGGGAGTCTTTGGCATTTTTATTTTTTGCTTTTTGCTCCGCCCAATCCGATTTCACTACCTCTGCCGTACTTTTCACAGTAAATTGAAGGGTATTCTCATCGCCGAGCAACTTCATATTATCCAACTTGAGGTGCTGCCCGTCAAAGGGATCCTTGACTGCTTTGGTGAGTTCGGCCGCAAGTTTGTCTACATCAAAAAGTGAGGTTTTGGTCCTTCGAACTGGGTCAACAAGCACCCATTTCTTCCCTTGGGAAGTTTCGTATTCGTACCAAAATCGATCGGATTTTTTCATCCAATGTGCATCCACACTGGTAGAGAAAATCATTTTTTTCAATTTGTCAGGAGAAAAACGAGATGCCAACTCGTAATTTCCTTTTGGACTAGACTCTTGAGCAAAGGTGAGCGGCGCAACCATCAGGTAGGCCAGGGCTAAGTAAAGGAGCTTCTTCATCTTAATCATTTTTTCTATGTTACGAAACTAAAGCATCCGAAACAAGGCTATAGACCGCTTACGTAATTTTTTCTTTTCATATATTTTTTTATCCCCTGGAAATCCCCTTTCCTACATCAGGGTAGTTAAAATTTTTAATATTTCCTTAATAAATGGATAACTTTTACCAAATAAAATTCTGTTTTATACACATAAAAATAATATTTTAAAAACGATGTGTTGATTCTAAAACCCTAGTTTTCGAAGCAAAAGAACATCTGTGAAGACCTGCTATAAAACAATCATTGTTTCAGACGTACATCTGGGGACTAAGGGCTCCAAAGCAAAGGAAATTGTTCGATTTTTAAAGCAATTTCAATGTGATAACCTGATCCTGAACGGGGATATCATCGATGGATGGCAATTAAAGAAGTCGGGACGTTGGAAAAGAAAACACACTCGTTTTTTTAATGTAATCCTAAAAATGATAGAAAGCCAAGAAACTAGGGTGTACTATCTGAGAGGGAATCACGATGATTTTTTGGATCAAATTCTTCCGCTTCAAATTGGAAAGCTTCACATCTTATCAGAAATGACCTATCAAAGCCATGGGAAATCCTATTTCATTACTCACGGTGACGTATTTGATAGTATAACCACTAATCTTCGGTGGATTGCTTACCTAGGAGATGTAGGATATACCTTTCTACTATGGCTAAATCGAGTAGTAAATTATTACCGATTTCGTAAAGGTCTTCCATATTTTTCTCTTTCTCAATACGTTAAAGGGAAAGTTAAACAAGCCGTTTCCTACATTGATGATTACGAATCAGAACTTGCCAAAATGGCCAAGGCGAAAGGTTGCGATGGCATCATTTGTGGACACATCCACAAGCCGGAAAATAGACTGATAAATGGTATTCACTACATGAACTCTGGGGATTGGGTTGAATCCATGAGTGCCTTGGCTGAGGATCATGAAGGACATTGGGAACTTATCTTCTTCAACCAATTGGATTTTGGAAAAGCAAGTGAAAAACCAGAGTACCTCACTAGAAATAGTTACGAAAATAGACAAGAAGAACCCTTGCCGCAAGTAGCATTTTCTAGTGTGAATGACATTTCCTTTCAAACCCGCTCCATTTAAGGATAAAGATGAAGTTTATATTTATTATTCAAGGGGAAGGTAGAGGACATTTGACACAAGCACTTTCTTTTGCCTCATTACTGCGCTCTCAGGGTCATGAGTTATTAGGTGCAGTAGTTGGAAAAAGTCAAAGAAGAACCTTGCCAGATTTCTTCATCCAAAAAATAGGGGTTCCCATTACGCTAGTAGATAGTCCAAATTTTGAAACTGATGGGATAGAAAAGAAAATCCTCCTCGGAAAAACAATTTGGAAAAACACATTGAAACTTTCCTTATTCTGGAAAAGTATTCAAGCAATCCACAAACTTCTTAAGGAAAAAGAACCTGACGTAATCGTTAATTTTTATGAAATCTTAGGTGGGATTTATCCTCTATTCTATAAAACAAATGCAAGCGTTTGGGTTATTGGTCACCAATATCTAGAGAGACATCCAGCATTTGCTTTCGCGCCAAATCGCCCACTAGAGAAATTACTTTTTCAGATGCACACCAGGTTTACTGCTTTTGGATCCCAAAAAAAACTTGCTTTGTCTTTTTTACCCAAAGAAAGCACCAAAGAAGTAAGGGTACTACCTCCCTTACTTAGGCCAGAAATTAGAGATTTGAAAGTTTCTTATACAGGGTTTTATCTCACCTACATGGTCAATCCTGGATATGCTAATGAGGTAGTACAGTATGCTAAAAATAATCCTCAACAAATCATTATGGCATTTTGGGATAAAAAACAGGCGGCAGAAACCGAATATCCACTACCCAATCTTAGTTTTCATAAGGTAAATGATCAAAAATTCTTAGAAGCTATGGCCTCCTGCTCAGGATTAGTTTGTACGGCTGGATTTGAGTCAGTCTGTGAGGCCATGTATCTTGGTAAGCCAGTAATTATGGTTCCTGTAGCTGGGCATTACGAGCAGGCCTGCAATGCTCTTGATGGAGAGAATTCTGGAGCAGGGTGGGCCTCAGACCGTTTTGATTTTGAAAAATTAACCAATTTATCTTCAGGTGAATGTACTTCCCGCCTGATGAAAGCCTGGGTAGATCAATGGCCAAAAAAATTACAGGAATTAACTGCTGAAGAGAGGGTTAATTTCCCTTTCATTTTCCAAAGTCAATTGACTTAGCAGTTCATAGAATTCTTTTCTTCTTCCGTAAGATCTTCCCATTTCTTGTAAACCACCTGACCCCCTACACTTATTTTTGCATAGGGAAAAAAGACCTTTTTTACCTTTCTTCGCTCTTCTAAAGATAATTTTTCATAAAGGGATTGAAGTTCCCTGGCCTCTTCATCCAACTGGATAATAAAGTCCTGACTGGGCTGGATGAACAAGCGGTTTTGGTTGGCTTTGGTCTGAAAACGAAGGTATTTTTGGGTATATTCCTCCAGTAGAGTAGAAGGAGGCGTCTGTACCGGTATCAGGCCTAAACTTGCCTCTTGACCCTGGGTAGTAGTTTTAAGAGGATACATCTGCAGGCCAACCAGCACAATCAGAATTAAAACGAAGAAGAGACTTAGTTTTTTCATGGTTCTGTGTATAAAATAACCTAAACTAAAGTAAAGGCTCTTTCTTGATTATAAGATAATTTTTTTAAAAGTATAGGATATTTCTATGGATCACAAGGTAATGGGCTACATTTCCTCCTACCCTCTCCCATTAGGCACAAAAATCAATCGATTTCCTAAGGCACCTCTAGAAAGTAGGTAGGGAGTTGAATTATGGTGAGGAGCATAGGGTAAAAAATTGTTTTTCATTCTATCGATTTTTTTTGCGCTGAAATGGCTTGAAAATGATAATTTCACCCTCCGCTTAATGAGCTAAGGTGCATGTCTGCAGAACAAAATAGATTACTAGAGGATAAGGAAAGAAAAAAGCATTGGAAGAAATGGGGACCTTACCTTACCGACAGACAATGGGGCACGGTTAGGGAAGATTACAGTCCTGATGGTGCAGCATGGGAAAATGTGCCCCATGACCATGCCCGAAGTAAGGCTTACCGTTGGGGTGAAGAAGGGATTGCGGGAATATCCGATCACCGACAGCTGCTTTGCATGGCCTGGGCCTTTTGGAACGGCAAGGATCCGTTTATCAAAGAGCGATTTTTTGGACTCACTGGCAACGAAGGAAATCATGGGGAAGATGTCAAAGAAGTCTACTACTACCTTGATTCCACTCCCTCCCACAGCTACATGAAGATGCTCTACAAGTATCCTCAAGGTGAGTTTCCCTACAAACAATTGGTGGAGGGAAATAAAAAAGCAGACAAGCACCATCCCGAGTTTGAACTCATTGATACAGGGTTATTTGACGATGACCGCTACTTTGATATTCTTATCGAGTATGCCAAAGAAGATGTAGAGGACATGGTGGGCATGGCAACCATCCACAACAGAGGTCCTGAGTCAGCTAAAATTTGGGTAATGCCTACCGTTTGGTTTCGTAAATTCTGGTTTACAGGGGATGAACCCTTCATGCCAAAGATTACCAAGCAATCGGAGGACTCTATAAAGGCCTTCAATCCCAAATCAGGAAACTATTTGTTCCATTTTTCCAATCCCAAAGAATTGGTTTTTTGTGACAATGAAACCAATCGGGAAAGGCTGTATGGGATTCCTAACGAACGTACCTCCACCAAAGATGCCATCAATGACTACCTGATTTCAGGAGATACCACCAGACTTGCTTCCAAGCCTACGGGAACTAAAGCTGCAGCCATCTATGAACTGGAAATTCCCGCTGGGGGGCAGGCCCAGGTATACTTCCGAATGCAACACCATTCTGGCGAAAATCCCCTTACCTCTTGCCAAGAAATTTTAAAAAAACGTAAAGAGGAGGCAGATGAGTTTTACCAAGATCTCCAGCAAAATGTGATTCAGGAGGACCATAAATCCATACAGCGTCAAGCCTTTGCCGGGTTACTTTGGTCCAAGCAGTTTTATTACTACGATGTCAACCGCTGGCTTGAGGGAGACCCCGGGAGATATAGTCCTCCTCAAGAACGAAAAAAAGGAAGGAACCACTCCTGGACCCACCTTCAAAATTTTGATATCATTTCCATGCCCGACAAGTGGGAATACCCTTGGTATGCCGCATGGGATCTGGCATTTCATTGCATTCCCCTCGCACGAATAGACGCTGAATTTGCCAAAAATCAGCTTTTGCTTCTTCTCAACGAGTGGTACATGCATCCCAATGGGCAAATGCCCGCCTACGAATGGAATTTTTCAGATGTGAATCCACCCGTACACGCCTTTGCCGTGCAGCGCGTTTATCAAATTGACAAGAAAATCAATGGTGGCAAAGGAGATCAGGAGTTCTTAGAACGTGCCATGCACAAACTCATGCTGAATTTTACCTGGTGGGTCAATAGAAAGGATTCAGAAGGCAATAATATTTTTGAGGGAGGATTCTTGGGCTTAGATAATATTTCTCTCTTTGACAGAAGCCACGCACAATACTACCAGGGTAAATTAGAGCAAGCTGACGGAACCTCCTGGATGGCGATGTTTTCACTCAATATGCTACGCATCGCTCTTGACCTTTGCGAATTCAATACAGTCTACCAATTCAGTGCCACCAAATTCCTAGAGCATTTCCTGTACATCGCTGGCGCGATGAATACAATTTCCTCCGAACAAATTTCTCTTTGGGACGATGAGGATAATTTTTTCTACGACATTTTTCATTACCAAGGCAAAGATCCTAAAAAACTTAAGGTTAGGTCAATTGTAGGTCTCATACCCTTATTTGCAGTAGAACCTATTCGGGAAGAGATGTTTGACAACCTACCCGAATTCAAGAAGCGACTGGATTTTTTCCTTAGGGTTAAACCCAAACTTGCCTCCTTGGTGTCTAGCTGGATTCAACCGGGATACGAAAAACGAAGGTTGTTTTCCCTACTTCGAGGACATCGAATGAAAAGTGTCCTTCAACGCATGTTGAATGAAGAAGAATTTTTGAGCGAATTTGGCATTCGTTCCTTGTCCAAATACCATGAAGCTCATTCCTACACCATGAAAATCAATGGGGACACCCTATCGATACGCTATACCCCAGGAGAAGCGGATACCCAGATGTTTGGAGGAAATTCCAACTGGCGAGGTCCCATTTGGTTTCCCATCAACTTCCTCATCATGGAGTCCTTAAAAAAGTTTGACAGCTATTATGGGGAAGATTTTTCTATAGAATATCCCACGGGCTCTGGAAACTACCTGACCATGGATATTATTGCCAAGGAGCTTTCCTTACGTTGCATTTCTATTTTTAGCCGCGACAAAGATGGCAAACGTCCCGTGTTTGGAAATCAGATCAAATTCCAAGAAGATCCTCATTTTAAAGATTATATCCTCTTTTTTGAATATTTCCATGGAGATTCTGGAAAAGGACTTGGAGCTTCCCACCAAACCGGATGGACTGCATTGGTGGCTGAAATGATTCACTCCTACTACCAACCCTCTTCCCCACATCAAGATGGCGCTGCTCCCCTTTTTAGAAGTTAATCGCATAGAGGCAGGATGTGATGAAGTTGGCCGAGGTTGCTTGGCTGGTCCAGTAGTAGCTGCGGCGGTGATTTTGCCAAGTAATTACCGCAATCCCTGGATCAACGATTCCAAGCAACTTGAAAAGAAGCAGCGAGAAGATTTGGTGGAAGAAATTCAGCAGCATGCGCTGGCCTGGGCCATAGGAGAAGCCAGCGTTGAGGAAATCGATAAGATCAATATCCTGAAAGCTTCATTCCTAGCTATGGAGCGGGCAATAAATGCGTTATCCTTGACTCCTGAGCATTTGCTAATCGATGGGAATGCCTGGAAATCCAAGCTACAATATCCTTTTACCTGCGTGGTCAAAGGAGATAGTCTTTTAGCCTCTATTGCTTCGGCTTCCATCCTGGCCAAGGTCCACCGGGATCACATGATGGAAGAATTGGCTAAGCAACACCCCCATTACGGATGGGAGACCAATGCAGGCTACGCCACCAAAATCCATAGGGATGGAATTGTGAGGCATGGAATTACTCCTTGGCACAGAAAGAGTTTCCAACTTCTCCCCTCCCAATTGTCCTTAGGGATATGATAGATTCCCCCTATTTTTCTACGTCCTAGATAATCAACTCATTTCCTTGAGTTCCCCTACCACTTTGGTGATGGTCTGTTTGGCATCCCCAAACAACATCAAGCAATTGGGGTATCCGAAAAGCTCATTTTCAATACCTGCATAGCCCTTGCCCATACTTCTTTTAGAAACGATGACCGTCTTGGCTTTATCAGCATTGAGTATAGGCATCCCAAAAATGGGACTTTGGGGATTGGTTCTTGCAGCTGGATTGACTACGTCATTGGCACCTACCACAAATACCAAGTCGGTGGTGGCAAATTCTTCGTTGATTTCATCCATCTCCAGCAATTTGTCATAAGAAATATTGGCCTCTGCAAGCAATACATTCATATGACCAGGCATCCGTCCTGCTACCGGGTGTATGGCAAAGCGAAAATTAATATTTCTTTTTTCACAGAGTTCCATCAGTTCTCGGATCACATGCTGGGCTTGAGCAACAGCCATTCCGTAGCCTGGTACCACAATAATGGAGGAGGCAGCATCCACGAGCATGGCCGTTTCCTCCACGCCAATTTCTTTGATTACCACAGCAGGTCCATCGACTCCAGGTCCAGAAGCAGTTTGACCAAAACCTCCCAAGAGCACATTGGTCAGGGAGCGGTTCATGGCCTTACACATGATTTGAGTCAAAATAATTCCCGATGCTCCTACCAGGGACCCCGCCACGATAAGAACATTATTGTTTAAAATAAATCCCGTAGCGCAAGCAGCCATACCCGAATAGGAATTGAGTAAGGAAATAACTACCGGCATATCCGCTCCACCAATCGGTATGACGGTTAAAATTCCCAGCAAGAGAGAGATTACCACCACGACCATAAGGAAGGTCAATTGGCTAGGATCTATAAATACAGCTACAGAAGCGGCAATAAAGGCTATCAGCAACAGGAGATTCAGAAAATGCTGCCCTTTGAAGGTAATGGGCTGTCCTGAAACCTTACCATCTAACTTGAGGTAGGCAACCATGGATCCTGTAAAGGTCACTCCTCCAATCAACAGGGAAACTAAAATACTGCTCAAATTGATCGCATCCAGAGCAGTGGGGTTGGTTTCACTTTTAAGGTAGTAATCTGACAGAGCCACAGCAAAAGAAGCCAGTCCTCCAAAACCATTAAATAAGGCCACCATTTCTGGGATTTTGGTCATCTCCACCTTATAGGCATAGTACAATCCTACGATGGTTCCTAGGAGAATACAGGCAAAAATTTCCAAAAAAGTGAGCACCTCGAGGGTCACTAAGGTAGCTACTATGGCAATCAGCATGCCTACAGCTGAAAGTACATTTCCTTTTCGGGCATCCTTGGTTTTTCCTAGAAACTTAATTCCCAGGATAAAGAGGACCGAAGCGAGTAGATAGGCAAGTTGGATTCCTGTGGTCATTTTTTCTTAAACATTTTCAGCATTCGATCGGTCACGGCATAGCCACCCACCACGTTGATGGTCGCAAGCACCAAGGCCGCCATACCTAGCCATTTGCTGGTGCTGGTGAATCCCAGTTCATTGCAAGCGATCAAGGCCCCCACAATAGTAATTCCTGAAATGGCATTAGATCCAGACATCAAAGGGGTATGCAAGGTAGGTGGCACCTTAGAAATAAGTTCAAATCCAAGGTAGCTAGCTAGTACTAACACATAAATTAGAACGATTAGATCAGAAATTTCCATAGGCTAGCCTTCTAGGTGTTTAGTAATTTTTTGGTAAATTCATGGACAACCTCACCCTGGTGGGTGATAAGTACTCCTTTGGTGATTTCATCTTCCAGATCAAGTGAAAAGCCATCTTTACTAGCCAGGTGCAGCACCAAGGTACTGATATTGGTAGCATACAATTGACTGGCGTTGACCGGGAGCAAGGAAGGAAGGTTGGATTCTCCAATTAGCGTGACTCCATACTTGACTACGGTAGCATTGGCTTCAGAAATAGCGCAATTACCTCCAGAAGCTACCGCCATATCTACAATTACCGAACCTGTCTTCATACTTTTTACCATGTCTTCGGTGACTAATATGGGAGATTTCTTGCCCATTACTAGGGCTGTAGTAATCACCAGGTCCGCTTCTTTGATTTTTTCTCGAATCAAGGCTTGTTGCTTTTCCAAGTACTCTGCTGAGACTTCTTTGGCATATCCACCTTCGGTCTGGACTCCTTCCACACCCTCCACTGACAGAAACCTACCTCCAAGAGACTCTACTTGTTCCTTGGTCTCTGGACGTACATCGGTACATTCTACCACGGCACCTAATCTTTTGGCTGTAGCGATGGCTTGCAATCCCGCTACCCCAGCTCCAAAAATGAGAACCCGCGCAGGGGTAATGGTCCCGGAAGCTGTCATCATCAAAGGAAAAATTTTACCTAATCGATTGGCACCCAAGAGCACCGCCTTGTACCCAGCCAAATTGGCTTGGGAGGATAAAGCATCCATTTTCTGTGCCCTTGAGATCCTTGGCACGGCATCCATGGAAAAAGAAGTGATGGATTTTTTATTGAGTGCTTGCACCACTTCGGGATGCTGGTAGGCATACATAAAAGACATGCAAGCGGACTTCTCTTTCATATGAGCCACTTCCTCAAGAGTTACTAAATTAACCTTGAGAATTAAGTCTGCGGCCAATGCTTCTTCCCTGGTGTGAATTTTTGCTCCAGCATCTAGGTACTCTTGATTGGAAAAAAAAGAAGACTCCCCAGCACCCGATTCTATGACTACGTTAAATTCTTTTTTAACCAAGAGTTTAACCACCTCTGGGCTCAAAGCCACTCGGCTTTCAAACTCTTTGCTTTCTTTGACGACTCCAATGACCATAGGAAAAATTTAAACTTAATTTATGTTTTCTATGAAAGCTCTTGAAATTAGCCAACCTAGATTTGCCTTAATTTTAGGGATTCTAAGCTGTTTTACGGGCATAAAGAACGTAAACTTTTATAGATAAGTAAAATTTAAAGGTTTTGTTTTCATGAGGTCTCTTGAAAAAGGATTTTTCTGTTTTTTTTGACAAATCCAAAAATCAACCCCAACTTGTACTACGTACCAGCAAAGGAGAGGAAATCTCGGGATTATATTCTCCTCAGGTGATCACTTGGACATATCGTTAATTTTCATCAACCCATGAAAGACCAAAAGCAAGACAGCTCTTTATCTTCCCGAAGAGAATTTATCAAAAAGGCTGCCATAGCCTCCTCCATTTTTATTGTACCACGCCACGTCCTAGGAGGCGTGGGATATACAGCCCCCTCTGATCAACTCAATCTGGCCGCTATCGGTGCAGGAGGTAAAGGAAAAAGCGATATCCTCAATGCCTCTGTCAATGGCAGAGAGCGAGTGGTAGCCTTATGCGATGTGGATTTTTCAGGTTCTGCAAAAGACTCCGTGGCCAAATTCCCAAATGCCAAGTTGTATGCTGATTATAGGAAAATGCTGGAAGAACAAAAAGATATTGACGCGGTCACCATTTCTACGCCAGACCATGTGCATGGTCCCGCTGCCAAGTTTTGCATGGAGCGAGGCAAGCACGTCTACGTACAAAAGCCCATGACCCACAACATTCGGGAAGCCAGGATGCTGACCCAACTGGCAAGAGATCAAAAGGTGGTCACCCAAATGGGAAATCAAGGGGCTTCCAATCCCCTCATGGACATGATCAAGGGGTGGATGGATTCCGATAAGATCGGCAAGGTTTCCAAGGTGCAAATCTGGACCAACCGTCCCGTTTGGCCGCAAGGAGGCGCTTTTCCAAAGGCTGACCCCAGCAATATCCCTTCTGATTTGGAATGGGACCTCTGGCTAGGCCCAGCCCCTCAAATCCCTTTCACACCCAACCTGCACCCCTTCAATTGGAGAGGTTGGTGGGATTATGGCACGGGAGCTCTAGGTGATGTAGGCTGTCATTTGATGGACATCCCCTTCCGTATGCTAGGGCTACACTATCCTCTCGATGCAGAATGCTCCGTGGGATCGGTTTACTCTCAAATGTGGACTCCTGATTACCATCCGGATGGCTGTCCGGCCTCTTCTTTCATTACCTTACACTATGGGCCAACTGCAAAAAATCCAGTGCCACTTGAGATGACTTGGATGGACGGAGGAATACGTCCTTCCCATCCTGATATCATTCCCGCAGATCACGATTTGGGTGGAGCCAATTCAGCCAATGGGGTGATGATGATCGGAGAAAAAGGAATTATTGCCCACAACATCAACGACAGCTCCCCTCTCATGCCCAAGCTGTACCTTTACGATGGAACCCAAGAATTTGGTCCCGATCGAATCGAAGGAACAGAACCAGAGTATGGTCACCAAAGAAAATGGGTGGATGCCTGCAAGGCAGGTTTTGGTTCGGCAGAACACAAAACCCTGACTTCCTCTTTTGACTATGCTGGACCGATGACCGAGACCGTGCTCATGGGCAACTTGGCGATTCGAAGCTTCATGCTCAGAAGACCTAATAGCCGAGGTCAGCAAGAATTTTTCGGACGTAGGAAGTTGCTTTGGGACGGAGAAAACATGCGCATCACCAACCTCGAAGAAGCAAATCAATTTGTAGGCAGAACCTACCGCGCCGGATTCGAAGTGTAATGCCTGTCAAGATAAATTTTAGCAGCCGTGAGCATTTCCGTTCACGGCTTTTTTTACCTACTGTATAACATTCGCCAAAAGTATTCAAGGAATGAAGGCCTTAATTTTTGAATCTTTTAAACAAACTCCCCAAGTAACTCATGTGCCTGATCCACAAATTCCAAAGGAGGGTGTGATCGTGGAAGTAAAAGCTACGGGGCTCTGCCGTAGCGATTGGCATGGCTGGATGGGGCACGATGCAGACATCCATTTGCCTCATGTACCTGGGCATGAATTTGCAGGAATAATCCAAGAAGTGGGTAAAGGAGTAAAAAATTGGAAAGTTGGAGATCGGGTCACCGTACCCTTTGTGTGCGCCTGTGGAACCTGCCCTACCTGTAAAAGCGGAAACCAGCAGATCTGTGATCGGCAATTTCAGCCTGGTTTTACCCATTGGGGATCCTTTGCTCAGTACGTAGCGGTACATCGAGCGGATACCAACTTGGTCAAGTTACCTGATAGCTTAGGCTTTGATGTTGCGGCAAGTTTGGGCTGCAGGTTTGCTACCTCCTTCCGTGGCATCGTGGCACAAGGAAAGGTAAAAGAAGGTCAATGGGTAGCCATCCATGGATGCGGAGGAGTAGGACTCTCTGCGGTGATGATTGCCACTGCGCTTGGGGCCAAAGTAATTGCCGTAGATATTCAAGAAGAAGCCTTGACTTTGGCCAAGCAAGTGGGTGCAGTGCACTTGGTCAATGCAACTAAAATAGAAGACGTAGCCGCATACATTCAAGACCTTAGTCAAGGAGGGGTGCAGGTTTCCGTGGATGCCTTAGGAAGCAAAATCACTTGCTACCAATCCATCGCCTGTTTGGCCAAGAGAGGGAAACACATTCAAATCGGCTTACTAGCAGGAAAAGAAGCCAATCCTTCAATACCTATGCATTTGGTCATCGCCAAAGAATTGGAAATAATTGGAAGTCACGGCATGCAAGCCCATGCCTATCCTGACATGCTTCAACTTATTTTAGCGGGTAAAATGAATCCTGAAAAACTTATAAAAAAAAGAATACGGTTAGAAGAAGCAGTATCGGCCCTCTGTCAAATGGATCAATTTGAGGAAACGGGCATGGTCATGATAGATAGATTTTAAAGGCATCTATGCGATGAAGAAAAATAAAAAAAGATGGTTACTACAGTCTGTGGCGGGTTTATTGCTCACTGGAACAGGTCTTTCTATTTGCATCCATGGTGGAATAGAAAAATATGCTGGAGGGGAATGGTTTTGGACAGGTACGCTAGGATTGGTGATTTTTCAGGCTGGCCTATGCTTGGTGATTGATGGTGCGAGGTACCGGTAAAAGTGAAGAAAGGAAGAAGAAAATCACTAGTCTTTTGAAGGAATCATTTTTTAGCATGGCTATTGAATTAAAAAGCCTAAAGACGAACTACCGATTGTTTCTTTTTTAACGTATATTGTACCTCCTATTAATCCTTTCCTTCCCTTTTTTAGTCTAAAAGAAAACCTAAAAACCTATGCTCAAGAAAATCACTTACGCGCTAGCGGTCATCCTGGTATTCATTCAGTTTGTTCCCATGAATGAGCAAGAAGTAAGTAGCAATGCCAATGAGCTCTCCACTTCTTTTGAAGTACCTGATCACGTGGCTACTCTACTCCAAGGGGCTTGCAACGATTGTCACAGCAATACCACTACTTACCCTTGGTATGCAAAAATTCAGCCGGTAGGCTTTTGGCTCCAACACCACGTAAATGAAGGAAAGGAACATTTAAATTTTTCAGAATTTACCTCTCTGCCCCTACGCATTCAAAATCACAAGTTTGAAGAAATCGTAGAGATGGTGGAAAGCAAAGAGATGCCACTTCCCTCGTACACCTATTTGGGATTGCATCCGGAAGCGAATCTTTCAGATGAGGATAGGAAAGTTTTGGTGGATTGGGCCAAAGCAAAAATGGAAAAAATGGCAGCCACCTACCCTGCAGATAGTTTAAAAATGAGGCCCAGACCTGCTACCGCCTCTTAAGCATCGACTGCAATAGGGCATAGGGCTTTTTCAAAAAGTAATTGACAAATCCCAAGAGGGCTATGGAAAACAAAGAAATTTGTTGGGGTATTTTGGGGGTGGGTAATGTATGTGAAGTCAAATCTGCCCCTGCCCTATATTCCCTTCCCAATTCTCGTTTGGTAGCTGTGATGAGAAGGGATGCAGAAAAGGCCAAAGATTACGCCCAAAGGCATGGAGTGCCCAAATGGTACCACCAAGCCCAAGCGCTTATTGAAGATCCTGAGGTAGATGCAATATACATTGCCACCCCGCCACATGTTCACCTGGAGCTTACCCAACAAGCTGCAGCTGCTGGAAAGCCGGTTTATGTAGAGAAGCCCATGGCACGTACCTACCGCGAGTGCTTGCAAATGATTGCCACATGTGAAAAAGCCAAAGTCCCCCTATTTGTAGCCTATTACCGCAGGGCATTGCCTCATTTTTTAGAAATCAAACGTCTACTAGACGAAGGGGAAATTGGGGAAATCCGTACAGTACACATCAACTTAAAGCAGGTACTCACCCCTAAACTGGTGAGTTCAGCCTCGGAAAATTGGAGAGTGATTCCCGAAATTGCTGGAGGAGGGTATTTTTATGACCTCGCCTCTCATCAGCTGGACTTACTGGATTTCTTTTTCGGAAAAATCACTCAGGCAACTGGCTTTTCCACCAACCAAGCCAAGGCATATCCGGCCGAGGATTTGGTGACAGGAAGCTTTGTCTTTGAAAATGGAATCTTGGGAACTGGAAACTGGTGTTTTACTACGTCAAGCGCCTCAGAAATCGATGAAATCGTAATTGATGGATCCAAGGGGCAAATTCGCTTTGCTACTTTTGGAACAGGATCCTTTTCCCTACTCCAAGATGGGAAAGCGCCCCGAGTGTTTGAATTTCCCCTTCCCAAGCATATACAATCCCCTCTGATTCAAACCATCTTGGACAAACTCCAGGGAAAGGGAACCTGTCCAAGCACAGGAATTTCTGCAGCCAGAACCAATTGGGTGATGGAGCAACTGGTTAAAAACAGAATTGCCTAAATTTTAGTCTAGTTTCAATTACAAATTTTTATTCTTTGCTAAGCTTTTGTGTAGATTTAAAAGACTAAATCTCTACTTCACTGATGAAAAGAATTTTTCTTCTTATAGGCCTTCTAGTTTCGCTTTCTGCCTACTCCCAAACCTATGACCAATCCTTACCCATCAAGTACCGCAATATCGGTCCTTTTCGTGGAGGCCGATCTGTAGCCGCCTCGGGGGTGGTGCAGGATCCACTTACTTACTATTTCGGTACCACCGGTGGAGGGCTTTGGAAAACTAGCGATGCCGGACAGCATTGGACCAACGTCTCCGATGGGTTTTTTCAGACAGGTTCGGTAGGAGCCGTGGCGGTTTCAGAGAGTAATCCTAATATCATCTACGTAGGCATGGGTGAGCATGCACCTAGAGGAGTGATGACTTCCTATGGAGATGGGGTGTACAAATCTACCGATGCAGGGAAGACTTGGAAAAAAATGGGATTAGAAAAAACCCAACATATTTCCAGAATACAGATCCATCCTCATAATCCCGATATCGTCTACGTAGGGGCTCAAGGTGCACTATATGCGCCAAATGAAGATCGAGGGGTTTTTAAAAGCATGGATGGGGGAAATACTTGGGAAAAAGTACTCTTTGCGGACTCCATGACAGGAGCAGTGGAGCTTTCCATGGATATGAATTATCCAGAAATTCTCTATGCTGCCCTTTGGGAACATCAGCGCTTCCCTTGGCAGGTAAAATCTGGAGGCCCTGGCTCAGGTCTTTATAAAACCACGGACTCGGGAAAAACTTGGAAAAAAATACATGAAGGACTTCCTGAGGAAAAAGGAAAAATGGCCATTTCTGTTTCCAGAGCCAACTCCAATAAGGTCTACGCTTTGATTGAAAGCGATACAGAAAAAGATTTAGGAGGCTTATTTGTGTCTGAAGACGCGGGGGAACATTGGTCTCTGGTCAATAAAAACAACCGGCTCACCCAAAGGGCTTGGTATTACATTGAAGTATTTGCTGATCCCGTAAACGAAAATAAAGTTTATGTACAAAGCGCTCCTTTTCTAGTTTCTATTGACGGAGGAAAAACATTTGAAGACATCAATGGGCCTCATGGAGATTACCACGACTTGTGGATCCATCCCAAAAACCCAAATCAGCTCATGTTGGCAGATGACGGAGGTGGATCCATCTCTTTCAATGGAGGGAAAACCTGGTCTACCCAGGCCAACATGCCCACCGCCCAGATGTACAGGATTGCCGTCGATAACCAATTCCCCTACCGCATCTATGGAGGACAGCAGGATAATACTTCCTTGGTCATCTCCAGCCTTGCCTTGGGTAGAGGAGGAATTACAAAGGAGCATTGGAATTATTCCGCTGGAGGCGAATCTGCCTTTTTGGCTTTTGATCCGGATGATCCCAGGTATGTCCTAGGAGGAAGCTACCAAGGAACCATCGAAGTCTTGGACATAAAAACCCAAGGGTCCACCAACATCATGGCCGCACCCATTCAATACCTAGGTATGGATGCCAAAGACATGAAATACCGGTACAATTGGAATGCACCTATCCTTCGCTCTCAACATGCCCCAAATACTTTTTTTCATGGTGCTCAGGTCGTATTGAAAACGGAAGACTGGGGACTCACTTGGAAAGAAATTTCCCCTGACCTCACCCGAAACGAAAAGTCCAAACAGGGCAAAGGAGGAGTACCCTACACCAACGAAGCGGTAGGGGCTGAAAATTACGGTACCCTAGCCTACCTCATCGAGAGTCCACACGAGGCAGGGGTACTATGGACAGGAAGTGACGATGGTCAGGTGTACTTGACCCGGAACGGAGGAACCACTTGGACCAACGTCACCCCAAAAGAATTGAAAGAATGTCTGGTAAATGCCATTGAGGTATCGCCACATGACCCTGCTACCGCTTACATTGCCACCACACGGTACAAATTCAACGACCATAGCCCTGGGCTTTACAAAACCACAGACTATGGAAAGACCTGGACTTCCATTTCATCGGGAATTCCCTATGGTTCCTTTACCCGCGTGGTAAGAGAGGATACCAAAGTCAAAAACTTGCTTTTTGCAGGAACGGAAAAGGGAATGTACCTATCCCGGGATGGGGGAAAAAGTTGGCGTACTTTTCAGCTCAACCTTCCTATTACTCCCATTACCGATCTAAAAATAGCCCACGATGATCTCATCGTGGCTACCTCAGGTAGATCCTATTGGATCTTAGACGAACTCAATGCCGTCAGAGAACTCCAGGCGGATGTGGAACAACTCACGCTCTATACTCCTGAAAAAGCAATTTTAGGAAACTGGTATTCGGCCATGAATGCAGGAAATCTAGATCAATTTTCAGGTACCGATCCGTTTGAAGGCCATAATCCGGCCAATGGCATGGTCATCTACTACCACTTACCCCATTCCTTCGCCGATAGCACAGAATTGAGTCTAGAAATACTAGATTCCTCAGGAAAGCTGGTTAGAAAACTTAGCTCTAAAGGGAACCCTGATTTCCAATCCTATGACGGTGGACCTGCTCCGGAACCCTTACTCTCCACGCGCAAAGGGCTCAATCGCTTGGTTTGGGATTTGCGTTACCCTAGCCTTCCAGGCGTGCCCAGTGCTTACATCGAATCCAGCTTTAGAGGGCACAAAGCCATTCCGGGTACGTACACCTTGAGACTTTCTGCAGGAGAAATGCGTACGGAAGCCAAAGGGGAAATCCTGGATCAACCGAGCAGTACGCTAAGTCCCTCAGATTACCAAGCGTACAACGCCTGGATGAGCACCTTGGAAGAGGAACTTACCCAAATGCACCTCATGATCCATGCGGCCAAAGGATATCAGGATCAGCTCAGCAATCTGGTGGAAAGAATGTCTACTAAACCTGAATTGAAGGACCTCAAAGTGGCTGCGGAAACATTGATTAAGGAATTGAAAACATGGGACGAAGCTATGGTGCAACGTAAATCTACTGCCTACGATGATGTAGAAAACTTCGCTAATAAATTTACCGCCAATTTCATGTTTATGATGAATCATGGAGAAAGCAGTATCCCTCGCATCAATGAAGGCACCAAAGAGAGACATGCCGAATTGATGCAGCAATGGCAGCCCCTTGAAGCAGAAGGGAAAAGACTATTGGAACAAGCAGTTCCTGCCTTCAATAGCTTGGCAAAAGAAAAGGGCGTTGGGGTATTGTTCTTGAAATAAATTTTATACCTATCAAATCCATCCTTTTTCTCATGAGAACTCTACTAGGACTAATGTATTTGTTCTTGCTGGGATCCTGCTCCACGGGATCTTCCGTTTCGGAAAAAGAATCTATTTCTTCTATCCAGGATAGTTCATTTACTACTCCCTTGGGAAAGGTTTTTGCCATCACCACGCCTTCCGCAGAGCTTGTATCTAACTACGATAAAGCAATGGCGGCCTACGAAGCCCGACCAGAAGACGTAGAGGCTTGGATTTGGTGGGGGCGAAGAAGTGCCTATTTAGGACAAATTCGGCGTGCAATAGCGATTTATTCCTTGGCCATTGATAAATTTCCAAAAGAGGCGAGATTGTATCGCCACCGGGGTCATCGCTACCTAAGTATTCGCGAATACGGCAAAGCCATAGCCGATTTGGAAGAGGCAGCTCGTTTGATTGAAGGCGTCGAAGATCAAATCGAACCGGACGGTATTCCCAACGCGCTCCAAATTCCTCTGAGTACCTTACACACCAATACGTATTACCACCTTGGACTTGGATATTACCTCACGCATCGATACGAGGATGCCTACCAAGCTTTTCTTCGATGCCGTGAAAGTGGAACAAATTACGATAATGTGGTTTCAAGCACACATTGGCTGTACATGATCCAGAGGAGACTTGGAAATGAGGCCCGAGCAGATTCCTTGCTTGCTCCCATTGAAAAAAATGCTGAAGTCATTGAAAACCAAAGTTATGCAATGCTTTGTAGTCTTTACAAAGGTTGGATAAGCCCAGAATCATTGGTGCAGGAAACCCCAGGGAGCCCTTCCAACGATGCCGTTCGATACGGACTGGCCAATTGGTACCTGTATCATGGAGATAGCTGTAGGGCCCAAGATCTATTTAGGTCATTGGTAGAAGAAAAAGGATTTACTTCTTTTGGTTATTTGGCCGCGGAAAGTGACCTCTTACAATTTTTTCCAGCCTTGAAAAATATCCCTTAAAGGACTCCTAAATCAAACCCAAGACATACTCAGTACTGCCTTGTCGGTAGTATAGATCAAGGTCTCCGTAGTGCCAATGAGATAGGAAGGCTTGCCCTTTTTTGAGGAAGAAACAAGGGCAATTATGCCTATACCCTTGTGCTCAGAAAAAGTGGCCAATCCTTCCACCACACTACTGGCATTGATCGTATGGAATCGGTAAGAAAGTTCTTTGTGGCTCTTTGAATAATTTCTCATGGCCTCTTCCGTTTGAGTGGTATTTTCAAAATGAGAAGGAGTATTGACGTACACCAAATGTAGGATAGGTGTAAAGTTTTTTACCCAAGGAATCAGGGCCGAAAAGGCGGGCAGAGATGCAGGCTCAAAAAGAGAAGCAAAAGCTATTTTCCGAAAAGCATTTCCATCCAAGGGTTTCTTCACCGCAAGTACGGGACAAGGAGATCCTCTGAGTACTTTTTGGAGCGTAGATCCTATGAATTTTCCTTGCTTAAAATCTTTTCCATAGGCACCCAATACCAGTAAATCCGCCTTTTTCTGCTCAGCCAACCGTAAAATTTGTTCAGCAGGAACACCTATTTTAACTTCTAAGTCAACGTGGTAGGAAGAGGGAAAAATCTTTTTCAAATAACTTGGGATTCGGGAAACGGCCTCCTCCCATTCTTCCACAAGCTCTGGGTAACTCTCCCTAGCCTTTTCTGGTAACACATCCCAGTCTATTTCTGAAGGAATTACCGTTACACATACCAGCTGCGCTGAAATTTTACTCAATATTTTCTTGGCAGTGAGTAAGGCAGAAAGGGAAAAGTCTGAAAAATCAAAGGGAACTAGAATCTTTTTCATGAAAGTGAGAGTGGCTTGCTATCAACCAAATCTCCATAAAAATCCAAGCGAAAAATGTGAAAAAAATCAGCTCAAAGCTTGATAAATATTAGGGGATTAGCCTTTTTTCCTATAGCTCAATCTCCATTTTTACATTGCATCGACCGTATCCAGAGCAAGAACTTGCACACTGGGAAAAGCCTAGTTTGGCATACAGATGCAGTGCTGCCTCAAGTTTGGTATGGGAAAAGAGCTGGACCTTTTTTGCTCCTTTGTTTTTTGCAATTTCTAGGATTTTATTTCCCAGCAGGGTACCAGCTCCTTTCCATTGGAAAGAAGGCGATACGCCCATTTTTATCATTTCCCAAATTCCTTCTTCTTGACTGGGCACTAGGGCTACGGTACCTATGATTTCCGATCCTAGAGCGGCAAAAATAATTTCTCCCCCTTTACCCAAAATATTTTCCTCGGGCTGTTCCAATTGAGCAATATCAAAGGGCTCCAAGGTAAAATACTGATTTACCCAGGCTTTGTTGATGGCTTCAAAACTAGGTTGCAGTTCAGGTGAATACGGGATAATGCGAAGTTCGGACATGAATAAAAAGAAAATAATACCAAAAGTAGGGAGAATCGAGTAGCTTAGAAACTAATTAAATGTCTCGCCCAAATGAAAAAAAATTTAGCAGTCCTTTCCTTGATGCTTTGCTCCTTACTTGTGCACGGTCTTTATGCGCAATCTCCCCAAGAAAACCTCAAGCAAATGGGACTGAGTTTGCCAGAAATCAGCCAGCCTATTGCCAATTATGTGAAATGGAAGCAGGTAGGCAATCTTTTGTACCTTTCCGGTACTGGACCAAAGATCTACGGAAAAGTAGGAGCAGAATTAACTACCGAGCAGGGCTACGAAGCAGCCAAAGCCACGGGGCTTGAGGTCATCGCCGTACTTCAAGCCGCAACGGGGGATCTGGGAAAAATCAAACAAGTCGTAAAAGTTTTAGGAATGGTAAATTCTACCCCTGAATTTACTGCTCACCCAGCGGTGATGAATGGATTTTCTGACCTGATGGTGGCCGTATTTGGAGAAAAGGGAAAACATGCCCGGTCGGCCATTGGAGTAAGTTCTTTGCCCAACAACATGGCCGTGGAGATAGAAGTGATCGTGGAGCTGGAGCACTAAGTGAAAAGAAGCTATTTTCAAAACAAGGTTCCCTGAACAGCCTGGCCCTCCAATTGCAAGAGGGCCTTTTTCTTTTCTAATCCTCCTGCATATCCGGTAAGACTTCCGTTACTGCCGATGATTCGATGACAGGGTAGAATAATCAAAAGCGGATTGGCTCCTATGGCCGTACCTACTGCGCGAATGGCGGCAGGATTGCCCAACTGCTCGGCCAACTTGGCATAAGTAATGGTTTGCCCAAAAGGGATTTTACCTACGGCTAACCACACTTTTCGCTGAAAGTCCGTGCCCCATAGGCCTATGGGCAGATTAAAAACCTTTCTTTGCCCCAGAAAATATTCCTCCAATTGCTTCTTGGCTTCCAGCAAGAGTGGATCCAACAGTTCCCCCTCCGGCCGTAGTTGGGTAAATTTCAATTCTGAAAGGCATTCTTCTCGGATAGTCAGTTGGATGTTTCCTATTGGGGTAGCGATGATGGGCATGGAGGTGAGTTTAATAGCAGAAAAAAGTGGATTGCCTGCCGGAGGTAGGTTAATTGGTTAATTGTTAAAGATGTTAAATGTTAAATATTAAAGTCTACCTTCGGTAGGTAGGATAAGAAAAAGCAATTTTTAACTGATGCAAAGGAGGTATTTCCAAACCTCGCGTACCTGCGTTACCTCCACCTCAAAGGGAGGATAGAGAGGATTAGAGGAGCAGAGCAAGAGTTGCTGCGCTGTACGTAGTCTATTGTAGGCTAGCTTGAAGGTGACCCCATCGTGTTCGGTCACAATCACATAGCGTTCACCATCTTTCATACTGGTCCAATCCTCCAAGTATTCGCAGACAATCCAAGCGGCAGGAGGAATGGGCAACATGGAATCTCCGTCCACTTGAAACACTCGGTATTTTTTATCTGCTGGAAGAAATGGAAGGGAAAACCTAGGCAACTCGGCAATGTATTCTGGATCTGAAAACCCTGCCAAGTAACTCGCTTTGGCGCGTTGCGACACCACCTCTATCAATTCCCTGCCTTGGGCATCTACGGTGGTGGATAAAATCCGAAGTTTCCGACCCTTCAGGTACTGCTCCGTATCCAATAGCTCCCGCAGCTGGTACTCGGAATAGGAGGTCAAGTCCTCTTTCACCAACAGGTCCAAGGAAACCTTGAAGAAATCGGCCATTTGGACCAAGGTCTCTAGGGGCGGGGTAATGCTAAGTTCGTACCCGGCAAGTTTGGATCTAGAAATTCCAAGACCTGCTGCAAGTTCCTCTTGGGTCAAGCCCTTCTTTTTACGAAGAAATTTTAGGTTAGTATGTACGCTCATTGTCTCAAATTGTGAAATTCTTGAAATACAGTAGAAATAAACTGGAAATAAACCCCGCTTGCGGGGTAAAATAACGATTACAGCTTCCCAGAGAATTGTTCTTTAGCAGCATAAGTTGATTTAATCCTGTTATTCAGCCTTACTTGAATTCCGGATTTTATTTTATTGATCTGCTCAAATTCTTGATCCAAAACCAATCCTCTCTCAAAACCTAGATCAATCCAATGGTCTACACCTTCGGATAAAGATGCTCTAGAGATGTAATAAAAGCGTGCTTTTTCGGAAAAATGAAATCGAGCATACCCCTCCGCTACGTTTGCACCGACAGAGTCAACAGATTCTAACATTTGATCTCCCCAAACTTTTCGCTGCTGGTGCGCGAGCCGTTGGTAAATCTCCCAAGCCATGGAAGATAGTCTTCTTGCCATGCGATATATTTCCAATTCCTGTAGCGGAATAAATTTTTTATTGGTTTCCATATCAAAAAATAAATTAGTTCTTCTAGGTTTATTTCTCCCCGCTTGCGGGGACTATTTCTATCGTATTTCTACTGTATTTCTACTGTATTTCCCTTTCTCACCGACAACTTTCGTCTTTAAGCAATTCAAATTTAGAAAATTTTGTTTAATTTATAAACAAAAAAATGTCAATTTTATTGACAATAAGAAATGGAAGAAAGTAGAAGTATTGTACACCTAGATTTGGATACCTTTTTTGTATCCGTAGAGAGGCTATTTGACGACCGGCTCAAGGGCAAGCCTATCCTCATTGGGGGGTCGAGCGACCGGGGGGTGGTTGCTTCCTGCAGCTATGAAGCACGAAAATTTGGCGTCCATTCTGCCATGCCCATGCGTATGGCTAGGCAACTCTGCCCAGAAGCCCTTGTCGTACGAGGAGATTTTGAAAAATACAGTCAAAAATCTCAGGAAATCACCGACATCATAAAGGAGGCTGTTCCCGTATTTGAAAAAGCATCCATAGATGAATTTTACATCGATCTCACCGGCATGGACCGCTTCTTTGGTTGCTTTAAGCTGGCCCATCAGCTTCGTACGCGTATCATACAGGAAAGCGGACTCCAGCTGTCCATGGGACTTTCCCAAAATAAAACTGTCTCTAAAATTGCAACAGGGGAAGCCAAGCCCAACAATGAAAAACAAATCCCACTAGGACAAGAAAAAAGTTTTCTTTCCCCCCTTTCGGTACGTAAAATACCCATGATTGGGGAAAAAACTTCCCAAATGCTCTACAATATGGGCGTTAAAAAAGTACATACCTTACAGGAAATGCCTCCACAACTCCTAGAAGCAAGCTTTGGAAAAAATGGGAAACTCATCTGGGAAAAGGCCAACGGCATAGACCGAAGCCCTGTAGTCCCCTACTCCGAAGCCAAATCCATTTCTTCCGAAAATACCTTTGAGGAAGACACCATAGACACCCAATTGCTAGAGGCCACGCTGATTGCCATGACAGAACAACTTGCTGCCAAACTTCGACAAAAAGGGCAGCTCACCGCTTGTGTAAGCGTAAAAATTAGATACTCCGACTTTGAAACCCACAGCATACAGCAGCGCATTTCCTACAGCTCCGCCGACCATAGTCTACTGCCAGTAGTAAAGCAACTCTTCAGCAAGCTCTATACCCGTCGCCTACTCATCCGGTTGGTGGGGGTGCGTTTTAGCAACTTGGTCTATGGCAACTACCAAATCAATCTCTTTGAAGACAATCAAGAACAGATCAAACTCTACCAGGCATTGGATAGATTGAATGTCAAATATGGAGATAAAACGGTCTGTAGAGCCGTAGCCATGGGTATAGGCAGACGTAGATTCAATCCCTTTAACGGCATGGAACACTAAGGCTCCAATTCCCTCTAAAAAAAGTAGGTTTTTCAAAATCCAAAACCTACTTACCTTAGCTGTACTTTGGCCAAGTCCAGCTATTATCCCAAAGCCTATGAACCCCTATCTATTTACTAGTCCCAGACTTGGATTTAGACTCTGGCAATCCAGGGATTTGCAAGCGTTTGCAGCCATCAATTCAGACCCAGAAGTCATGCGATTTTTTCAAAAACCGCTAGAGGAGGAAGAAACTTTAGCTCTTATGGAGCGAATGCGGCAGCTATTTGAGGAGAAAGGCTTTTGTTACTTTGCAGTTGACTTGCTTGAAACTCCCTGTCTTATCGGCACCATAGGCCTGGGATGGAAAACCTTTGAAGCAGACTTTACCCCCACCGTAGACATAGGTTGGAGAATAGGAAAAATCTGGTGGAATCAAGGGCTTTGCACCGAGGGAGCAAAGGCTTGTTTAGACTATGCCAAAAAACTTAAACTTTCAGAAATCCTTTCTTTTGCATCGGTAGGAAACTTGGCATCTATCCAAGTGATGAAAAAAATTGGAATGCAGTATTGGAAAGACTTTGACCATCCCGAACTTCAAGCCCATCCTTCGCTCCAACGCTGCAGCCTGTATCGTATTCGCCCATAAGTATCCCTCTGTGCTAATCACCCCCTTCCCATGAGCTATTTTACCGAAACACACTTCCAAAAACTAACTTCGAAGGATTTTACCTCCGCAGCATACGAGTATTGCACCTTTTCCTCATGCAATTTGGCAGGCATATCGCTCCAAGGAAGTACTTTTGAAAAATGCAGCTTTATAGATTGTGACCTGAGCAACGCTAAAGTAAACAAAGTGGATTTTCAAAACATTCGATTTGTGCGATGCAAAATGCTCGGAATTGCCTTCACCACTGTGAACCCCTTCCTACTGGAACTGCATTTCGAACTCTCTACTCTTGATTTTTGCAATTTTTATAATCTACCCCTCAAAAAATCAAGTTTCCAACACTGTCGATTAAGAGAAGTTGATTTTTCCCAAGCCATTTTAAGTGAGGTAAGCTTCCAAGGTTCCGACTTATTGGGTGCAGTTTTTGATCGGAGCCAACTAGAAAAAGCGGATTTCCGAGAGGCGTTTAATTTTAGAATTTCACCAGAAATTAACTCCATCAAAGGTGCAAAATTTAATCTTTCTGGCCTTCCTGGGCTACTTAGTGATTACGATATTCTGATAGATTAGACTTTGAAAAAAAGCAGTTGCCCCGCTTTAAAGCAAAAGACTTTTTTTGGATGAGTTTCCCATGCTTCAAGAAGTTCTAGGCACTTTCAAAAAAAACCTAAAATTTACTTACCTTTGTACCCGGCGGCACGACCAGCTCCTGCTGAATCCCCCAGGTCCGGAAGGAAGCAAGGGTAGGCGGTTGTAGCGGTGCGATGCCGCCTCTTTTTTTGTTCGATTTTCAAAAATCGCCTTCCCTAATTCGTTTCTAATCCTGATTAATCTTCTAACTTTGTCAAGCATCCCTTATGCTTATTCTGTTAGGGAACTCTCTTTAAACCTGTATTTAACGTTTACACTTCATGAAATTCTTTATTGATACCGCCAATTTGGATGAAATCCGCGAAGCCTACGATTTGGGTGTGTTGGATGGAGTTACCACCAATCCCTCCCTGATGGCGAAGGAAGGAATCACAGGAGATACCAACATCAAGGCCCATTACCAGGCCATCTGCAAGATTGTGGACGATAAGGTCAGCGCCGAGGTGATCGCCACCGATTACCAGGGCATGATCAAAGAAGGTAAGGAACTTGCAAAATTGGACGATAAAATTGTGGTTAAAATTCCAATGATTCGAGACGGAGTCAAAGCCATCCGCTATTTCCATAGCGAGGGCATACGTACCAATTGCACCTTGATATTTTCTTCTGGACAAGCCTTACTTGCTGCTAAAGCGGGGGCTACCTACGTCTCTCCCTTCATAGGCAGATTGGATGATATTTCTTTTGACGGGCTAGAGCTTATTTCTCAAATTGTCCATATCTATCAGAATTACGGCTATACCACAGAGGTACTTGCCGCATCCGTTCGCCACACCATGCACCTAATCAAATGTGCTGAGCTCGGGGCCGATGTAGTCACCTGTCCTCTAAAAGTCATCACCGGCCTACTCAAGCACCCCTTGACAGACTCGGGCCTAGCTCAGTTTTTGGCTGACCATGCCAAAGCTGCAGGGAAGTAATAGACCAAAGCACAGCATCGCATGTACATCATCAAAGTAAAAGGAAAGGCAAAAATTCCAGATTACATTCAAATACGAGATGAGAATTTCGTGCTGGTCGCTTATTTTAGGGCCGATCGCCCGTTGAAAAGCGTAGAAAAATTTGGATTGGAAGGTAAGGAAGAGCAGTTGGAAAAACTGATCCAAAACCTCCCTTTTGGTAAACTGCAAAAATTAGATTTGTAAACCTATGGATTTCAGTACCCTTCCTGTATTGTCAATGACACAGGCTACCATTTACCAAGGAGAAAACGCTGTATTAAGCGAGGTAAATTTTTCTATAGAACAACACGAATTTGTTTTTCTCATAGGAAGAACGGGCAGTGGAAAAAGCTCTTTACTCAAGACCCTTTACGCCGACCTCCCCCTTTCCTCGGGAATGGGAGAAGTAGTGGGCTATTCTCTGACTGAAATCAAAAGCAAAGAAGTCCCCTTTTTGAGAAGAAAGATTGGTATCATCTTTCAAGATTTTCAACTCTTTACCGATCGCTCCATCAGCGAAAATCTCTCCTTTGTATTGAAAGCCACGGGATGGACAGATCCTCTTTTAATCAAAGAAAGAATCAACGACGTATTGCTCCAAGTGGGCCTAAGTGATGCGCTTGGAAAGATGCCACACCAACTTTCTGGAGGAGAACAACAGCGCGTGGTCATCGCAAGAGCCCTCCTGAATAAACCATCCATTTTATTGGCTGACGAACCTACCGGAAATCTTGATCCCGATGTGGCCGATGGTATATTCAAGCTTTTCCAGGAGATCAACAAGCAGGGAACTGCCATCTTGATGGCTACCCACAACCATGAATTGCTAAGAAAATATCCTTACCGCGTATTAAAATGTGAAAAAGGACGTCTCCTGGATAGCCAGGTTCACGATGTGTCTTTTAGTTCCTAGACCGGAATATCAAAGCACTATTAACCTTTTCATTGAAATTTTCGTTTGAATCTTTTATAAAGAAATTGTATGAAAAAGAATTCCCTAATTTTTCTGCTCTTCCTAGGTTTCCTACTAGGGGGGCTATTGGGGTGTAAGGAAGAGGAGGATACCCTTCCAGCTGTAAAAGAAGAGCCCAATCCCAATATTGCGATCAACAATTGGATCTACAAGGTGATGAAGGAAGTGTACCTCTGGCTTCCCGAGATGCGAACTCCCATCGCTACTACTTCTGATCCCTCTGATTATTTTGAATCCTTACTTAATCGGCCTACAGACAGGTTTTCTGTCATCTATCCCGATTACAAAGCCCTGATGAATTCCCTCAGCGGAATCAACTTGGAAGCAGGATATGAATTTACCCTCTACCGAGAGAGTGCTTCCAATTCCAATGTGATTGCAGAAATCACCTACATCAAAAAAAATAGTCCCGCTTCAAGTACTGACCTCAGAAGAGGAGATTACATCACCCGCATCAATGGAACGCAGCTGACCTTAGACAATTATAAGGTACAATTGGGTTTAATAGAAAAGCCACATACCATTACCACAATCAGGTTCAATGCACAAAATGGCAACTTTGAACCCAAGGGAGAAATTTCTCTTACCCCGGTAGAACTGGCTGAAAATCCAAACTTCCTAGACAGCGTCTATACCATACAAGGAGAAAAAATTGGGTATGTCGTGTACCATTTTTTTGCTCCTGGACCTGGAAACAACAGCACCGCCTATGACTTAGAAATGGATGGTATTTTTGCGGATTTGAAAGCCAAAGGAATTCAGCATTTGATCTTGGATTTCCGTTACAATGGAGGAGGTTACGTGTCATCCGCCGTTAATCTAGCCAGTCTTATCGCACCTGCAGTTACCAGCAGCGATATTTTTTCTAAAACCAAGTACAATAGCTACTTGATGCAGTTTGACAACTTAAAAAATGTGCAAACCCCCTTCAAAGCCAAGGCTGAAAACTTAGGAAGAACCTTAAAAAACAATCGGGTCTATATACTCACCTCTGCCCGTACTGCTTCGGCTTCAGAATTGATCATCAATGGCCTGAAGCCCTACATGGATGTCTATTTGATTGGAGATAAGACTACGGGAAAAAACGTAGGCTCGGTACCCTTCGAAGACGAGGAAAATAAAAACAATAAGTATGGAATTTTACCCATAGTCTCTAGAAGTTTCAATAGCCTAGATCAGTCGGATTATACCACAGGATTTGTTCCAAATCTTGAATTCAAAGAAAGTCAGGAACGATTGAGGCCTCTAGGTGACGTCACTGAACTCCTACTCCGAAAAGCCATTGAAAAAATTACGGGGATTCCTTCCGGCAATAAGTTTCAGCAGCTCGATCGGGTTGACTTAGCAAGCACCTTGGACAGTAAACCAAGAACAGGAGTAATGATAGAAAATTTATCCCAGAACTAGCAAAGGACATAAAAGCGAGCAATAGAACTAGGCCAACATAGATTTTGAAAAAACTAAAGGCAAAAAAAATACCAGAGCAGCTCTGGTATTTTTTTTTATCATAGTTGTCTTAATTGGACTTGGCAAGATTTTCTTTGGCCTGAGTAAAGTTGGGATCTATAGCTAGGGCTTCGTTAAAAGAAGCCTTGGCTTCTGTTTTTGAATTTTGATCTAAGTACACCAATCCCCGAAGGTTGAGTGCTGCGGCTTTCATGTCCACTTGTTGGGTTTCCGTATCTGAAATAGAAAATCCAATTTTTTCATCCACCTTGGTATTTTTGATCAACATGGTCAAAGAATTCAAGGCCTCTGCATAGCGCTTGAGCGAGTATTGCAAGTAGGCGGATTTGTAGAGACTAAAATTATCTCCTGTCAACAGGTGTAAACTTTCGTAATAAGGTAATGCTCGATCAAAAGCGCCCAATTGCTCCAAAGCATAGGCAGCAATTTCCAAAGCCCCTGTGTTTTTGTCGTTAATTTTCAAGAGGTCCATGGCCACAAGTGCTGCTGAGGCATTTTGACCCGCTTCAAAGTACAAACTACCCAAAGCTTCCATGTAGCGAAGGTCTTCCGGATTTCTTACCATAAGGTCGTATAGCTTGATTTTGGCGATCTGCAAGTCGCTGTAACGAAGTGCTGCTTGGTAGGCCATCTGATCAGACATGTTCAACGCACTTTTTACCTTAGGGTCAAACTTAGGAATAGAATCGGAGGCCGTTTGCGCCAAGGATTGGCTCATACAGGCCAATAAGAGACAAAAGAATATGAGATACTGTTTCATAGAAATTAAGGAATAGTTGGGGTTAGGTAACGGGGTGTAAGCCTTTTTCTTTTGCGAGTTGTAACATCAAGCCTCGTGCTTCTTCGAAATTATTTTGTATTCTGCCTTCTAATATAGCTTCTTTGATTTCTTCTTTTAATTCTCCGACAATTTTTGAAGGAGAGATTCCAAAAGTTATCATGATTTCTTCACCGCTGATGGGAGGTTGAAAATTTCGGACTTGATCTTTTTGTTCTACCTCGTGGAGCTTCTGCTCTACTCGCGCAAAGTTGTCTAAATATTTTTGAACCTTCTTATTGTTTTTAGAAGTAATATCTGCCCTGCATAGCATCATCAAATCTTCTATATCGTCTCCAGCATCAAAAAGGAGCCTTCTCAAGGCCGAATCGGTAACCTCCTCCTTGACAAGGGCTATAGGTCTAAGGTGGAGGCGTACTAATTTTTGTACGTACTTCATGCGTTCGTCCAGAGGCAATTTAAGTCGTTTGAAAATGGCTGGTGTCATTCGAGCCCCCTTGTCTTCGTGTCCGTGAAAAGTCCATCCTATAGAGGGATGAAATCTTTTTGTGGCTGGCTTGGCAATATCATGCATTACTGCTGCCCAACGAAGCCAGAGGTTTTCTGTATACTGGCAGACGTTGTCCAGCACTTGGAGCGTATGATAAAAATTATCCTTGTGAGATTTATCGTCTACAGAATCCACCCCTTGCAGGGCAACCATCTCCGGAAAAAACTCATGCAAAAGTTTGGATGCGAACAAAAGTTTGAAACCATAGGAAGGCGTTTTGGTGAGTAGAATTTTATTTAACTCATCGATAATTCTTTCCTCCGAAATAATTTTAAGCCTAGGAGCATGCTCACTCAGTGCGTAGAAAGTATCCGCCTCAATATCAAATTGGAGTTGGGCAGCAAATCTCACCGCTCGCATCATCCGCAAGGGATCATCCGAGAAAGTGATGCCTGCTTGCAAGGGCGTTTTTATTTGCTTGGACTTCAAATCCTTTGTTCCCCCAAAAGGATCAACTAGATCTCCGTAATTGCTTGAATTTAGGGAAATGGCCATGGCATTGATGGTGAAATCCCTTCGTTCCAAATCTTCCAACAAGGTGCCGTCCTCCACAATTGGCTTGCGGGAATCCAAGCGGTACGACTCTTTCCTAGCTCCTACAAATTCAAGTTCCCAGTCTTGCAGCTTGAGCATGGCCGTTCCAAAATTTTTAAAAACGGTAAGGGGCACATGCTCGGAAAAAGACTTAGCTACCTCTTGAGCAAGTAAAATCCCACTACCCACACAGGTAAAGTCTATGTCCTTGCTCGGTCTGCCTAAAAGTAGGTCACGCACATAGCCACCCACCACGTAGGTTTCCAATCCAAGCTTGGAGGCAATAGCTGCTACTTGGGCAAAAATCTCATGTTGATCCAGCTGGGCTTTCAGATTCATCCTTTTATGATTTTTACCTCGCCTTCTGGACCTAAAAAAAGTTCTTTTACGCTAGGGCTAAACAAGGGAAAATACAAACCCGTCTGAATATCCGGCTGCTGCCCCCTGACTTCATGGAACAAGACAGGTTGGGAAAACTGATATAAAAGTTTATTCCAGGCCGGTTCCCGAATCAGCGAGAAGCGAACCATTCCCTCATGGCTGGCTCCTTGGGGAAGTAAAGAATTGGCAGGACTTTGATAAATGGTAGGCTTGGAGGCAAAATCCACAATATCCAAGGAAACTTCAGAGAATGGCACGCAAAGGGAACGAATTTGAAATAAATCAAAAAGTAAATAGATCCCCTCCTCCTGCACACCTGCATCGGTAAATGATATTTTTTTTAATGAAAACACCCTACCGTTGCCTTCCTTAAGGAAAACGATGCCTTTGGTTTTGAGAATTCCTAGTATTTCAGAGGTATTGAGCATGAGTCCTGTGATGACACAAAAATAAACAGATTATCTTGCTAGACTACCAAGGATAAAAATCATTACTTAGCTTCTCTCCCCTCTAGTACCTTGGAAGTAGATTAAAATCAGGAATAATTAATGGATTAGAATAAAAAAAGGACAGCTTACACTGTCCTTTTTTAAGTTCTTAGGGAAGATAATTATCCCTTCAGCCAGTTGATAAAGGTTTGGTACCCTATTCCAACTTCTCTAGCGAATGCAGCTTTGGTCTTCTTACCAGCCGCTTCCACTTTTTTCCATTCTTCCAGGATTTTTACTTTTTCACTTCCAGAGAAAGTTCTTCTTTTACCTTCCCCTTTAGCTACAGTTCCACCATTCAAAGCAGCAATCAAATCGTTGAGTTCAGCTAAGAATTTGGAATCGGTCAAAAACATACCTGCAGATTCTAATTTTTTAATCACCCCATCCTTAGGATTAACAGGAGTCACGGCAATTCCTCGGGATGCTGCTTCATGAAGATCAATTTTTTTACCTTCTGCAGTAACATAGATAAACCCATCTGATCTTCTAAGATCTACTAGGGACTCTTTAATAAGTTCTCTCATTTTTTTGTTTATTATTTTTTAGTAGAAAAATCCTTGCAATATACATAGTCATTTTAATTTGATAAAAAGTATTTTAATTTTTTTTATAAAATTTTACTAAATAAAAATCATTAATAATCACCATCACTTATTTAGGAGAAAAATAAAATCTCTCGTTAACTTAATTTAATAGTTACTTCCCTACGCTTAATCATTCTAGTGGTCCAAAATAAAAAGTGAAAGATAAAATATAGATTCCATTTTTGACTTTAAAGCGCGAATAGAAGCATTTATTTCAGATGTTTTTAAAAAAAATGAGCGGCATTTGTTGAGAAAAATTATTGTGTAAGGAATTCGGAGTTTTATTTTCTGAAGCTAGCTGTTAAAATTTTCTACTTTCTAAAATTTTATTTGAAAAATTTTATTCACAATAAATAAAAACAACCTTCAAGAAGAAAAATATTCCTACCCAAATTATATTGTGTCTTTAATCTATCGGATTATTTTCCTTTTTATTTAATATGTTTTATCATAAAAAATACAAACCGTCTATATAAAGTACTGATTTTATCCGTCCCTAACCAATTATAATTTTAGTTTTCTTGAAGAAAGTCAAATTTAAAGGAATGCTGATTCATTTTTTTTTCTTAAAAAAATCCAAACTTGAAGTAAAGGGCAGTTCACGAAAATTCCCTAGCTTTATACCCCATAAGAATTCTACTCTACAAGTACCTAAGCCTCTTCTTATGGCCTCACAGACAAAATACATTTTTATTACCGGGGGAGTGACCTCCTCTTTGGGAAAAGGAATAATTGCGGCCTCCCTTGGGAAATTGTTGCAAGCAAGAGGCTTTAGGGTGACCATTCAAAAGTTTGACCCGTACCTAAATATAGACCCAGGAACGCTCAATCCCTACGAACATGGGGAATGCTATGTAACGGAAGATGGGGCTGAAACGGACCTGGATCTAGGTCATTACGAAAGATTTTTGAACGTGAATACCTCCCAAAGCAATAATATTACCACAGGAAGGATATACAACAATGTCATCACCAAAGAGCGAAAGGGAGAATTTTTAGGTAAAACCGTGCAGGTTATTCCGCACATTACCGACGAGATCAAGAGTAATTTTTACAAACTAGGTCAAGAGGGAAAGTACGATGTGGTCATCACTGAAATTGGGGGCTGTGTAGGTGATATAGAATCCTTACCCTTTATTGAAGCGGTAAGACAAGCACGATGGGATTTAGGTCCTGGGAATTTCCTGGTGGTTCACCTAACGCTAATTCCCTACCTCAAAGCTGCAAAGGAATTAAAAACAAAACCTACCCAACATTCGGTGAAACAACTTTTAGAAGCGGGTATACAACCTGATATCATGGTATGCCGTACCGAATATCCACTTCCCAACGAGGTAAAAAGAAAACTTGCCCTCTTCTGCAACGTACAGCTGGATTCAGTAATCGAAGCTATGGATGCAGATTCCATCTACGATGTTCCCTTACTGATGAAGAAAGAGAAGTTGGACGAAAGGGTACTTTCCAAACTTAATCTCAAACCCAAGTCCAAATTAGATTTAAAAAATTGGAAGGAGTTTTTGGGGAAATTAAAAAACCCAACTGCAGAGGTGACAATTGGGTTAATTGGAAAATACGTTTCCCTGCCGGATGCTTACAAGTCCATCATAGAATCCTTTACCCATGCCGCTGCAGCCGTAGAGTGTAGGGTAAAACTTATTTTACTTTCTTCTGAAGAAATTAGCTCGGAAAATTACCAAAACAAGCTTAAAAGTTTGGATGGAATTTTGGTTGCTCCAGGATTTGGAGAAAGAGGATTTGAGGGTAAAATAGTTACAGTAAAGTACGCAAGAGAGAACAAAATTCCCTTTTTCGGAATTTGTCTAGGAATGCAAGTGGCTGTAATAGAGTTTTCCAGGCACATGCTTGGACTCAAAGGTGCCAACTCCACCGAAATGGACCCAACCACTCCACATCCTGTCATCGCATTGATGGAGGAGCAAAAGAAAATTGACCAAATGGGAGGAACAATGCGATTGGGTTCGTATGCTTGTGATCTGAAAAAGAATAGTAAAACTGCCTTGGCTTATGGCAAAAATAAAATTCAAGAACGCCACCGCCACCGCTATGAGTTTAATAATGCCTACTTAGACCAAATACAAGCCATGGGGCTTGAAGCTACAGGAAAAAATCCAGAAACTGGATTGGTGGAGATTGTAGAACTGAAAAATCATCCCTGGTTTGTCGGCGTACAATTCCATCCCGAATACAAAAGCACCGTATTAAATCCACAACCTTTGTTTGTGAGCTTTATTCAGGCTGCCATCGATAAAAAAAATTCCAAATTACTGGGTAATTAACCCAGGAAATCCTACCTACCATGGATAAAAATCAAGCAACAGGACTGATCCTCTTTGCCGCCGTCATTTTGGTTTACTCCTTTTTCTTTGCAAGTGCTCCAGAAGTCCCAGAGCCTCGAGAAGTAGTGACCGCTCAAGAAAGTCAAGAAAAACCCAAATCGGATACTAGCTCCCAAGTATTGTCCGTCCCCGATAGCCTCGTGGATGCACAGCGCATGTCTTCCTTTGGAGAATTGGCTTCGCTAACCCTAGGAGAGGAAAAAGAGATTCTCCTTGAAAATGAACTGCTAAAAATCACTATCTCTACCAAAGGGGGACAAATCAAAGAAGTAACCCTTAAAGAGTATAAGAGTTGGAAAGGCGATCCCGTGGTCCTCGCAGACAGTGTCCATACCCAATTGAATTTTTCTCTAGATACCCGTCTAGGAGCGAAAGAATTGGACTCATTTTACTTCACCCCTACCCTGAGCTCCGAGGAGGTAGATGGAGTAACTCAGCAAGTACTTACCCTACAATCAGGAAATGATGCAGGACAAATATTGCTGAAATATAGCTTAGCAGCTGGCAGCTATGAGGTGCATAAAACCATTGAAATTGAAAGATTTCAAGGAATGATCACGGGAAAAGAAGTGAAGATCAATTGGGAAGATCAAATCAAATCGCAAGAAAAGGATCTCGCCGAGTCAAGAAGAAAAACGCAAATCAATTATTATTTAGCTGACGGCAGCTACGATTACCTGAGCGCAAGTGATGATCCCGAGGAAGCAGAAGTATCTGGTTCAGTGAAATGGATTGGTTTTAGTCAACGATTTTTCACTTCAGGCATCATTGCAGATTCTCTATTTCAAGCAGTTAAAGTATCCCAAAGCACTCCTGAGGATTCAGCCCTAGTAAGAACCATGAAAGCCAGCCTATTGGTACCTATTCTTGAGGGTAAAGCAGGCCTTACTTTTTATTTTGGTCCTGACCAGTATAAAACACTAAAATCCATCACGCCAGGCTTTGAAGAAAACGTGGACATGGGGTATTTCTTCGTGAGTTGGGTAAACAAATACTTTGTAGTGCATTTGTTCGAATTTTTGGAAAAGTACTTTAATAGCTACGGAATCATTATCATTCTGATTGTATTTATCATCAAACTTGCCCTATCTCCATTGACGTATAAGTCCTACATCGGAATGGCTAAAATGAGGGTAATCAAACCAGAAATCGATGAGCTGAAGGAAAAATATGGAGACGATGCTACCAAAATGCAACAAGAGCAAATGAAGCTCTTCTCTCAGCTTGGTGTAAGCCCGCTTTCCGGATGCCTACCCCTATTGCTGCAAATGCCGTTTTTATTTGCCATGTTCTTTTTCTTTCCTAATTCCATAGAGCTGAGGCAAGAGTCCTTCTTGTGGGCGGATGACCTATCTACCTACGATGAGTTTATCAAGCTACCCTTTTCCATCCCATTTTATGGAGCCCACGTGAGCTTGTTTACCTTATTGATGACGGTGTCTCAACTCCTGTATACCCACTTCAACAACCAATTGACTGCGGCTACAGGGCCCATGAAAAGTTTAGGATACATCATGCCGGTGATGTTTATGTTTGTACTCAACTCCTTCCCTGCAGGATTAAGTTTTTACTATTTTGTTGGTAATATTTTCACCTTTGGCCAACAAGCGTTGATCAAGTTGTTCGTGGACGATGCAAAAATCCGTCAAAAAGTGGAAGAGAATAAGATCAAAAATGTAGATAAGAAAAAATCTAAATTTCAACAACGCTTAGAAGATGCCATGAAAATGGCGGAAGCCAAGAAGAAAAAATAAAAGGAAAAGGAGCTTAGTTTAGCTCCTTTTTTGTTAAAAAGTTAGCTTAGCTACGTGGCGTATCACACCTAAAAGGGCAGAATTTCTATTAACCTTATTTCACAAATAAAGTGTTCAAAAAAAGTAAGATTTACCAAAAATTGGACCTGATTTTGCTTAATATTGATTCCTAATTACCCTCAGCTTATTTCATGGGAAAAATCATTGCCATTGCTAACCAAAAAGGTGGAGTTGGAAAAACAACCACTGCGATGAATCTGGCAGCTAGTCTGGCTGTTTTGGAATACAAAACCCTAGTGATCGATGCCGATCCTCAAGCAAATACCACTTCAGGATTAGGGCATGATCCCAAGTCTATAGAAAGCAGCATTTACGAATGTATGGTGGATGGGACTACTATCTCCTCCATCATTTTATCTACGGACTTGGAATACCTTTCCTTGGTTCCCTCCCATATCGATTTGGTAGGAGCTGAGGTGGAAATGATCAACCTCGAAAATCGAGAGGAGAAAATGAAGCAGGTCATTGCTTCCCTAAAAGATGAATTTGATTTTATCATCATCGATTGTTCCCCTTCCTTGGGCCTGATCACCATCAATGCCCTCACGGCAGCCGATTCAGTGATCATCCCTGTACAATGCGAATACTTTGCATTGGAAGGATTAGGTAAATTACTGAATACCATAAAAATCATTCAAACCAGATTGAACCCTGAACTTGAAATCGAAGGGATCTTACTCACCATGTATGACGTACGGCTGAGACTTTCCAATCAGGTAGTGGATGAGGTAAGACTTCATTTCAAAAAAATGGTCTTCGATACCATTATTCCCCGAAGTGTACGATTATCTGAATCCCCGAGTTTTGGCTTGCCTGCCATTTCCTTCGATGCCGAAGGAAAAGGATCCATTGCCTATTTGAATTTGGCAGGGGAACTTGTACAAAGAAACGGCCTTCAAAAAGCCAGCAATTGAGTCCATGTCCGATCAAAAATCACCTCGTAAATCTGGTTTAGGAAGAGGCCTTGGGGCTCTTTTAGAGGATAGTCCTGCAAAAGGTAAGGCTCAGGACTTGCTACCAGAAATTGCTAAAGCAGGCATTTTAGAAATCTCCTTGGCAGAAATTCAAGTCAACCCTTACCAACCTAGGGTTCATTTTGACAAAGAGGCATTGCAGAATTTAGCTGATTCCATCCGGGTTCAGGGTATAATTCAGCCCATTACCGTAAGGAAACTCGGCCCAAATGACTACCAGCTCATATCTGGAGAACGCAGGTTTCAAGCCTCCAAGCTAGCAGGACTCAGTCAGATCCCTGCCTATGTCCGAACAGCCAATGACCAGCAAATGCTAGAAATGGCATTGATTGAAAATATCCAAAGAGAAAACCTCAATGCCTTAGAAATAGCGCATTCCTACCAGCGATTATTGGTAGAGTGTAAGTTAAAGCAAGAGGAACTTGGGGATAGGGTAGGTAAAAATAGAACCTCGGTCAATAATTACTTGCGTCTCTTGAAATTGCCCCCAACCATACAGGCAGCTATTCGAGACCAGCAGCTCTCCTTTGGTCATGCTCGGGCATTGATCAATATAGAAGATGTAGCACAGCAACTTAGTTTATTTAAAAAAACAATTTCTGAAGAACTCAGTGTGCGTCAGGTAGAGGCCTTGGTGAAATCACTGAATGCAAGTCCTTCCCCAAAGGATACGGATAAGCAAAGTTTGAGTCCAGTAAGGAAATACGAATTGGCTAAAATTCAGCAGCAACTTTCTTCACATTTTGGCACCAAGGTGGTGCTTAAAGCAAATTTGAAAAATAAGGGAGAAATAAAAATTCCATTTACCTCCTCCACAGACCTCAATCGGATTCTAGAACTTCTTGAACTGATATAATCGTGCATGGCATACCTTTTTTGACAAGACTCTTGATTGGTCCGACTAAGGTTTTTGCCGGATTGATTCTCTTTTTATCCCTAGGCCTTTCGCTTGGTTTTGGTCAAGAAATCTCCAAAGAAAAAGAGTCATCCAAAAGCACCCTACTACCTAAAGATCCTAAAAAAGCCACCCTCTTATCTGCCATTCTTCCAGGAGCTGGACAAGTATACAATGGAAAAACGTGGAAAGTACCCATCCTCTATGCAGGCATCATGACCGACGTATATTTCATCCAATACAACCATACCCGATACGAAACCTTCAGAGAAGCTTTGCTTGCTTTTGATGCGGGTGAAACCAATCAATTCCCTTCATTAAATCGAGCTGCATTGGTTAGAAACGTAGATTATTGGAGACAAAATAGGGATTTGACTCTTCTTCTTTTATTGGGTATTTATGCACTCAATTTGGTAGATGCTAATGTAGACGCGCATTTATCAGGATTTGATATTTCCGATGACTTATCCCTAAGCGTGGATCCCAAAGTTGAGACCTTTGCTGCCTCCACCCCATCTCTTGGACTTTCTTTTACCCTACACTTTAAAAAATGAGAATTCTTCTACTAGGTTATGGTAAAATGGGTAAACTCATCGGGGAATTCGCTGAGCAAAGAGGGCATGTATTGGTAGCTAAAATAGATCTAGCCAATCAAGACCTTTTGCAGGAACTACATCCTAATGATATAGATGTGGCCATTGAGTTTAGTCAACCTGAGGCAGCACTTTCCAACATTCGATGGGCCTTAGAAAAAGGAATTCCTGTAGTGTCCGGAACCACAGGATGGCTCGAGGAGTTACCCCAGGTAGAAGCACTTACTCGTCAAAAAAACGGTGCCTTCTTTTACGCCTCCAATTTTAGTATTGGTGTCAATATTTTCTTCAAAGTAAACCATTACTTAGCATCGCTAATGAAGGAAACTTCAGGGTATCAGGTCTCCATGGAGGAAATTCATCACACCCAAAAAAAAGATGCCCCTTCTGGCACCGCCATTACCCTTGCGAAATCCATTATTGATCATTACACTCAGGTAAAATCCTGGCATAATCAAGGAGAAAACGCGGTCCCATCTGACTCCCTTCCCATTACCTCCATTCGAAAGGACCCTGCGCCAGGGACCCACCGCATTTGCTATTCTTCCCCTATAGATACCTTGGAGATTTCTCATACTGCACATAGCCGAGAAGGCTTTGCTACAGGTGCGCTACAGGTGGCTGAGTGGATAATAGGAAAAAAAGGAGTACTTTCGATGGACGATTTCCTTTCTTTTTAAGCAATAACTGTCACAGCCATGAGTAAAACTAAACCAAAAAAATCTGCAATAAGAGAATGGGTAGACGCCCTAGTTTTTGCCGTAGTCGCCGCCTCTTTGATCCGTTGGTTGCTCCTTGAGCCCTTTACCATTCCTACAGCATCTATGGAAAAAACATTGCTAGTAGGAGATTTTCTGTTTGTAAGTAAACTTCATTACGGAACCCGAATTCCTAAAACTCCCCTTCAATTTCCGCTCACTCACCAAAAAATCTGGGGCACAGAAATCCTTTCCTACTCCGATTTGATAGAACTTCCTTACTACCGCTTGCCTGGATTTACATCTATCAAGCGAAATGATGTAGTTGTATTCAACTATCCTGTAGAATTTCAATATCCCAATGACCTAAAAACCAATTACATCAAAAGAGCGGTGGGGATTCCTGGAGATATTATTGAAGTCAAAGAAGGGGAGCTATATGTCAACCAAGAGTTGGCACATCAACCCGAAGAAATGCAATATTCCTATGAAATCAGCACCAATAGACCGTTGACTACCGAGTTTTTGGCAGATTTTGGAATCAATCAAGAAAGCTTTTTTGCAGACCCAGGAGGAAATAGGTACATGGTTTGGACTACCCAAGAAGGCATAGAAGCCCTCAAAGCATCCCCTATCGTTACTTCCGTAACCAAAGCCTTACAACCCAAGGGGCAAGGAGAATCTGGAATTTTCCCCAATGGCTCCAATTTCAATTGGAACCGTGACAATTACGGACCCTTACTTGTGCCTGGAGAAAATCTCTCCTTAGAAATGACACCCGAAAACGTGATCAAGTATGCGTTTACTATAGAAAAATACGAAGGGCACGAGAAAGTAGAGGTCAAAGAAGGGCAACTCTACATAGACGGTAAAAAAGTGAGTACCTATACCTTCAAACAAAATTACTATTTCATGATGGGAGACAATAGGCAAGATTCCCTAGACTCTAGGTATTGGGGATTTGTACCCGAAGACCATGTGGTAGGTAAAGCTTGGTTTCTATGGCTTTCCTTGGAAAAATTTGAAACTATGTTTTCCAAGATTCGATGGAACCGCTTTTTTAAAGGAATTGAATAATCAAAAGGCCCTGAAATCAGGGCCTTTTTTTTACCAGTCTATAGGACTTTGTTGGGTAGCAAGCAAATAGTCATTGGCCTTTGAAAAATGTCCACTACCAAAAAATCCCCGATGTGCCGATAAAGGGCTGGGATGAGGTGCTTTCAAAATAAGATGCTTGTTGGAGTCAATTAACTCCTCCTTTTTTTGAGCAAAGGCACCCCAAAGTAAAAATACCACGTGGTTACGCTCTCTGCTGACGGTACGGATGACTTCGTCGGTGAAAGTTTCCCAACCTTGGTGTTGATGTGATCCTGCTTGATTTGCCCTAACTGTAAGGGTCGCATTCAATAAAAAAACTCCTTGATTTGCCCATCGGGTCAAATCTCCTTGGGGAGGCATGTCTATACCTAGATCATTTTTTAATTCCTTAAAAATATTAAGCAAGCTAGGAGGAAAGGGTACCCCTGGGATAACTGAAAATGAAAGACCATGGGCCTGACCTTCTCCATGGTAAGGATCTTGACCTAGGATGACCACTTTGACCGATGGCAAGGGACATTGCCAAAAAGCAGAAAAAATTTGTCTACCAGGAGGGAAAATTTGATGCTCTTGGAATTCTTTTTTAATAAATTGGGTAAGGGAAAAGAAGGAAGGATGTTGAAACGGCTCTGCCAAGGCTATTTTCCAACTGGGTTCGATGTGCACATCCATAGGTTAGGGCTTGATTTGAGTTATAGAAACCTTAACTTGCTTGTCAAATGTAATATATCCCATGGTCACTGCCATCACTAAAGGAATCCAAGTCTGTGTTGAAAATACCTATCAGCCTGATTTTTCCAATCCTCAGCAGCACCACTATGTATTTACCTACAAAGTAAGGATAGAAAATAAAAGCCGCCAAACCTTTCAGTTGCTCAAGCGCCGCTGGGAGATTTACGATGCTGCTGAAAGTATAAAAATTGTGGAAGGGGATGGCGTGGTGGGTCAGCAGCCCATCTTGGAACCTGGAGAAACCCATACCTATGTTTCAGGATGTACCCTTAAATCTGGTATAGGAAAAATGAAGGGGTATTTTACCCTAGAAAAATTGGTGGATGGGAACCAAATTGAAGTGACCATACCTGAGTTTCAATTGATGGCAAGCATTTTTCAAAATTGATGTTAGGAAAAAAAACCTTTCATTTTTTTGCCTGGCTCAATTTTTGGCTTAACCAAGAAACCCTATATAGCCAACAATCTCCATTTATTTTTTCCCTTTACCAAGGCCTTCTAAAATACCTTGATTCCCAAGTTAAGACAGAAGCAAATAAAAAAAAGAAAGCCAACTTACTTTGTGAATATTTTTGTTCACTCACCCCAGCACAAGAAGTCATGATATTGGCTTTAGCAGGTGAGTCAAAAGAGCCCCTACTCCATGGCATCAATTCAGAGTGCCTACAAATACTTGGAGATACAAAAGGTATTTCTGATTCCTCGAAGGACAAAGCCTCTTTGGAAATACACTTACAACGCTTTCTTCAAGAAAAAAAGGTTTTCGATTACGTACTCGTACATGACATAACTCCGTACCCTTCAGCGGAGCTATTTTTCGATAAGCTGGTTTCTTGTTTACATGAAAATAGCATCCTTGGTTTGGAGAACATTCACAAGTCCAGAGAGTGGGAAATAGCCTGGAAAAAATTAAAAGAGCATCCTCGAGTACAACTCAGTTTAGATTTTTTTGACTACGGCTTTGTTTTTCTATCCTACCCAGGGAAAAAGACCCATAAGGTTCTTGCCTACTAAGTCCATCCCTTGGGATTGGGGTGAATTTCAAAACTTTATGGTGAATAAAAGTGATTTGGCAAAGATATTGTTAAAGAGCAGGTAGGAGCCGAGGAACTCTACCCTAGGTGAGGGAAAAACCTGAATGGCTCCAACTGTGCATGAGTGGTATAGGAGAAAAAGAAAAATCAAACCCCTGGCAAGGCAAGCAGGTGCTGTTGCTGGTGCTGATTTTATTGCTGCTTATTAGCGGGATAAAAGTTTACACGGATTACTTGGATCAGCAAAAAAAACAGGAAGAGCTAGAGGCGCTAAGCTCCGAAAATAATTCATTAACCCTCAGGTTGGATTCGGTGAGCACGCAGCTTCAGCGTAGAATTCAAGAATTAGAGGAATTGGGCGGCGATGTGAGGGAATTACTGGCCCTAAAAGATCAGCTAAGCTTGGAACTTAATTCCACTAACCAACGAAGCTCCCAAGAAATAAAGGCCTTAAATCAAAAAATTTCTTCCCTTTCAGAAATATTACTTCAAAAAGATGAAGAAATCAAAGCATTACGAGAAAACAACCAAGTCCTTAGGTCTGAAAATAGCCGATTGAAATCTACACAAACTGAAATTGAAGGTGAGGTTGCGGAGCTTTCCCAACAAAAAGAAAGGTTGCAACAAAAAGTAGACCTTGCTGCGGCACTAAAAATAGACTACATCCAAATATCTGCCATCAACGGAAGAGGAAAAGAAAAAGTAGAAGCTTCAGGAAAATACAGCAATAGGCAAATTTCTACACTTAAAATAGAATATAGCCTAGCTGAAAATGCTGTTTCCGACAAAGGCATTCGAAAAATTTACCTTCAAGTCCTAGGCCCAAACAAACAGGTCATTTTTGATGTGGCCAAGGGCTCTGGCACCTTTGTTTTGGATGGAAAAGAACAATTTTATACGGCCAGACAAGAGATTTATTACGATAACTCCCGCCAAACACTTGTCTTTCTCTATGAAAAAGGATCTCCTTTTTCATTGGGGACCTACGAGGTCAAACTTTTTATCGAAACTTTTCCCGCTGTAACGAAGTCCTTTACGGTAAAGTAAGCTCCCCTGCGCGCATCCATCTTTTCCTCTTTCTTCAGAGAAAACTGCCAAATATTTGGATAGTAGAGGCATTTTTTCTACTTTTGCAAACTATTTATTTAAATTCCAAAAAACACATTTAAAATGTTCCAAAGAAGTTACGAGACGGTATTCATTTTAACTCCCGTTTTGTCTGATGTTCAGATGAAGGATACTGTCGACAAGTTTGTGAACTTGTTAAAAGATGAGGGGGCAGATGTAATCAATGTGGAAAACTGGGGTCTTAAAAAGATGGCATATCCTATCGAAAAAAAGACAACTGGTTTTTATGTATTGGTGGAGTTCAAGGCTAATCCAAGCATTATTCGAAAGTTTGAATTGGAATTCAGACGTGACGAGAAGGTGATGAGATTCCTTACTACGGTTATGGATAAGCACGCTATCGTGTATGCCGAAAGAAGAAGAAAAGGAGAATTTAACAAAAAAGTTGAAGCTAAGGAGGAGCCAGCACCATGACACTAGTAAACGAACCCATCAACAGAGGTGAAATCAGAAAGAAGTATTGCCGATTCAAGAAGCATGGCATCAAGTACATTGACTACAAGGATCCCAACTTCTTGTTGAAATTTGTTAACGAGCAAGGCAAAATTTTACCTAGGAGGCTATCTGGTAATTCTGCGAAATACCAAAGAAAAGTAGCTCAAGCGATTAAAAAAGCAAGACATTTGGCTTTGTTGCCATTCGTAACCGATGGATTGAAATAATCCATAGGAGGTATCCTTTCAACATAAATGATCATTACAAATGGAAATCATCTTAAAAACAGACATCAAAGGTCTTGGCTATAAAAATGACTTGGTAAATGTAAAGCCTGGATACGGTAGAAATTACCTAATCCCTCAAGGCTATGCCGTCTTGGCTACAGGTTCTAATAAAAAAATACTTGCTGAAAACATCAAGCAAGCATCTCATAAAGCGGAAAAAATTAAAACCGAAGCGGAGCAGCTTGCAGCCAAACTTTCAGAAGTGAGCCTAGAAATCAAAGCGAAAATTGGCGACATTGGAAAAATTTTCGGAAAAGTGACTACTCTTCAAATTTCAGATGCTTTGGCTTCCAAAGGATTCGAAATTGACAGAAAGAAAATCGCTATCCCTACAGCCGTAGAAGGCGCTGGAGAATATACTGCAGACATCGACCTGCATAGGGAAGTTAAGACCCAGGTGAAATTTGTGGTAGTCGGAGAATAAATAACTACAAAGTCCAATATAAAGCCCCGCAACTGCAGGGCTTTTTTTATGTCAATGCAGACTCCAATTCTTGAACTAATTTTTTACCTACCTGCTTCGTATTTTTCTCTCTAGCTGACTTAATGACTTCTAAAGCTAGGGCACTTTTTTCCAAAAGCCCTGAGGGATTTTGATCATGCTGGTAGCTTCCCCAACACCAACTCAACTCCGCTGCTAGCTCTGGCTTTTCCAATTTCTCTAATTTTTGAATCAAAGGAGAAATAACTTTATTCATTTTTTCCGCATCCATATTTGCAATTTTTTATTGGTTTTGTTATGTAATATCTAATTTAATAATTTTGATATAATTTTAACTTGATTAATATCAAATAAATTTTAATCAGAATATACCTATACCTTTAAATTTTTCCCTATGGGCTTGTACAGGGTATTTTTTTCAAACCCATACTTCTCCTAACGTTTAGAAGTGCTAAGCTAAAAGACACCTTCTTGCCGTAGCCAAAAATCTTTGGTACTGAGTTTGGAAAAAAAAATGTAGACCTCTACATTTGTGACACCTTTCGCGGCCCAAGTGGCTTGCCGAAATACTGACCGATGGTGTAACTGGCAACACGTCTGATTTTGGTTCAGAAGAGTCTAGGTTCGAGCCCTAGTCGGTCAACAAAAAGACCTCCCCACGGGAGGTCTTTTTGTTTGATCTTATTTTTGAAAAATAAAGTAGGAAAATACCATGAGGATTCATGTCCTAGAAAGTGTATTTACTTATATAAGCCATTAAACAGGAGTTTAAAGGTGCCGTGAGACTGTCCCCTGAAGGTTATTTCAGGCCCAAAAGCATACAAGGTGCCTTTTCCTACCTTAGCTTCGAAGGCAGTTACGCCGTGTTTCAGGTAATGTTGACCCCAAGCCCAGCCACTACGTAAGGGAGGATCAGCTCCAAACCAGGCCAATGGCTTAACTCCTGCACCCAAAGCCTCAGGGCTTAGTCTAAACACAGGACTATTGTTAAATAAAACATCGGCTTTTGCCTCCATTCCAAAATTGATGGGCGCTGATTGATCTACCTGCATTTCCAAAACGCTTCCAGGGATATAAAACTTTTCTCCACTCAATCCTTTTTCTTTTCCATTCACCACCTCCACCAAGGCATTGGACACAGGAAGGCCCAAGTGATTGGCTAAGGAGGTAGCAGATCCCACCGTGAGGATTTGACCCCCATTTTCTAGAAATTCCTTCAATTGGGGAATTGATTTTTCAACCGAAAGCCTGCCCAACATGGAGTGGTACTCCGCTGGGATGTCCTCCTTTTTCGGTTGTGCCCCAGCACCATATCCTCCCAAAGCTCCAGGCATGCCTGGCCCAATGAATAGCAGGACATCGTACTTCTGGTTTAAACTGCCTTCATCGATTTCCATGGGAAAAACCTGTGCATAATCGAAATGAAACTGCTCCAAAATCCATCGCGTCCAACCCGACGGCATAGAACCCCCATAGTAATCGTATAGCCCAATCCGTGCTGGCTTGATTTCCTTTGCCCCAGCAGGCAATCCTCGCGCTGCCATAGGCATCACTCCATAATTTTTTGCTGCTTCTTCCAGGATCTTTTTACCTCCATTTGGCACATAAAATGAACCCGCTGGAATAGATCCCGAGGCCGATTGGGTACGGTAAACCTTTACCTTTCCTTTGAGCAAATCATTTACTGCTTTGAAGGTATCGTTGACTCGAGCATCAAGGAAATAGCCCGATCCAGAAGCAGGTAACACCGAAGACTTAGGAACAAGCAATTGCTCGTAAGGAACAGCTTCAAAAGGCCCCTCGAATCCTTCCAAGATTCGATCTACTTCAATCCCCATTTGATAAGCCAGGGTCCAGCCTGCCGCATCGTAAGGACGTACAGGAGGCCCTCCGGGATATAAGAAATCATTGGGATGGTCTTGAGCTTCAAACATATCCAGGACATGAGGCCTAAATGCCTGGGCCATCTTGACAATATACGATCCCTTGGGATAGGATTTTCCTTGGACAGTAAAGCCTTCTGTAGCCTGATGCACTTGAATTCCTGATTTAATTAAGGCATTCAAAAACTTAATCGCCGTTGGGAAATCAGCTTGATCCGCCGATAAAATGTATCCTCTAGGATCTCTATTTTCAGGATTTGCATAGACCGAATCATAAAATGAAAGGGGGATGCCCGAGCGGAAACCGAAATGGGCATCTTCCTCATTTTCAGCTTCTTTCTTCTTTTGAGTGGCGTCAAATGTGACTTGAATCTCTTGAGCATATTTGGGGTATCTGGTCCAAGTATCGGTATTGCCCCTATCTATGGATTTTTTACCCATGAGGTAAAAGTTGTAGAGCAACTCGTCTCCATGCCTAACGGCATGGTTAAGTATAGCATAATTCATAGATACCGAATAGTCAATTGAGGTTCTAAAAGACCATGGCCCCGGTGTGACAGGAAAAGGATTGCCATTGTTAGGAATCAATCTATCTGGCACCAAAGGAATAGAATAGGGTGAAGGATCACCAACGATTTCGGTGAGGATACCGATCATGTTATGGTAATAAGGGGTCGTACGCAAGCCACCATTCCACCAGGTAGAAAACACCGAACCGTCAAGTCTTGCATATCCTGGCTTTTCTTCCTGGTGCAGGCGATTGATCATGGCTGCTCCTACGGCATCCAAACTGGTGATAATCAAAGGATCGAAGACATGATTAAACGGATCTCGGTAGGGAGGACCCGCTACTACGGTGCCTGCCGGTCCCGCTTGGTGGTGATTGTATACGATCTGAGGCAACCATTCCAGGTACAATTGCCTAGAGATGTTGGTAGATTCCTTCATGTTATTCATGTAGAAATCCCTATTGTTGTCATGCCCAATATACTTTTGGTACAAAACAGGAATATTTTTATTCCTTTTGGACATGTCCTCAGGAAGCATGTACCAGTTGGACATGATTTCCATGCCGTCTGGATTGACATGGACCAACAAGATGATGACCTCATCCAAAATCCGCAAGGTCTCTTCGTCTTGCCGAGTTGCCAACTGGTAGAGGGTTTCAATAAGCTGCTGCGCACCTACTACCTCATTGGCATGCAATCCCCCATCTATCCATACCAGGGGTTTGCCTTGCGAGGCCAAAGCTTTGGCTTCTTCCACGCTTACTTCAGCCCGGCCTAATTTCCTAGAGATTTCCTTATAACGCTCCAATTCTGGGAAATTTTTGGGTGCAGTAATTACCAATAGGGGTTGCTCTCTACCAAATTCCGTTTGCCCAATTGACCTAAATTCCACCCGATCAGAAAGCTCTGCTACCTTTTTAAAATAGGCTTCCGTTTGTGTGAAGTTGGCCAACTGATAGGGTGAGCCTATATCAAATCCAAAATGCGCTTTAGGACTAGGAATTTCTTGTGCAAATAAAAACGGAGGAACTAAAACGAATAAGAGAAGGATAAGGCCAAGTCTTTTCATAGGATAGATGGAAGTATAGGAAATCTAAATTACGGTAATGAATAGATAATTCTGGAAAAAAACATCAAGTGAGAGCAAATTTTACAGGAAAGGAAGATTTCCTAACTAAACTAAATTTACAATCTTCCACAAGCTTTGTTTCCTCTAAAGATTTCTAAGCCAGTGGATTGCTTCATGAAAAAAGATTTTCGTACTAGCCCCTAGCCGAACGCTTTCACCTTACCTCAAAATCATTACTTTTGTTTACCGGTCTTTCCAAAACACCTCCCACTAACCTATCCCTTTGACCTATGTCTGAAGTAAAAATCTTTGCTGGCTCCAATAGCATAGAGTTGGCTCAAAAAATCTCCAAGAGCTACGGCAAAAAACTAGGCGACCTTACCCTTTCTCGATTTAGCGACGGGGAAATGTCCCCTAGCTTTGATGAATCTATCCGAGGATGTACGGTATTTATCATTCAGAGCACCAATCCTCCCAGCGACAATTTGCTAGAACTCTGTTTGATGATCGATGCAGCCAAAAGAGCTAGTGCATACAAGGTTTGTGCAGTAATTCCTTACTTTGGCTATGCCCGACAAGACCGAAAGGACAGACCCAGGGTGTCTATTGCCGCCAAACTAATTGCCAACATGCTGACTTCTGCTGGGGCAGATCGGGTGATTGCCTGCGACCTACATGCGGGACAAATTCAAGGTTTTTTTGATATACCATTGGATCATTTGAATGGATCTGCTATATTTGCGCCCTATTTGAGTTCGCTTAGGCTTCCAGAAATGATCTTCGCGGCTCCCGATGTAGGAGGAGTAGCTAGAGCTAGATCCTTTGCCAAGCACTTTGAAGTAGAAATGGTCGTCTGTGATAAGCACAGAAAAAGAGCCAACGAGATTGCCTCCATGCAAGTGATTGGAGATGTAGAAGGAAAGGATGTTGTTCTCGTGGATGATTTGGTAGATACGGCTGGCACCTTATGCAAAGCTGCACAAATCATTCTTGAAAAAGGAGCTAATTCTGTAAGGGCCGTCGTGACCCACGGGGTACTTTCAGGAAAAGCCTATGAAAATATTGAAAATTCTGTTTTGGAAGAATTGGTTATCACCGATACCATCCCTTTAAAGCAGCAATCTTCAAAAATTAGGGTATTGAGTGTAGGAGAATTGTTTAGCAAAGCTATTCATGCCGTCACGGGCAACACCTCCATCAGTTCTCTTTTTATCTAGAACCAATTTTAAATACACATATACATGAAAACACTAGAGATTATAGGGTTTAAAAGAGCAAATCTCGACAGTGCTGCTTTGAATGAAATCAGAGATGCCGGCAATGTTCCCTGCGTGGTTTACGGTCCAGGTATTCCTGAGCAAATTCATTTCTATTCCCCAGCCATCCTTTTCAGAAATTTGATTTATACTCCAGAAGTTCACCTGGTAGAATTAAACATAGAAGGAAAAATCGTAAAAGCGGTTCTTAAAGAAGCGCAGTTTCACCCGGTAAGCGATGTACTGCTTCATGCGGACTTCATGGCATATACCGAAGACAAGGCCATCAAATTTGAAATTCCAGTTAAAATTGAAGGAAGCTCTCCTGGACTAGCCCAAGGGGGTAAGTTGGAGTTTAAGACCAGAAAATTGAAAGTAAAAGGTACTGCCAAGTCCCTTCCTGACTACATCACAGTAGATATCAGTACCCTTGATTTGGGTAAATCATTTAAAGTAGGTGAGTTGAAGCCTCAAGGATTTGAAATCCTCACCTCTCCCAACGTAACCATCGTTACCGTGGGAATTCCAAGAGCTCTCCGTGGAAAGAAGGCGGAATAATCTTAGAGGATATCTCATACAAATCCTGCTCTTTACCGAGCAGGATTTTTTATTTTTGTACCAGTCAACTAAGATCTCATGAATTACCTGCTGGTAGGTTTGGGGAATATTGGTCCCGCCTACGAACTCACACGTCACAACATTGGTTTCCTTACCCTTGACCGATTGGCAGACCAACAGGGTATTTTATGGAAAAGTGAGCGCCTAGCTTTTAAAACAGAATTTAAGCATAAAGGGAGGAGCATTCACCTGATCAAGCCTACCACTTTTATGAACCTGAGTGGGAAAGCTGTCAACTACTGGATGCAGGCCCTGCGTATTCCCAAAGAAAATGTGCTTGTGATTGTAGATGACGTGGCATTGCCCTTTGAAAAATTGAGGATGCGGCCCAAGGGAAGTTCGGCTGGGCATAATGGGTTAAAAAATATCGAAGAGCTTTGCGGCGGACAAGATTACCCAAGGCTAAGGATGGGAATTGGAGATCATTATCCCAAAGGAGGTCAGGTAAACTATGTGTTGGGAAAGTTTACTCCAGAAGAATTTGAAGCTCTTCCCCAGGTTATGGATAAAGCCATAGACATGACACTAGCTTTTTGTACCCAAGGGATAGCTCCTACCATGACCCAGTACAACGATTGATTTCCATTGGGATTTGGAATTGACGCAGCCAACTTATTTCTTTGTACTCGATCTAACACACTGATTTTATAAAGAAGAGGCGAGAGACTAGGCTCCCTGACCCTCTGGCAACCCTCCCCCTTGGGGAGTAAGGTGCCAAATCCTACCCGAGGCGGGAACTATAAATGGAAGACACCTCTCTACCAGTTTGATGTTTCTTTTCCCTTCTCCGGAAAATTTTCTTTTTCATCAGGTAGTCTTGGATAAAAGCTAAACAACCCCTTGCCATGCCTCATTTCGAAACCGACGCCATTCGCATCCAACAACGGTCCAACCAAAGGGAACATGCTACTGCATTGTACCTAAGTTCAAGCTTTACTTTTGAATCAGCAGAAGAGGCACGAGCCATGTTTGCAGATGAAATCCCAGGCAATATCTATTCTAGGTATTCCAATCCTAATACCGCAGAACTAATAGAAAAAGTATGTGCGGCAGAAGGTACGGAGGGAGGCATTGCTACCGCCTCGGGGATGGCTGCCATGTTTGGGAGTATTGCTTCTTTACTGCAACAGGGGGACCATATCTTGGCCTCGAGGTCCTTGTTTGGCTCTACCCATCAGCTGCTGACGCGCGTATTTCCTAAGTGGGGAATTAGCTCTACGTATGGGGATATTTCCGATTACAAAAACTGGGAAAAACTCGTACAGCCCAATACCAAAATGCTTTTTTTAGAAACCCCCTCAAATCCAGGCTTAGAAATTATTGACTTGGAATGGGCTGGAGAATTTGCAAAAGCCCACGGTTTAATTTTGGTAGTCGATAACTGTTTTGCCACCCCTTACCTGCAGCAGCCCGCCAAATGGGGGGCTCACCTGGTCACCCACAGCGCCACCAAATACATGGATGGACAGGGTCGTGTCTTAGGAGGATTGATTCTTGGAAAAAAAGAACTCATACAGGAGGTGCAATTTTTCACCCGGCATACAGGCCCATCCCTATCCCCGTTCAATGCCTGGATCCTTTCCAAAAGCTTGGAGACCCTAGCGATAAGAATGGATAGACATTGTGAAAGTGCCCTCACCCTAGCTCAAACCTTGGAAGGACATCCCGAAATAGAACGGGTGAAATATCCATTTTTAAAATCCCATCCCCAGCACGAATTGGCTCTTAAGCAAATGAAAGCAGGAGGAGGAATCTTGACCCTAAGCCTAAAAGGAGGCCTAGCACGAGCACAACGCTTTATCGATCAGCTACAGATGATCTCTGTTACTCCCAATCTGGGAGACAGTCGAAGTATCGTCACCCATCCGGCTTCTACTACACATAGCAAATTGACCCAAGAGGAAAGGCAAAGAGTAGGCATTTCGGATGGATTGGTTAGAATTTCTGTAGGATTAGAACATCCCGAGGATATCCTCCAAGACATCCTTCTGGCAATAGAGTCTTCTACTAAAGCCTAAATTATGGCTTCAGGGTATTTCTAAAGATAATAAAGGGCTTCCAACGCTCTTTAGGTGCCTGGTAGAGCTGATCAAAAGCAAATGCGCCTACCACCACATCTTGGTCTCCATCTAGGTCCAAATCCCCCTGAGTAAGGGTCAGCCAATGTCCATCTACCTGCTTATCCAGGGAAAAAGGTGTAAATGCTAAGGACTTCGTCTGCTTAAAAAAGAGCAAATTTTGGCTAGGGACTTGGTTTTTGTCTGGAAAAAAAGAAATGACAAATAGGTCCTTTTTCCCATCCTGATCAAAATCTCCAAGTTCTAATCCGCTTGCTCCATGCATGGGGTAAAACCAGGCTTCCTCAAATGCGCCCTCCGTAGTGGAAGTGAAAATATGAACGCCATGGTATTTTTTTAAGATTTGACTTTGATCTGCGTTGTCCCCATTGACCAAAATAATTTCTTTTTTTCCATCTCCATCCATATCTTCCCAACGAAAATCACTAGAACCAAAAGCGGGATGAAAGGCCAAAAGTTGCTTCTCCTTAAATTTGCCATCTCCCTGATTATAAAAAAGTAAGAGTGCTTCCTTTGCTTGCGTCATCAAGGTCAGGATATCCAAATCCCCATCTTGGTCATAGTCTACCGCCAAGGACCTTCTAGCACCTGGCTCATTTTTTAAGATCACTTCCTTCCATCCCTTGCCTTCGCTGAGAAACAAGCTGAGTTTTCCCAAATGGTTTCCAAATTGAGAGACCACGTAATCTCGCTTCCCATCCAGGTTCCAATCCCCTACCTCCATATCCACCGGACGCATGAGTCGATCCAATACAGGCAGATCCTTCCAGCGCTTTGTGTCCCTAGAAAAATGTGAAAGAATACCTAAAGAATCGTTGGCGGGATCCATCAATCCCATGGCAAGTAAGTCAAAGGAGCGATCGGAATTCCAATGTAGATCTACCGGTGCTACAGCAGTGGGTAAGGAATCTATTGTGGCAAATCCTTTCTTGGAATCCAGCCAAAACAATGCTTTAAATCTGTGTCCTACGAGTAGATCTCCCGACTGGGGATGTATGGTCAATAGGGTAGTTAAGCTGGAGCGAACCTTAGGAAATTCAGGAATTTCCAATTTAAATCCAGGAATTCCCAATTGAGGAGTTTGTTTTGGGTCCTGGGGTAAGGGGGATTCCGGTGCATTCTCCAAGTAATAGGCCTCCAATTTCTGCCAATTCTCCCTCGTGATGTACGGGGTTTTGGAATAAATCCCGTCTGGCACCCCTTCGTCTTCAGGGAGGGTAGATCCAAAATCTTCCTCCAAGTAAAGTCCCATCCGCTTCCTCATATCAGGAAGCACCTTGGCCCAGGTAGCCTTATTCAAAATATCTGGAGAAGGCATCAAGTGACATGCCGCACAGTATCCCTTGGCCAATTGTTCGCCCGAGAGATCTAGATCGGATTGGGACAGCTGGTACAAGCTGGGAGGAGGCTGCTTTCGCTCAGCTATAGGTTGACAAGCGAATAAAAAAATCATGAACACAAGAAAGAATCCCCAATGCATTCACATAATCCTTTACAAATGAGATTTAAATTCAACCACACGTTGAGGATTTATACCCAAGTGCTTGGAAAAATCTACAGGGGAAGAAGAAAAAGAAAGCTCAAGATTAATAAATTGATTTTCTGCCTCAAGCAACTGCTTGCAGGAAGCGTGGATTTCCTTGAGATACCCCGTTTGCTTCAATATAGGAAGATGTTCCGGCTTCAGTCCCCCACCTGGAAGGATTATTAGCGCATCCTTGGCTTGCGCCAAGAGGTCGGCTACAATTTCCAAGCCCTCACTGAGGGAATTTTTTCCTCCTGAGGTTAAGATTCGTTGAAAGCCAAGCGCCTTGATTTTTTTCAAGGAATCTTGTAAGTCCACCGATGCGTCAAATGCCCTATGAAAGGTACACGGCTTAGAACCGGCAGCCCTAAGCAAGGATTCGCAAGCGGACTCTTGCACATACCCCTTGGTATCCAAAGCCCCAAACACAAATCCATCGGCACCTAAATCTCCTAGAAGTTGTATGTCCTGTTTCATTACCCACAATTCCTTCGCTGAATAAACAAAATCACCCCCTCTCGGTCGAATCATCACAAAGATGGGAATATCGAGTTCGCTCTTTAAAACTTTTAGCATGCCTGCACTGGGCGTTTCGCCTCCTTCCGGGAAATTGGAGCACAACTCCAATCGATCTATGCCTAAGTGGGCAGCATCCAGTGCGGCTTTTACTGAAAATACCGGGGCTTCAAGAAGGATCTTACTCATGGTTTAAAATGACTACCTGCATTCATCAAGACATTGCCTGCTCCTGTGGCTTTGGCAAAGGTAAATCCAGGGTGTACGGCAAATGCACCCACTTCTCCTTCTGTATTCATGGCTAAAAAACCAGCTTGAATATCTTCAATTTGTTTGTTTTTGGCTACCAATCTTCTCACCGCTTCTTCGCAGGCTTCCTGTGGGCTTCTCCCCTGTCGCATCAATTCCACAATTAGAAAACTTCCACAAATTCGAATGATAGATTCTCCCAATCCAGTAGCTGTGGCTGCGCCCACTTGGTCGTCCACAAATAAACCCGCTCCAATGATGGGACTATCACCCACCCTTCCATGCATTTTATAGGCCAATCCACTGGTAGTACAGCTACCGGCCAACTTCCCTGCCGCATCCAGTCCAATCATCCCGATGGTATCGTGATTCTCTCTATTGATCACGGGCTTGTACTTGCTATGCATCTTCCATTTGTCATATTCTTGTTGCGCTTTGGGACTCAGCACTTCGGGTTCCATAGGAAAGCCTTGTGCTAGGGCAAACTGCCTAGCCCCTTCGCCTACCATCATCACGTGGGGAGTTTTTTCCATCACTGCACGAGCTAAGGAAATGGGGTGTTTCACTTGCCGGACAAAGGCTACAGAACCGCAAGACCCATCCCCACACATGATGGAGGCATCTAAGGTGGTGATCCCTTCCCGATCTGGAAGCCCTTGCAAGCCTACAGAAAGATTTTCCATGTCCAATTCTGTTGTTCTAACCCCAGCTTCGACGGCGTCTAAGATACTCCCCGTATTTTTCAATTTTTCCCAAGCATTGGCATTGGCAGGAATTCCATGATCCCAGGTGGAAAGGATCAAAGGCTTTTCTGTCTTCCTAGTCCGGCTAGGACCTGCCACAGCATCTAAGGAAGCCATGCCAGGTAAAATTAGGGCGGATCCGAGCAAAGATTGCTTAATAAACTTTCTTCTATGGGACATGGATTGTATTTTAGATTCAAGGAGTTAAATTATACATTTTGCGTCAAATAATCCCTTCTTTCATCTAAATACTCCAAACAAATCCATGCGACCATACCTGTTAAGAGAGGCTAGTTGGAAATCATTAAAAACCTTCCGCTACGACCTTGCTATTTTGCCCTGGGGTGCTACTGAAGCACACAATTACCACCTTCCCTATGGTACAGACTGCTACGAAGCAGATGCGATAGCCCAGGAAGGAGCAAGGAAAGCTTGGGACAAGGGAAATAAAGTAGTGGTCCTTCCTTGCATCCCTTTCGGGGTAAATACGGGACAATCCGATATCTACCTAGACATCAATCTCAATCCAAGCACGCAATTGATTATCCTGCAGGACATCATCACCGTACTGGAAAGACAGGGTCTAAAGAAATTATTGATCTTGAATAGCCACGGGGGCAATAATTTTCAGCCCATGCTGCGCGAACTTGGACTGAAGTTCCCCTCCATGCTGCTTTTCACCAGCAACTGGTTTCAGGCTCTGGATAAAAACAAATACTTTGAAGAAGGGGGAGACCATGCTGACGAAATGGAAACTTCCCTGATTCAATACCTTCACCCCGAGCTGGTTGCCCCCTTGACCGAGGCAGGAGAAGGAAAAGAAAAAAAATCAGTCATCCGAGGCATTCGGGAAAAATGGGCCTGGGCAGAACGAAAATGGTCAGAGGTGACCGAAGACACTGGGATTGGAAATCCAAAAAAATCCTCTCCCGAAAAAGGAAAGCGGTATTTTGAGGACGTCACCGACAAGGTGGCCGAACTGATGGAAGATATTTGTCAGGCTAGGCCTGGAGCACTCTACCGCTGATCAATTGGTAGTAGGGAGACTCAAAGGAACTTCCTTGCCCTGATAGGTAATCATTTTTACCGCAGAGACTCCTGCGGGCAGGGAGATGACCCTACTGGATTGAGAGGCAAAGCCTGCCCCTAAACCCAGGTCGACCCGTTGTTTTCTACCGTCTGCAAAATCCAGCACCACAGCCATAGCTTCGACAGGAGGTAAAAGGTTACGAAGATTGGAATTCTTTCCTGCGAAGGCTAACAATTTAGACCGATTTTGAGAAGCCAAATACAACATCGATCCATTGGCAGTACTCAACTTGACCAAGGCTTTGGCATCTCCAGGCACCATAAATCCACTTGCTCTGCCTGGCATGTACTTCAATTCACCTTTCCCGTTGCCCAAAAGGATCCAACCTATAGAGGCGTCTAATCGACCAATGAAAACTTCATTTCCATAATCGTTACCTACCATCATCAGGTCAGTATAGCCGTCTCCATTAAAATCGTCTGCAACGATACCATTCATCGGAGCTAGCTGAGCTTGTATCGGTAATTCATGAATAGAAAACTTCCCGCCACCAAGGTTTTCTACCCATACCGAACGATCAAATGTTCCTGTGAATACTCGGGCATCCTTTTTTTCCTCTTCGGTAAAAAAGGTCTGCTCAGTACTCTTGGCAAAATACTTGTAGCGATCAAATTTTCGTCTAAACATGGGGCTTTGGCCAATCAAATCGTCCCAGAAATGACTTGGAAAAGCCTGATATTCCCCTCCAATTTTTTCCTTGTAGTAGGCAAAAGAAATGGGATCCACCGAACCATTCGCATCAAAATCTTTGGCATAAACCTTCACCGGCCGATCCGCAGAAGGATGATAGGCATTATTAGCACCTAGATTTCCTACAATCCAATCTGAATCTCCGTCTTGATCAAGGTCAGCGCTGGCTATAGAATTCCACCAACCGGTATAGGATTCCAAGCCAGTCTCTTTGGCTAGCTGAAAAGCAGTACCTTTGTTGAGCAGCACGGTAATCGGCATCAATTCCCCCACTACCACCAAATCTACTTTTCCATCGGCATTGACATCAGAGAAAAGCGCATCGGTAATCATGCCTATTTTTTCTAATCCAGGAAGCCAGGTAGAGGTAGCATCCACCAAGGTTCCTCCTTGATTTTTCAAAAGGAAGCTCTTTTCTGCTAAGGGATATTGACCTATAGGACTTCTCCCCCCTACAAAAAGGTCCATCCATCCATCTCCATCTATGTCTGCTCCGCGAACTACGCTGCCGTTTGCTAGAGGAAGACTAGCTCTTTTATCCAGACTAAAATTACCCCTGCCATCGTTGAGATAGAGCCTGTCCTGATATTCAGGAGCGTTGGGAACAAACTCAGCGCTGCCCGAAACCAAATACATGTCTAGGTCTCGATCTTGATCCAAATCAAAAAGGAGAATACCCGTGATTTCTTCTCGAATAGACTCTTTGGGGAGCAATTCTTTCTTGGAAAAACTATCGTCTTGGTTTTGGCTATACCACACCGGAGCAAAGCCTGCAGAAGATCCAATCACGACATCCTCTCTTCCGTCCCCATTCAAGTCACCAACTGCCAAGGTGGGCCCATATTGAGATAGTTTGTGAGGAAGAGTACGCTGTACGTTAAAATCAATTTTGTCGTCTTCTTGATGTAGGTAATCTATCCCCAAAGAGGCGGATACTTCAGTCAGCAATTGATTTGCTTCTTCCAAGTTTTTTACTGCTACCGAAGTAGTTCCAGCAGAGGCGGATGCATAATCCATTTCTATGACTTGGTTGGACCCAACATCCGTTACGCGGTTGACCTTTCCATCGGGCCACATCACCAGTACTTCCTTTACTATCTTGCTGCTATCTACACCAAAATGAATAATCGGCTCTGTGGAAGACATGTATCCCCTTACCACCTGCATTTCTTGATAGCCCAATTGGTCTTGGTTGTAGGTGATCCAAACCTTTGCGCCAAGACCATCAGGATTCTTTTTATTTCCTTTGAGTTTTACTCTGAGGTAATTGGGCTTTTCTTTTTTCTGGTTGAGCTTATTTTCAAATACAAAGGCAGGATCATTGATATTGTTGACCACATAATCCAAATCGCCATCAAGGTCTAAATCGACTAAAACGGCACCATTGGAAAAAGAAGGCTGATTTAATCCCCAAGTCTCTCCCACGTCTTCGAAGGCTAATTCTCCCACTTGCCTGTAGGCATAATTCGGTATTTTAACTATGGGTATAGAATCTAGCAATTGCCTTATTGAGGCAATATTGCCTACATCCGCTCTATAATTGGCAAAATCCTTATCGGTGATATCTCGTGGAAATCCATTGGTGATCAACAAATCTCGTCTTCCATCGTTGTCTATGTCAGCCATTAAGGGGGCCCAGCTCCAGTCGGTTTGATACACTCCAGAAAGCATTCCTACTTCGCTGAAAGGGATACCAGGACCATTATTGATGTGCAACATATTTCGAACGTATTGGTATTCGTAGCCAAACTGCTCGTTGTTGATGTAGGTCTGGTAAACGTTTTTTCCAATGGTAGTCTTCTTTCTATAGCTATCCTCTCCTAGCATGTCGATGGTGATCAGGTCAGGCAAGCCATCGTTGGTAAGGTCTGCCATATCAGAGCCCATGGAGAATTGGCTTTGGTGTCGAAGGACTTCCTTAGTTTTATTGGAAAAGGCACCGTTTTGATTATTGATATATAGGATATCGTTGGTAATGTAGTCGTTGCTGACATGGATGTCGGGCCATCCGTCGTTATTTACATCCCCTATGGCCAGTCCCAATCCAAAGCCCTCGTAGGTTATCCCAGCTTCTAGGGTTACATTGGTAAAGGTGCCATCCCCATTGTTTTTATAAAAGGAATCGTTGTTGATAGCAGAACCATCGGTGATTTTTTCCTTGAAATTGGTGGGTTTAATGGCCAATTGCTCATTATTCAACACGTAAAGATCCAAGTCTCCATCCAAATCGTAATCCAAAAAAGCTGCTCCCATGGAATTACCAGGATCGGCAATGCCGTACTGACTAGCCATCTCTTTAAATCTAAGTACGCCTTGAGCATCCTTGCCTTGATTCACAAAAAGTAGGTTATTTCTTTCCCCAGGACCTTTTTTCATGGCAGTAGCCACGTAGAGGTCGGGCCAACCGTCTTCGTTGATATCTACCACTACCGTCCCAGTGCACCACCTATCGGTTGCCATGATACCAGCATCTTCAGATACATCACTAAAAGTAAATTTTCCTTGATTTAAATACAGTCGGTTGGGTACTTGATTGCCCGTAAAAAATAAATCGGGTAATCCATCCCGGTCAAAATCCGCGGTTGCAACTCCCCCTCCATTAAATATGTATTCGTCGGTAAGGATATTGAAACTATCCGATTCGATGATTTCATTGTTGAAATCGATACCCGTTTCTTCCGGGGACTTGTGTTCAAAAAGCGAATCTTTTTGTTGACAAGCAGTAAAACTTAGGACAACAAATACGTAGGGGAGAAAGGAAATCTTACTCATCTGAATGCAGCTTCGGGATTAGAGTAGAAAAATAACACATTCCCCTATGGAAAAAAATAAAGTTAGCGAAGTACAATAAAAAAGAGAAGGTCCGAAAACCTTCTCTTTAAATTTTATAACTAAGTAAGCTTAGAAACCCGGGTTTTGAACCAAGATATCCTTACCTACTAGGTCAATTTGATCTTGAGGGATGGGAACCCACTTAAACTTGTCGGCATACTTGGATCCACCCAAGGCAGAAGCAAGTTTCACTCCATCGTAAGCAAAGTAGAAATCCAATTCCGCTTGAGCAGTACCCCAACGCTGTAAGTCATAGAATCTATGTCCTTCCATACCCAATTCAAGGAGACGCTCGTGACGCACGGCCAACTGGGCAGTAGCCTTGCTGGTCCAAGCTGTGTTGTATGTGCTAATCACGTAGTTGGCAGCATTGGTACCATTGGATCTCTTAAGGAAAGAGTTGATTGCTCTAGTTCTCACACGGTTTACATACTCACGTGCTTTTTCCAAGCTTCCAACTTCGATCTCAGCTTCTGCAGCAAGCAATAGGATGTCTGCAAAACGGATGATCATGAAGTTGATTCCTGTATAACCTGGGGTCCAGGAAGAGTTGTCTTGGAAGGTTCCTGCTTCAGACTTAGCATACACATACTTCTTTGGAGAGTATGGTCCTGCATTGGGCTGGTTACGGATCCAAGCTTGACCTGGGTGATCCATCCAATCCAAGTAAGGGATACCTCTACGACCTACGGTATGATCCAATCGTGGATCCAAATTACCTGCATCTGGAGTAAAGGCAGCACCTGAAGCTACGCCCATATCATTTTTCACTTCATTGGCAGCGCCATTATAAGTCTTATCCAAAAGTGGAAGGCCATTAGCATCTGTTCTGAAAGCATTGACGAAGGTAAAGCTTGGCTGGAAGAATCCGCAGCAGTTACCTGGACCCGCAGGACCGGTATTGTAAGGGAAGTTCAAGTCAAACTCAGGGTTGGCATTGGCTACAGATCCCGTGTTAGCAGCAGACTGATACGCCCAGATAGACTCTTGGTGGTTATCGTTTTTACCGCGGAACATGTCATCGTAGTATGGAACCAAACCGTACTTCAAGCCATTGGAAGTTACCCCATTGGCAATCACGTCGTCAAACAACGCTTTTGCCTTGGTATATTCCTTAGTATACATGTAGACCTTAGCCAAGTAAGATTTTGCTGCCCATACGTTTACTCGACCTACTTGAGGCTGAGTAGCAGGAAGCTTAGAAATAGCATACTCTAAGTCAGCTACGATAAATGGATAAAGAGATTTGTCATTCTTCACTTTTTCCAAGCCAGATCCGTAATCTACATTTTCGTCCACATAAGGAGTCTTATCGTAGTCACGAGCAAGCTCGAAATAGAAGTGCGCTCTTAGGAATCTTGCTTGAGCAGAAAGTCGAGTCACATCTGTAGGAGTCACATCAGGACCAGCCTTCTTCAATAGTCTTAACACGCTATTTGCTCTAGCAATACCTTCATAACATACGTTGTACTTTGAACCCATTTCTCCAGATGCAGCATTGTTTTCAAAACGCTGAATAGGGTTAATGGTAGTAAAGTCACCAGGGTCAGTACCTTTATTGGCCTCACCTCCACGAATACTTCCCCACACCCAGTTGGATGGGGATCCTAGTCTGTTGCCACGTCCGTTTACTTGGGAATAGGCCGCGATCAACGATGCATCAAGACCAGCTAGGGAAATAAGCTGATTTTCAGACAATTGGCCAACCGGCGGGACTTCCAAAAACTCCTCGCTACAACTCACTGCTACCAACATCGCTCCGGATGCAAGTAGGACACCGATTTTTAATTTGAAATTATTCATTTGTTTAATCAATTATAGTTTATAACTCGATTCAAATTTAAATGTTTGAGAAATTTAAATACTATTTAAATATTAAATCTTAGAAGCTTAAGTTAAGACCGAAAGTCCAACCTCTAGTAACTGGGTAATTACCTACGTCAATACCGAAAGTCAAGTCAACATCTCCACCTACTGCAGGATCCAATCCTTCATAACCAGTAATGGTGAATAGGTTGTTTACGGAACCGAACACTCTCAATCTTTCCATTTTCAACTTCTGCAAAACGCTAGCAGGAGCAGAGTATCCAAGGGTTAAATTCTGGAATCTCAAGTAAGAACCATCCTCAATGTAATGCGAGTTGGCTACGTTGGCGTTAGAGAAGTTAGACACACGCTCTACGATTGGAATAGTTGCATCCAAGTTTTGAGGAGTCCAAGCTTCAAGCAATCTCTTTGCCTTAGCAGCACCTTCGAAAGTCTGGTTGAAGTCAGTAAACCAACGAGATTGGTTCCAAATTTCATTACCAATAGAAGTATACAAGTAAGCAGAGACATCAAATGATTTGTAACCTATAGTGAAGTTCATACCTCCTGTGAAATCAGGAACTGGATTTCCGAGGAACACACGGTCAGCAGGAGTGATAGTACCATCCTTATTTACGTCTTCAAACTTGAAACGACCTGGAGCAGCACCGTCTTGTTTGGCATGCTTGGACACGTCTTCTGCATTTCTAAACAATCCAAGCGTGTTGAATCCAAAGAAAGAAGAAAGTGGCTGACCTACCGCATTACGGATAGGCTGAATACCACGGTATGAAGGGTTAACTGAAGTGATGAAGCTCAAGCCAGGAGCTAGGGAAACAATCTCGTTCTTTAACGTAGAACCTGTTACAGTCAATTCATAAGTCAAGTCAGAAGTTAAGTTTCCTCGAGTAGTTACCAAAAGGTCAAGACCTTTGTTCAACATCTCTCCAATGTTAACCGCTGGAGGGGATGCGTTGCTACCCGCAGTCAATGGAATAGGCACAGTAAACAACAAGTCTTTGGTGTCTTTTCTCCACCAGTCAAAGATAATATCCAAACGACCATTGTAGAAGGTACCATCAAATCCAATGTTCTGAGTAACAGCAGTTTCCCACTGTGCGTTCGGGTTACCGATACGAGATCTTCTAAAACCAATGGTAGCACCAGAGTTAGATCCAGTGATATCGTAAGAAGAAGCACCTACGTTACCAGCAAACAAAGAGTACTGGTTGTTGGGATCTACGTTGTTGGAGTTACCCATTTCACCATAACCACCTCGGATCTTCAAATCGTCGATCCAAGTAGCACCTTGCAAGAAGGATTCAGAAGAAACTCTCCAAGCTGCAGAGAATGCAGGGAACACCCCGTATCTAGAATTAATACCAAATCGAGAAGAACCGTCACGACGAATTACCGCACTTACAATGTATTTGTCATCGAAGGTATAACGCAACTGACCAAAGTAAGAGTTGAAGTTAACTCCTTTGAATTGGTCAGAGTTTACTTGACGCGTTCCTACTGGTAAGTTTGAAATAGTAATGAAGTTAGGATCGGTAGAGAACGGATTTTGACCGTTAGCACTTATGTTTCTTCCTGCACCTGAATTCAAAGCCTCTTGACCTACCAATACATTGAAATCATGCTTGTTAATTTTCTTCTTGTAGGACAAGGTGTTGGTAAATGTCCATCCGAATGAGAATCCACTTCCTTCATTGTAGCCAAACGCAGAGTTGTTTTCTGAGTTTTCGTACTGAAGTCTTGAATAACCCCAAAAGTAAAAGTTGTTGTACTGACCACCTGCAGAAGTTCTGAAAGTCAAGTCATCGATGATGTCCCACTCCGCATACACATTACCAAAGGCATTTGCATTGAAGTTTCTGTTATTATCCTGACCATCACGGTTTGCAACTGGGTTTCTTGGGTTGTTGAAACCTCTAGAAGCAGTACCTGCATAACCACCAAACTCATCATACACTGGGATGATGGATGGCATGCGGAATGCCTGAAGGATGTCGTTTTCGTCATCAGATACGCCTCGTCCACCAGCTCCCCCTTGCTGACCCAATACCTGACGGTAAGTAGCTTGGAAGTTTTGACCTACACGAATTCGCTTGGTTACATCAAACTCAGAGTTGGCACGCAAAGAATATCTTTTAAAATTGTTCCCGATCATGATACCTGCTTGCTCTTGAACACCCAAGCCAATGAAGAATCTAGAAGTTTCTGAACCGCCATTGAAGCCTAAGGAATGTCTATTCAAAGGAGCAAAACGAGTCAATGCAGCATACCAATCGGTACCTTCTCCAGTCATTGCTCTAGTCAATTGACGGATAGTTCCTTTTGCAGGATCGATATTGTACCAACCTCTTTGCTCTTCGATTTGAGCAGCAGTTAATGGGCCTGGCTGACCAGAAAGCACGCTAAATGCACCTGTAGTTGGGTTTCTGCTAATTGAGCTCAAGTAATATGGCATTACTGGAGTAGCACCGGTACCAAATTGAGGGTGTCCATAGGCTGGAGCACGGTTCTGCAAGGCAGCAGTGTTTTTCTCTGCTAGCCAAGTGATGTTTGCATATCCCTGAGGATTCAACATCTCGATTCCAGTACCTGGATCAGTGATACCATACATACCATTGTAATCAACGCGCAACTTCTTGTCTCTAGCACCTTGCTTGGTAGTGTAGACGATAACGCCGTTAGCTGCACGAGCACCGTAAATGGAAGCTGCAGCTGCATCTTTTAATACGGTAGTGGACTCGATATCATCTGGGTTTAAAAAGTCAGTAGATCCAGTAGGCACTCCATCCACAATGTACAAAGGCTCGTTACCACCGAAGGCACCGAATCCACGTACACGAATGATGGAAGAAGTTCCTGGCTGACCGTTGGTAATTACCGTCACACCAGATACACGTCCTTGTAGGGTTTGCTCAACGTTACCTGTTGGGATAATAGTCAAGTCTTTAGGGCTTACTGTGGCAATCGCACCGGTAGTTTCTCTTCGAGTATCGATAGAGTAACCCGTTACAACTAATTCAGCAAGGGTTCTTTCATCAGGCTTCATAGAAACGTCAACTACGCTTCTTGCTCCTACCAGTTGTTCGATGGTAGTATATCCGATAAAAGAGAATACCAAGGTTGCTTGGTCGTTGGGAACACTGAGGGTATACTTACCGTCAATGTTCGTGGCAGTACCGGTTGTGGTTCCTTTCACAAGGATAGACACACCAGGAAGGCCCGTGCCAAATTCATCAAGTACTGTACCTGTCACCGTTTTCTGCGCATAAGCAGCCGAGACAGAAAGCACTAAGAGCGTAAGGCACACACTTAGGATTTTGTAAACATTTTTCATAAACATAGATAGATTGGGTAACAAGATTAATCTCAATAACTTGTTTGTTAATTAATTATGCAATCGTTTGCGATTATTCTTAAAATAATTGCAATAAGTGCCACTATTTTTTGATTTGGTATTTATTGCGCCTATACCTGGTCTGATGACCTGCTGACTAAAAAAACCGATAGGTTTGACATCGGTCGATGCTAGGTGAGAAAAGGAATTAGGTTAAGTAATTTTACTCATAGGCTGAAATTTTGGGTTTGATTGTGATTTCTCAACATTCAATGTTAAATAATCTTAAAGAAAAAACAAATTTTCTTAGCTAAATATTGTTCTGTTTTTTTCAAAAAAAATAAATAGTTCTCTTTCGGGATTCTTTTTTTCTTTAGAATAATTCCCCTTCTGAGAGAAAATATTCGGAAAAATTCCAAGTAAAACTCATTCCACTCCAGACACCACCTGTTTGAGATCTAGCTCCTTAAAATGGGGATCCAGTACTACTTTTCTTTGTAAAGACACATTTTTAATTGCCTTTTGCAGGTGAAGGGTAGCAATGTCCTTTTGACCCAGCTGCATGGCTACTAAGGCCAAGCCATAGTATCCGTATCCAAGCTCCCTACTCATGAGCACAGATTCCTCAAATGCAAGCGTTGCCTGCATGTATTCTCCAAGCAAATAGAAGGCCAAGCCCTTGTTAAAATAGTCCTTTGCTTCTGTTATGGGGGTTTCAAATCGAAGGGTAGCCAATTTGTAGTCCCCTCTCCATATATCTAATGCCCCTCGGAGCAATTCACTCTCTCTGCCTAATTCAGTCCCCTTGGCTAGCGCCGTCACTTCAGAGATTTTTTTATACCCCTCCCAATAGTCTCCGAGAAGAACCAGAGCTTGTCCTTGATTATACACCGCCTGAGGCAGCTCTCCAAGGGAGGTACCAGCTTCTAAAAGCCTCAAGGCTTCATCCAGGAGGATTTCTCTAGAGCCTGTATCGTTCTGAAGCTGTGCTTGTCGCATCCTCACTATAGCCAGATTGTTGTAAGGAATAGGTGATGGGTAAAACTCAGCCATTTTAGAATAAAAAAATCCCTTTTCTTCCCAGTCCTCAGCTTCGGCAGCGGCGATGGCCCATTCCTCTTTACTCATATTATTTTTTGCCTTGAGTAGGAGGGATTGTTGCAGCCTTAGGAATTGCTCGCGGCTTAGCCCCAGGTAGGGCTTGGCTTTTATTTCAATGGTCACTGCCCTCAAGTTGGGATACAAGGCTGCAGATACTTTTTGGAAATCAGGCAACTTTCGTAAATGGTTGCCCACTTCTATAAAAGAGGCTGCTTGTTGCAAAATTTCAATATAGATCTCCTTTCTTTCATCGGATAGTCCTGAATAAGAGGCAAGCTGCTTCCGGAAATCAAACCAATCGTTCCACCTAGAATCTACCCGAACTAAAGCGGGATCGAACTGGGGAGTGATTTCAAGAAATTTTTTTTCTACTTCTTTGGCACGTTGGTAGCCAAGCTGACTTGATCTGCCTTCTGCCTGTTCGGGAGATTGTAATCCTGTAATTCTCACGGACTGAAGGCTGGAATTTTTTTGAAGAAATTGCCTCATATTATCCCAAACATCCCGGTTGCCTAGTTCTGAAGAAAGCAAAGAAGATCCTGGAGAAAACCTCAGGACAAAAGTAGCTTCTTGAGCAATCGTGGGTTGGTAAGAAGAAGGATGAACGAATTTACCTGTTTCAGGCAGGTGCTCTCCTGGCATACCATGTCCAAGCAGCACCAAGCGTTGGGGAGCAACTACCCCAACCGCCAACACCTTATATAAGGGGGCGGATCTCTTGGAGGATTTTTTGGAATGATGCACTACAAGCAATGAAGAGGCTTCCATCCAGTCTTGATAGGCATGTACTATTTCTTGCTCTAGGTTCCAAATACCTCCTTTTCTATTGTAGGATATGGGACCCAGGTCTAGGGTGTCTTGTGATCCTACTAAAAGAAGTTGCAGCTGGGAAAGGAAAGAAGCGGTGCTAGAGGTATGAGGGATTTTACCCAAGACTTTGAAATACAAAGAATCCCCCTGTACCCTGGGCTCCATGGGTCCTACCTTGATCTGAGAAAATACTTGGTCTTCCAGACTCTTCTCCTGTCCTTGGGAATAACCCACCAAGGAACAACTAAAAAAAAACGGAAAGAGCCAAAACAATCTGATTATCAGCGCAATTTGGATATCACTTGTTTTTTTTAGTACTTTCGACACGAGCAATTGGTACCCAATCATGGAAAAACTTAAGCTATTTTTTGAAGAACGAGCCTTTGGCGTTTGCTCCAAACTTGGTGAAAAATTAAATTTTCCCATAGACAGCATTCGACTCTTTTTTATTTACACTTCCTTTATCACCTTAGGTTCACCGGTGGTATTGTACGTGTCTATGGCCATGATGATGAAAATTCGAACTTATTTTCGAAAAAAGAATCATCCAGCCTTGTTTGATTAAAGATCCGAAAATTTTTTCTTTCCCATCAAGCTGTACTCTGCAAAGACCAATAATGCAGGCCCAGACCCTATTTTTGTAGTAGGGTGCTTGGTTTTTAAACTTTTTGATTTTTGACTAACAAAGAAATCTGCGTAACCTCTGCCGATAGCTTTGGCATTAGCAAATTTTCCTGTAACCAGGTAGTTGATCAAGGCTACTCCTTCAATCCCACCTTTGATCAGCAAGATGGATATAAAGCGAAGGATGCTTACCTGCTTGTAAATCATAGCCAGACTATTTCTTATATTTAAATAGAGTTTTTGGGGACTGGCCCGATCCAGTGTAGCCCCACCCAGGTGGTAAACCGTGATCTTTCCTAGGTAGGCAATATTTTTTCCAGACCCCCTAAGCCTCCAGCAAAGATCTATTTCCTCCATATGTGCAAAAAAATGGGGGTCAAACCCGTGTTGGTCAAAAAAATCTTGGGAGCGAATTGCCATACAAGCTCCTGAAGCCCAATCCACAAAAATGGTATCGTCGTATTGTCCTTGGTCTTTTTCCAGGGTATTCCAAATCCGACCTCTGCAATAGGGATATCCAAATGCATCTAAAAATCCTCCCCCAGCACCCGCATAATCAAAATACTCTTTTTCCTTCCAGGATAAAATTTTGGGTTGTACGGCGGCACATGCTGCATTGGTCTGCAAGTAAGCTACCAAATCTTGATCCCAGGAAGGAGTCACCTCCACATCCGTGTTGAGCAAGATAAAGGTTTCGTATCCTCCTCTCAACTTTTCCAAGCCGAGGTTATACCCAGCAGCAAAGCCATGGTTTTCCGAGAGACAAATCAAAGATACGGTTGGAAACTCTTGCCTCAGGTAATAAAGAGAGGTATCAGTACTGGCATTGTCAATTACCCAAATGTCAAAAGAGCTATGGGCCACAACCGAGGGCAAGAAATGGGGCAAGACCTCGGCACCGTTGTAATTGAGTAAGACAATGGCACAGGCTTTCATCCAAAAAGATTGCCTAGGTCCATCCCTGGAATGGAAGGAATCATTCCCTCGGTAGCAGCTTTCATTTCGGCTTTGATTTTGAGGTCTATGGCTTCCATCGCTTTGTTGGTGGCCGCCACGATCAGATCAGAAACCATCTCCTTATCCTGCGGAGTCAACAAGGACTCGTCCAAATCGATTCGGATTACCTTTCTTTCTCCATTGACCAGCACCTTTACAAGACCTGCTCCAGACTCCCCTTCTGCAGAAAGCAAAACCAATTTGGCTTGGGCTTCTTTTATTTTGGCTTGGGCCTCTTTCACTTTGCCCATCATGCTCATAAAATCAAACATGCTCTTCGTCGTTTTGAGATCTATAGTTGTCGAATGGCCTCGGCAATCAAATTTTATTTCCAAGTAGCTTTTTAACCACCTGATCAAGGGAAAGTTTTTCTTGATGTCCAGTAGTTAAATTTTTTAATGAAAGGGTTTGGGAATTTGCCTCCTCTTGCCCACAAATTCCCACGTGGGCTATCTGCTTTTTAGAAGCAAATTCCAACTGCTTTTTGAGTTTGGCCACCTCCGGGTAAAGTTCTGTAGTTATTCCAGCTTGCCTCAATTGAGTCAAAAGGGTCAAAGTATAGTCAAACCCTTCTTCGTCTACAGGACAAAGCAAGAGGCTTGTTCCTAAAGACGCCTCCTCAGGAAAAAGCTGTAATTCCTCCAGCACGTCGTATAGTCTATCCACACCAAAGGAAAAACCTACTCCCGGAACATCCGATAGACCAAATACTCCGGTAAGGTTGTCGTACCTACCTCCTCCACTGACTGAGCCAATGGACACGTTCAACACTTTTACTTCAAAAATAGCTCCGGTGTAGTAGGAAAGTCCTCTAGCCAGCATGGGGTCAAACTCGAATTGTTCCAAAGTTGCTCCCATTTTTTCTAGAAGATCGATCATCTCTTGAAGTTCTTGCAAGCCTTTTCTACCTACCTCTGAATGTTTTATTAAATCGCCCAAGGCGGACATGCTCTCCATTCTACCCTTTGGAAGTTGCACTAAAGGACTCAAACCCTGTATGGAGGATTCGCTAAATCCTTTTTGCCTCAACTCCTCCTGCACTTTTTCCCAGCCAATTTTATCTAATTTATCTATGGCAACACAAAGAGGGCCTTCCATTCCTTGAGCACCAATCGCTTCTGCCATCCCTGCAAGCAGTTGCCGGTGATTGACTTTGATGGAGTAAGCAGGGATACCAAGCTGGGAAAATACCCTTTGGATCATGAGGATAATTTCGGCTTCACACAGGAGACTACGGGTACCTACCACATCGGCATCGCATTGGTAAAATTCTCGGTACCTTCCTCTTTGGGGCCGATCTGCCCTCCAGACTGGCTGTATTTGAAATCGCTTGAAGGGAAATGAAAGTTCTCCCCGGTTCATCGCCACGTAGCGTGCAAAGGGAACGGTCAGGTCGTAGCGAAGCCCTTTTTCCGCCACTTTTGGCAAGACCACTGCTGCTCCCTGACTAAGATCAGCAGGAGAAAGATCCTTCAAAAAATCTCCGCTATTTAAAATTTTAAAAAGCAATTGATCTCCCTCTTCTCCGTACTTGCCGGTAAGGGTGCTCAAATTTTCCATAGCTGGGGTCTCGAGCTGCTGGTATCCAAAAAGCTGAAAAGTCTCCTTGATGGCATTTAAAATATAGTTTCTACGCGCCATTTGAAGGGGTCCAAAATCACGGGTTCCTTTTGGGAGGCTTGGCTTTTGCATGAGGCTTTCCAGATTTACTTTCAAAATTATCCAAAATTCCCAAATAGAGGGCGACATCTTTCTGGAAAGAACAGAATAAAATCAAAAGAAGTGTAGGCAGAAAAAATAAGTTTAGTTAGCTTTGCAGTCCGATTTAGAAATTCATCTTTAAACATACAGGGCCATGGGTGTTACTACTCTGAAAAGAAAATTGAAAAGAAAAAGACAAGGTCAGACCGAGCGAGTGATCAAAATCAAGCAATTGAGCGCTAAGCCTGTGATCAAGAACGTGGATGTAGAAGCCATCAAAGCTTCATTCAAAAAATAATCCTTCTGCCTTTAAATTCTTAAAGCGGCCATCAGCCGCTTTTTTTATTTTGTGTTGGTAAAGTCCCTCTTTTCCCCAACTCGACGACACGGAGATTAATGATTTTTCCTGCATCCAATTCAAAAAGTAGGAGCGTACGCATCTGGTGAAACCCATGTTGGCCTACTGACCCAGGATTCATGTACAGGCAATTCAGCTCCCTATCCATCTCTACCCGGCATATATGAGAATGGCCGCAGACAAAAAGTTGTGCTTTTTGGGACTTCAATCTTGATTTGACTCCATTGGCATAGCGCGGCGGTAGCCCTCCAATATGAGTCATAGCCACCTTCACTCCTTCTACTTCAAATTCCTGCCATTCGGGAAATTTTTCTTGAACCTCTTGATCGTCAATATTTCCGAAGACCCCGCGTACGGGTTTCCCCTTCGGCAATAGCTCCAAGATGCTTGGATCCCCTACATCTCCAGCATGCCATATCTCATCCACTGCTTCTAGGTATTCACAGGTTTGGTAATCCAAGTAGCTGTGTGAATCCGAAATCAATCCAATCTTTAGCGGCATATTGAGAAGAAAGCAGTAAATTTTCGAGTCAATTAGGCAGTTGTTTCCTCAATAACCAAATCCTTCGATGAAAAACACCTTCGTTCTTTTCGCCTTCCTTTTTTTTCTTGGCTTTCAAGGCTTCGCACAAACAGCAGCAACAGATTCGATTCAGGTGCTCTCCATTACCCAATTTGAAAAATTGGCTACCAAAAAGAAATCGAAAATCATCGACGTACGTACCCCAGAGGAGGTAGCCGAAGGGCATTTGGCTGATGCCACTACGGTTAATTTTCTAAGCCCCGATTTCGCTACGCAAGTAGCTAGCTTAAACAAAAAAGGAACCTATTTGCTCTATTGCCGCTCGGGCAGTCGCACGCGAAAGGCCGCAGATGCCATGCATAAAATGGGGTTTAAACACGTATACATGCTGGAAGGTGGAATTAACGCCTGGAAAGAGGCAGGTAAGGCAGTTGAAAAATGAGTTCTTTTCTTTCGATCAATCCCTGGAATGGAGAGATCCTGCAGGAATACCCATCCACAACTCCAGAAGCAGTAGAAAAGGCACTAGCCTTGGCGGAGCATTGCTTTGATTCCTGGCGCTCACAATCAAGCTTAGAAAAATCATACCTTTTTCGCCAACTCGCCCAACTATTGCGCGCTCGAAAAGAGGAATTGGCGCGACTCATTAGCCTTGAAGTAGGGAAAGTAATTTCCGAATCACGCGCCGAAATTGAAAAATGTGCCCTCGTCTGTGAATTTTATGCGGAGCGAGTAGATGAGTTTTTAGCCCCCGAATCCATTATTCTCCCAGACCAAACCAAAGCAAAGGTCATCTTCCAGGCTTCAGGGATTATCTTGGCAATAATGCCTTGGAATTTCCCGTTCTGGCAGGTATTTCGCTTTGCAGTCCCTACGCTGATCGCAGGAAATGTGGGGGTACTCAAACATGCTTCGAATGTGCCCCAATGCGCTCTGGCAATCCAGCGCCTTTTTAAAGAAGCCGGGTTTCCTCCCGGTTGCTTTCAAAGCCTGTTGCTGGATGGCCCTAGCGCTACTGCCCTTTTGGATGACCCTCGAATCAAAGGCGTAAGTCTTACAGGCAGTGAAAAAGCCGGGGCCACTGTGGCAGCTGCCGCAGGAAAAAATTTAAAGAAATCACTGCTCGAACTCGGAGGTAGTGACCCATTTATCGTCCTTGCAGACGCAGACCTCCCACTCGCAGCCTCCACAGCAGTAAAGGCCCGAATGGTCAATTTTGGACAAAGCTGCATTGCTGCCAAACGGTTTATCATTGAGGAGCCCGTTTACGATGCCTTTGTAGAACTTTTTCTTCAAGAACTCAAAAAGCTAAGACCAGGAAACCCATTGGATGAACAGGCTTCCTATGCTTGCATGGCGCGGCCTGACCTTGCTGCAGAACTTTACCAGCAAGTGCGTGAAACTGTAGCCCTTGGCGCTCGAGTTTTGATAGGTTGCAAGGCACCAGAACCGGGTTCGGCAATCTTCGAACCTACCGTATTAGAAAACATACCCGAAGGTTCCCCTGCTTTTTCAGAAGAACTTTTTGGGCCAGTGGCCAGCCTCTTTAAGGTAGCCTCATTTCAAGAAGCAATTGCTTTGGCCAATGCTACCGAATATGGCTTAGGCGCCTCCATCTGGACTACTAACCCCAGAGCGGATTTTGCTGTGTACATAGAATCGGGGGTAGTGTTTCTCAATGCACAAGTAGCCTCTCATCCAATGTTGCCTTTTGGAGGAATCAAAAAGTCTGGATATGGACGAGAATTGAGCAAACAAGGGATCTTGGAATTTGTCAATCTGAAAACCATCTACCTCGGCTGAGTGCCGCTAAAGACAAAGAAATGCATAGGCTTTGCAAATGCCCGATTCCTTTCTATTTTTACGAGCCAAAAATTTGTCCCTAAGCAATGAGAGAACTACAATTTCGGGAAGCCTTGAGAGAGGCGATGTCCGAGGAAATGAGAAGAGACAAAAACGTCTTTTTAATGGGTGAAGAAGTTGCCGAATACAACGGTGCTTACAAAGTATCCCAAGGGATGCTGGATGAATTTGGTCCCGAGCGCGTATACGATACCCCCATCTCAGAACTTGGATTTGCTGGCCTAGGTGTAGGCGCTGCCATGAATGGATTGAAGCCCATCATCGAATTCATGACCTTCAACTTTTCCTTGGTGGCTATCGATCAGATCATCAACTCTGCAGCTAAAATGTATGCCATGTCGGGCGGCGCCTATTCCGTGCCTATCGTATTTCGTGGCCCAACAGGCAATGCAGGCCAATTGGGAGCCACTCACTCTTCCAACTTTGAAAACTGGTTTGCCAACACCCCAGGACTTAAGGTTATAGTTCCTTCCAATCCATCCGATGCCAAGGGATTGCTGAAGTCTGCCATTCGTGACCCTGATCCAGTCATCTTCATGGAGTCTGAAGTGATGTATTCCGACAAGGGTATGGTGCCCGATGGGGAATATTTACTTCCAATCGGCTTAGCGGACATCAAGCGAAAAGGCAACCAAGTGACGGTTATTTCTTTTGGGAAAATGATGAAAGTAACTCTTGAAGCAGCAGAGGAAATGGCCAAACAAGGGATTGAATGTGAGGTGATTGATTTAAGAACCGTTCGTCCCATTGACTATGCTACCTGCGTAGAATCTTTGAAAAAGACCAATCGCGTAGTTATTGTAGAAGAAGCAAATCCCTTAGCAGGTATTTCTTCGGAGCTCACCTACCATTTCCAGCGCCATGCGTTTGATTATTTGGATGCTCCCGTGGTGCGCGTCAACTCCATGGACGTCCCCTTGAGTTATGCTCCTTCCTACATAGAAGTGACGATTCCTAACGTAAAACGAACCGTGGAAGCCATCAATAAGGTGCTCTACAGGTCCTAATTCCAGGCTGAAAAATCTTTTTAAACCAGATGCTTCCCACATCTGGTTTTTTTTACCAAAAAAAATCCCGAATTCAATAAATTCGGGATTTTAGATACAATCTATCTTGTTTTTGTTTAAGGGTAATTTATCTGTTTCGAATAGGAGCTCCTCCGCCTTGCTCTCCTTGATTTCCCTCTCCCCCATCTTTCAAATCGTCGTTATTGACAGACTTTCTTTTGCGAGGTCTTTGGTCCATACTCATTTTACCAATTCTGTAATTGAAATTGATTTTAAAGTTGAGATTCTGAAGTCGAGAGGTACTGTTTTGTAAAATGGTTGGCGTCACGATTTCGTTGCGAATAACCATCTCCTTCATTAGGAAGTTTTCTGCACCAAAACCAAAGGAACCTCTTTTCTCTTTAAACTGCTTGTTGAAGTTTAACCCATAGGCAGCAAATCCACCAGAGAAGCCTTGTAACTGTACCTGACGGCCTCTAGCGAAGGTGAAAAGCTGAATTTGCCAATCTTTAGGTAGCGTATAATTACCAAAGGCACGTCCACTCACTACAAAGCCTTCATTTTGTGCTGCAAATGTGGGATCGGTCAGTCCATTGTCTAGCATGGAATAGTACAGGTCCATCCCTCCATTCAAAGAAAGTTTGTTGTTGAGGTTCACATTGAAAAACAAGTTGGTACCTACAGCCTGCTCGCGACCAATATTTTCGAAACTGGTAAAGATGATTCCATCTTCACGCACGTTGCGAATGGTCTGTATCGACCCTGTCGTATTTCTATAGAATCCAGTGAAATTCAAGGTAGTCCCCTTGATAAAGGTGCTGTACCCGATCTCATAGTTATCGGTCAATTCCGGATCTAGCTCAGGATTACCTTGAGAAAGCTGCTGGGGATTGGATGCTTCAATATTGGGATTGAGAAAACGAAGGGAGGGCCGTTGGATACGTCTGTTGTAAGCCAACTTGATCATGTTGCCATTCTTTAATTTTCTGCTCGCGTTTACGCTAGGAACTAGCGTTCCATAAGACGGAATCTCGGCCTTGAAGTCCGTTTTGAAGTCAGCTTGGATGGTAGTGTACTCGTAACGTAGGCCTGGCTTCAAGGTATAGTTTTTCAACAGTTGAAAGGTGTAAGACAGGTATCCTGCGGTTACATTTTGATCGTAGCTAAATTCATTGCTCAAGGTAGGGTCTGGCAAGGCTACAAAGGCACCTGTAGGGCCCTGAGCTAAGAAGTAGGAGAAATCAGAATAGGCCTTACGCAAGATATTTTTGGCCCCATATTCTATGATTTGAGTGCCTTTTTCATCCATTGGCGTGACGTAATCCACTTGAAGGGTAAATTCTTCGTTCTTGCTTGGATTCACGTTTTTTAACCTAGAAAAAATGGACTCTAGATTATTTTCTTCAAAAAGCGTGTTTGTAAAGGAGTTTTCTCGATTGTTTTTGGAATAAAGGGTCAGAAAACTCAATTCCTTTCCTTTTTTCTCAAAGGTCTTGGTGTAGTTCAAACTCACATCCACCGAATTGGAGTTGTCCAAGGTGTTTGTTTCCCGATTTTGCTGCGCTCGTACTATATTATTTAATGAATTCTGCGTAAGAAAATTGTATTGCCAGTTTTCAGAATTTCGTATCCCAAAATTGACGGCACCTGTAATGAAGTTTTTGTCATCAATTTCGTAATCCACTCCAAAATTGTAGCGACCAAAAATTTCACTTCGCTCGGTATCGGCAGATTGTTTGGATGTAGATACATTTCCATTGGCGAGGTTGGTCACTTGCTGGTTGTCGAAGCTACCCAAAATATTGTATCCTGAACGCCCAAATCCACCCAAGGAAAAGCCCATTTTACCTTTTCGTGCTGATCCTTGAAGGCCCAAATTGGAACCTCTCCAACCTGCCGCAGAATTGATGTTGAGGGTCATGCCTTGCAAGTTATTTTTCTTGGTCACGATGTTGATTACTCCAGAAGTTCCTTCGGCATCAAATCTTGCTGAAGGAGAGGTGATCACTTCCACTGCTTTGATTTCGTCAGCAGGAATTTGTCTCAAGGCATCCGCGATGGAGGAGGCGGCAATGGCAGAAGGACGATTATCTATCAATACGAGAATGTTGGAGCTCCCTCGCATGGATACATTGCCATTCAAATCTACAGAAAGCATGGGTACTCGGCGGAGTACGTCCGTGGCATCTCCCCCTGCCGTGGTGCGGTCATTTTCAGCCTTATATATGGTTCTATCTACCCGCTCCTCGATCAATTCTCGCTGGCCTTGTACCGTCACTTCTTCTAAGGCAAGCCCCTCGTCTGACATGGCGATTTCCCCGAGATTGATATCTACTTCTAGGGAATTCACGTTTACCGTACGCTTTACGGTCTCAAAGCCTAGAAAAGATACTTGCAATTCATAGGTACCAAGTTCAAAGCCGGTAATGTAAAATACGCCATTCCCATCGGCTACTGCTCCGGCTACAGACAATTCTGTTCCTGTCTTATAGAGTGCAGCCGTAGCGTATCCTATCGCTTCTCCAGTCTTCAAATCCTTGGCTATACCAATGATTCTTACAGGAGCGGGACTGTTGCTGGTTTGCTGTGCGAAGGTGAAATGACTAATAAAAAAAAGTAATAAGGATACTGCAAAAGTTACTGTTTTCATGGTTTAGTTTTCGGATGAGAATTTTTATCTCCTCTTATATACCTCGAAGATGGGGGGATTGTTTCAGCTTATTCTATCGAGTAGACCAGATCAAGTCATTCCTCGACCAATTCCCTCAAACGCAAGACCAAGATTTTAACGCTTAAGTAAGCAGCTTTTGTACGGAAAAATCCCCTTTTCATAGGGCAGTAAAGGAATTTGGTAGATTTACTTGAAATAGTAGCCAAAAAATAACTTAGCTTCACTTTATAGAGGATAGTCATGAATTCGCCCACTCCCAAACGAAAGCTCTCCATATTAGTCCATTTTTTGGGCTGGGTGATGCTATGTGTAGTTTTGCTCATTCTTTCTCCACTTTCCATGCGCATGGGAGAAATTGATCTTCCTCAGCAATTTTGGTGGAAGCAGATCTTTTTGATTTCTCTCCTGATTACCATTTTTTACACCAATTCTGAAGCCTTAGTTCCTCGGTTTCTACTAAAAGGAAAAAATTACCAATACCTGCTAGTGATCTTAGGTGGGGCTTTTCTTTTTTATGGTTTGATCGTTTATTTCGAAGATTTTACTGATTTTGCCCAAAAAATGCACGAACTTTTTAATCCAGGGAAGCCATTTGTCGCCAAAAAAAGATGGATTCCAGGGGATGTTTTTCAAATGCTACTTTACGGTATTTCCATTGGATTGAGTACTTCTGTGGCCCTAGTAAGCAAATGGCAAAAGGATGAAGCCTTTCGAGCTGAATTAGAACGACAGCGGATCGATGCCGAGCTCTCTTATCTCAAAGCGCAAATCAATCCCCACTTCTTTTTCAACACCTTAAATAATATTTATTCTTTAACCAATCTGGATAAATCCAAGGCACAGGAAGCCCTGCTTACTCTTTCTAGAATGATGCGCTACGTGCTCTATGAAAATCAAAAAAATGAAACCGTATTGAGCAAAGAGGTCAAATTCATGGAGGATTATATCGAGTTGATGAAAATGAGACTTTCTCCGCAAGTACGATTGCATGTCTCCTTGGAAGAGCCCAAAGACGATCTAGTCATCGCTCCCATGCTATTTTTGCCTTTCCTAGAAAATTGTTTCAAGCACGGGGTGAGTACCCAAAAGGACTGTGATATACATATTCGCATGGAGCTGATGGGCAATACTGTTTTTTTTGAAACTAAAAATCACATTTTTCCATTACCTACTGAAAGTCCTGAAGCTAAAGAAAATGGTATTGGATTGGTAAATACCAAGAGAAGGCTAAGTTTACTTTACCCAGAAAAACATAGATTAAAAGCGGGTAAAAATGAAAATAGCGAGGAATATTTGGTCAATTTGACAATTAATTTGGCATGAAAATTTCTTGTGTCGCCGTAGACGATGAACCCTTAGCCCTAGATCTTTTGGCTAAATTTGTGGAGAAAACCCCATTTTTAGAATTACAAGCCAAATTTTCTAGTGCCATTGAAGCCTTAGCCTATGTCAATCAACACGAAATTCAACTGGTGTTCCTTGATATTCAAATGCCCGACCTTTCCGGAATGGAATTGGCAAGGATTCTTGATGGAAAGAAAAATACCAGCCCTCCAAGGATTATTTTTTGTACTGCCTACCATCAGTTTGCCATAGAAGGCTACAAAGTAGATGCTTTGGATTACCTATTGAAGCCCTATAGCTATGAGGATTTTCTTAGTGCTGCCACCAAAGCCTTCCACTTTTTTGGTACCAAGGAAAATACTACTTTATCCAGATCCGAGGCATCAAGACCAAACGCAGAATATATTTTCTTAAAAGTGGAGTACCAACTGATCAAGGTAGTACTTCAAGACATTACCCATGTGGAGGCCTACAAAGACTATGTAAAAGTCCATATCTCTTCAAAAAAGCATCCCTTACTCTCTCTAACTAGCATGAAAAATATGGAAGAATTGCTTCCATCCGATCAATTCATGCGCGTACATCGCTCCTTTATCGTAGCCTTAAACAAAATAGATTCGGTCTCAAAAAACACCATACAGATAGGGGACCAGCACATTGCAGTGGGAGATCTTTACAAAGTACAATTTGCGGAATTTCTCAGTCGCTGGATGAAATAACTAGCAAGATCCTTTAGGGTATTGAAAAAACAGAATTCAATACAAATCTTCCATTTTTCCAAGGCCTTCACGAAGGCAACTTACCTCATCTCCCGTACAATCCACCACCGTAGAAGACACATAAGATCCTGGTCCTCCATCTATGACCAAGTCTACGAGATGTTGGTATTTTTCAAAAATCAATTCCGGATTGGTGCTGTATTCCAAGGCTAACTCTTCGTTTATCAAAGATGTAGAAAGGATAGGATATCCCAATTCTTCAACAATAGCACGAGGGATTTTATGGTCTGGGACCCGAATACCCACGGTTTTCTTGCTGCTATGCAGTATTTTTGGAACTTGGGAACTCGCCTCCAAAATAAAGGTAAAGGGTCCAGGAAGGCCCTTTTTCATCAACTTAAACACGGACTTGGGAATCACTCTTGTGTACAGGGCGAGATGTCTTAAATCGGCACAAACGATGGAAAAATTATGCTTTTTAGGATTGATTCCCTTGATCCTACAAATTTTCTCTACCGCCTTTTGTTGGGTAATGTCACAACCTATTCCATACACCGTGTCTGTGGGATAGATAATGACACCACCTGACCTCAATATTTCAACTATCTGCTGCACCCGACGAGGGTCGGGATTTTCTTGGTAAAGCTTCAGAAATTCAGCCATTTATTCTACATTTTCCTTTATCAATTGCTCCCAATGCAAGTCCACCTCTTTCACTACGTGTAGGTCTGCTGACGCCCATGCAAGTTGAAAAAGCTGCCCTTTCTCTAGCCAGGCCACCTGGGAATGCTCCTGCGGGAGCACCTTACCCGACTTCCAACGAGCCAGAAAAGGTAGTAAGAGTATGTTTTTTGAAGGGTAGCAGTATTCTACTGGGGTCAAGGGAAGGAGAAGTTCAATACCGATGGCCAACTCTTCTTGAATCTCACGGACCAAACATGTCTGAGGGTCTTCTCCAGGTTCCACCTTACCCCCTGGGAATTCCCACATACCCGGCAACTCCATTCCCGGAGACCTTTGAGCAGCAAATAATTTTCCTTGATGAAAAAGCACCATACAGGTGACTGGAAGGTAAAACATAAATTAAATTAAATAATTCTTCACACTCTACCAAGGTCAAAGGATGCTTCTCTTTACTCTCCTCTGACCATAAGGGCATCTACACGGTCTCGCCAATCATGGATATGCCTATGCTAGTACGGGAATAGGAATTTGTAAAAGTATATTTCCTACTTTTGTTAGCTATGGAATTAAAAAAAGGTAAAAAATTTCTCTTAGTTCTTCTGGTGGCTGGTTCGGTCTTGGTCATCTCCATGACTTTCTACTTTTACCAGGTCTTCTTAAGTCCCAATGCCTTGATCGATCAAGGGGAATCCTACCTACTAAAAATTCCTACGGGTGCAGACTACCCTGCTGTAGTAAATTCTCTATACGAAGAAAAGGTCATCAACGATGCCCTTAGTTTTGGTTTTGTAGCCAAAGTTTTGGGATATCAAGAGGCAGTGAAGCCTGGTTTGTACAAGGTAGAACCCAAAATGAACAATTTAGATTTGGTTAGATTGCTACGATCTGGAAACCAGGTCCCCGTCCAAGTGACTTTCAATACCATACGAACCCAAGAGGAATTGGCTGAAAAAATAACTGCCCGTTTGGAAGTCCCCAAGGAACAGGTATTGGCCCTACTTCAGGATAAAGCCTACATTAGAAAGTTTGGGTTTGAGGAAGAAACCATCCTGAGCATGTTTATCCCCAATACCTACGAATTGTGGTGGAACACCAGTGCGGAAGGCCTGATTGATCGGATGCATACGGAGTACCAAAATTTCTGGACGGAGGAGCGAAAGCAAAAAGCTGAATCGCTTGGACTTAGCCAACAAGAGGTAAGTACCTTAGCCTCTATAGTACAAGCAGAAAGTCAAAAAATAGACGAGCGGGCAAGAATAGCAGGGGTGTACCTCAACCGCCTTCGTATGGGAATGGCCCTGCAAGCAGACCCTACCTTGGTCTTTGCCGTGGGGGATTTTAGCTTGAGACGCATTCTCAATAGTCACAAGGCAATAGATAGTCCCTACAATACCTACAAGTATACGGGGCTTCCTCCTGGTCCTATTAACTTGCCAGATATGAACTCTTTGGATGCGGTATTGAACGCAGAAAGGCATGAATTTCTATACTTCTGCGCCAAAGAGGATTTTTCAGGCTACCATTCCTTTGCTGTAAATTATGCGGAGCATTTGCAAAATGCCAACCGCTACCAGCGGGCACTCAACGCTGCCAACATTTACTGACATGTTTACATCCAAAACCCAAATCCGTGTGCGCTATGCAGAAACCGACCAAATGGGCTACGTGTATTACGGGAATTACGCCATGTACTTTGAGGTAGCCCGGGTAGAAGCCATGAGATCCGTGGGGTTTTCTTACCGAGAAATGGAGGAAAGTGGCATACTTATGCCAGTTTTAGAAAATCATATCACTTACCTCAAGCCAGGAAAATACGATGATTTGCTCAGCATCCATACGGTCATTCCTGAACTCCCTGGTGTAAAGATTAGATTTGAATACCAGGTAAGCAATGAGGCAGGGGAACAAATTGCCCGAGGATGGACCAGCTTGGCTTTTCTCAAAAAAGAAAGTCAGCAGCCTACTCGACCCCCAAAAAATTTACTGCAAGTGTTGGCGCCTTTTTTTAACTAAACCTTCTATTGGAGATGAAGGAAAAAATTTCAAAGTGGAGGATTAGGCTACAGCTCAAAGCCAGGCTGTTGAAAAAAATTCACTTTGGGACCCGAAGCAAAAATCTTTACGACGTACTGCGCATTTTTATCCAACAACTAAAAAAAGACGACATCACCGAGCGGGCAGGATCCATGGCCTTTAGCTATACCATAGCTTTATTTCCTTTGCTCCTTTTTTTGCTTAACCTGGTTCCCTACCTACAACTTTTTTTTCCCATGGTGACTACCGAAAACATCCTAGGGTTTGTGGAAGGGATAATGCCTGAGGAAGTCTTTGCCAGCATTTCCTCTACTCTACTGGATATTGTATCAAAACCACGACAGAGCCTACTTTCCTTGGGTTTTTTCTTTGCACTGTATGCTTCCACCCAGGGAGTAGTCTCCATGATGAATTCCTTCAATGCAGTATATAAAACCAAGGAAAATCGGGGTTGGTTGGCCAGTAGAACCATAGCCATCTTTATTGTGCTAGCGCTGGTATTTACCATCATTGCAGCCAGCACCGTCATGATCATTGGAGAGTATTGGCTCCACGATCTACAGGAAAAATTTCTTCTATCTAGCGGAATTTTGATTTTTCTATTTAATGCCTTGAAATTCCTGGTGCTTTTGTTTGTTTTCTACCTCACCTCTGCATTTATATTTCGCTTTGCCCCTGCCATTCACGACAAATGGAACTTCTTTTCTACCGGTGCCCAACTTGCAGGCTTCCTGATTACACTTTCCTTTTATGCCTTTATTTTTTACCTAGAAAATTTTGCGAGCTACAATAAACTCTACGGATCCATAGGTACGGTGATTGCCTTGATGCTGTGGTTGTACCTTACTTCTGTGATTGTTTTGGTCTGCTTTGAAGTCAATGTAAGTTTTGATTTGGCGGAGGAAAAGCAGAGAGAACGAGAGCAGAGAAAAGCTTTTTTTGGGCGTAAAGCGAATCAAAAAACTTGAATCGAATTAAATCCTCATCTATATACTATAAATTTTAAGGGATAGGATAGGGAGTTGAAATTTTTATCGATAAAAAGAGAGGAAGACAAATAAAAAGAAGAAAAGGGTTTGGCTAAAAAACTTTAAGCAGCTACTTTTGCATTCTCAAATCAGCATAGCCTAGTATCACAGAGGAGTGGCAGAGTGGTCGATCGCGGCGGTCTTGAAAACCGTTGTACCGTGAGGTACCGGGGGTTCGAATCCCTCCTCCTCTGCACAGAAGCCCTTTCGGAATCCTGAAAGGGTTTTTTTTGTTTAAAGTCTTCAAGTAGCTTATCCTTTCTGGTGATTTCAATTCAGAGACCCCACTCCTAATTTCTTTTTTTAGTCTCTAAATCCAGCACCTAAATTAAACTAATTTGATAAACGGCAAATGCTATTTCTCCGAGGGTATTGCCAAATCCAAAATAATTTCGAAAATTGCTTAGAAAGAAAAATTTTATACACCCTAAAACTTTTCTTTATTCATTAAATTTCCTTGCCACTATCTAGAAAAAGCAGTTCCCGTGGTAATGAAAAAAAGTGTATCAAGCCGCGTTTAATTTATTGAGTCATTTAAACAATTAAAAACCCATTTTAACACCATGAATAAACTAGTAATCGTATTTGGCTTATTTGCTCTGACCTTTTTCTTCGGATTAGGGGTCACTGCAGTTCAATTAGCAACCGACAGCTTCTTTTTCCCTTTTGATTCGGGAGGATCCATGGATCTAGATGACTTATTTGATTCAGATGAGTACGATGACACAGAAACTGAATACAATTGGGAAGAATCTTCCTATGTGGAAGATTTTCCGGTAGCGGATACAACGGCATCAGAAAGTCTAGGTGAGAGTTGGACTTGCAGTGATGGTACAGTGATTGACGCAGCCTGGACCAATGACGGGGAATGCGATTGCAACGATTGCTCCGATGAAGACAATTTATTCAAATGTGCCAACGGAACCATCATCAATGCGGCCTATTTGAATGATGGAGATTGTGATTGTGGCGATACCTGCGATGACGAATCCTAATGGACTTGATTGATAAAAATCTACACTTCATAAACCCTTAACCAACCTTAAACATGATCGGCTTATTTATCATCTATTTTGCAGTAATCATGCTGCTCATTGCCTCCCAATGGGGCATCTATTCCAAGGCAGGAAAGCCTGGATGGGCTTGTTTGATCCCTATTTACAACATCATTGTCCTATTGGAAATTGTCGGTAAACCTTGGTGGTGGCTATTTCTCTTGTTTATCCCACTCTTAAACATCATCTTTTACATATGGATTTACAACCTCTTGGCCAAGAGCTTTGGAAAATCAGAAGGCTTTACGGCGGGGCTTATTTTACTCAGCCTTATTTTCTTCCCTATCTTGGGCTTTGGCGATGCTAAATACCAAGGCCCTGCTGGTAGCTAAAAATTAGTTTCGTACCGTTCAAAAAAAATGCTTCAGAAAACTGAAGCATTTTTTTTGACATCTACTTCATCAAAAACTAGTATTCCCTACCCCACCCTCGATTCAGAGTACAAATCATAGGCAGCGACCAACACTTGTTGGGCGGGAGACGTCCCATATTTTTCGTAGGAGGTCAAGTCGGCCCGTTTTTCTAGGTAAACAGGCAAGTATTCTTCATCCAACTCATCCCAAATGATCAATAAGTAGGTGTAAGGTATCCTACTAACTCGACCCTGTTCCAACCAGGAATTGAATCGAGATTCGTCTAAGGGTTTGGGGTATTCCGAACTGTTGAACATAGTCAAAAAGGGAGATTGAAGATTGAATGAGAATTGAGCGGTCTAATATGCTACCCTTTTCGTACTTGAGGAATGACCTCTTCACCAATCAAGGCGATGGATTCACTCAATTGCTGATGGCTCAGCCCTGCATTATCCATTTGGAAGGTAAATCGATCAATACCTCCCAAGGAGGCGCTATGGCGAAGTATTTTTTCGGCTACCTCCTCCGCACTTCCTACCAGATACGCTCCTCGAGGGGCATTTTGGGCTTCAAAGTGCCCTCGCGTCACGGGGGGCCAACCCCGCTCACGACCGATGCGCGTGAAGGTTTCGGCATAACCAGGATAATAGTTTTCCACTGCCTCTTCGTGTGTGCGTGCCACGTAGCCAAGGGAATGTAAACCTACTTTTAAGTCTTCTTGTGCAAAGCCGGCTTTGTCTCCGGCTTCTCGGTACAAATCAATCAAGGAACGGAAACGGTGCGTCTCCCCACCAATCACTGCTACCATCAAAGGAAGCCCCAAAGAGCCCGCCCGCACAAAGGATGCCGGCGTACCTCCTACCCCCAACCAGATGGGGAGCCTGGCTTGCATGGGTCTTGGGTAAATGGCTTGTGCTTGCAAGGCTGGGCGAAAACGTCCCCTCCAGGTCACTACCTCTTGCTTATTTAGCTGCAAGAGCAGCTCTAGCTTTTCTGCAAACAAGGCATCGTAATCTTGGAAGTTTAAGCCGAAAAGCGGAAAGGCTTCTGAAAAAGAACCTCTACCTACAACCAGTTCGGCACGGCCCTGGGAAATTAAATCTAGGGTAGCAAACTGTTGGAATACCCGAACTGGGTCTGCGGCACTGAGTACGGTCACTGCACTGCTCAAGCGAATCCGAGTAGTCCGGGACGCTGCTGCTGCCAAAATCACCGAGGTCGCGGAATCTAAAAATTCCTTTCGATGGTGCTCGCCGATGGCAAATACATCCAGTCCCTTTTCATCGGCCAACTGGATGCGATCCAGCAATTCGCGTAAAGCATCTTGCGCAGTGCCTACAGGATTGCCCTGGGCATCCGTGACAAAGGCTGCAAAGCTATCTATTCCTATTTCCATGGGATAAACCTAGGTAGACTTGACTAAATACCCAAGCGATCGACTAGCATCAATCCCCGTAACGGTTGTTTTACGAGGTTAAAAAAGGGTATTTTTAGCCCCATGAATCCCCAAATCTTGATCGATATCGTCACGCAGACCATGCCCTTTGGCAAGTACAAGGGACGATTGCTCTGCGATATCCCTGAAGATTACCTGGTTTGGATGTACAAAAAAGGGTTTCCTGCAGGCCATTTGGGAATGTGCCTAAACACCCTTTATGAAATCCGATTGAATGGATTGGAGCACCTAATTCATGAAATTAGATCTCGGTACCCGAGGCCTGCAAGAAAATAAGGTAACCTAGGACTTTACGATCCACTCCTCGTGCAAGATCTGCACGACACGGCGAATCACTCGGATGTAGCCCTCTTCTTCAGTGGGATCGCAGCCGTTGCTGATCACCACAAATCCATACTTTTCTTCGGGATTGAAAAACATAGCGCTATACAAGCCATAGGCAGATCCGGTATGCCCTACCAGTTCTACTCCTGGGATAAGCACATCCGTTTTCCACAGGGCCAAACCATAGTTCTCGTCCGAAGAAAGGGGAGTTTGCATTTTCTGGGAATGCGCAGCAGAAATAAGCCGAACCTTACCGACCTTCCCATAGTTCATGTGCAGTAAAAGGTACTCGGCTAGATCTGGTGCTGAGATTTTCATGCCCCCCGTAGGAGAGAAAATAGGCGTACTATAGCCCGGTGTATAAGATTTGAGTTCCTCGCTTTTGGAGACGTAGGCCGCAGGAGATGGGATAAACTTAGCTGAATCCCGCTGGTAGGCATAGAGCGTAGCGAAGCGGCTTTTGTCCAACTGGTTTACATCGTAGCCTCCATACAAACCCAAGGGCTTGAGGATATTTTCTTGGATATAGGCATCAAAGCGAACCCCAGAATACTTCTCCAATATCGCTCCTGCCAAATTGAAATTTAAATTGCAGTATTGATACCCCTCCCCAGGCGCATAGGCATTGTAGACTTCCTGCCACCGTGCATTTTTATCTGGATGGGCAACATCAAGAGTAAAATACCCCTGGCTATCGTTTAGACTAGATGTATGAGATAGCAGCATGCGCAACGTAATCACCCTATCTGGAAATTTGGGATTCCGTATCCGAAATCCAATCAGGTCACTGACGTCATCGTCTAAGGAAATAAGATCCTTTTCGACCAGCTGCAGGAGGGCTGTTGCCGTGAAGGACTTGGAAATGGAAGCGATTCGAAAGAGATCTGTGGTCCGTAGCGGTATTTTTCCTTCCTCTTTCCATCCCAAAGCCTGGGTATGCACCACCTTACCCTCTTTTACTACAGCGATTGATAGCCCCATGACGGGATAGTCTTTCATCAATTGTTCCAGTCGCTGCTTGGTAATAGCTTCTTGAGCCTGTAAGGGAAGTATGAATGCGAGTATACAAGCGATAAGGAGCATGAAGATGGGTTTCATAAAAACAAAAGAAGGAAGTGGGATAATGGGATTAAGTTAAGAAATGGAGCGAGTAAGTTGGTGCTCTAGCAAGTCAAAAAAAGGGAGATACCATTTATATTAGTTTAATTCACTATTTTTTTATTGTTTATCAATAAATTTTTTTTGATGTTTGTAAAAAATTAAAAAACATGAAATCAACACCAACCTCTTGGAAAGAAAAGTGGAGCCAACAACCCACCTTAATGCTCATCACTGTCATCATCTGGTCGATATTTATCGGCTTGTGCATTCAAGCAGGCACCTTGCTTTTCACATTCGTTTATAGTTTTTTCAAGCCTACGGTAGCACAAGACCTGTATGAAGGATTGAATTTATATCCCTTATTCCAACAGGATGTTTGGTCCTATGGGGGAATAGTCACACTCATCCTTTCCATAGCCATTTTGAAGGCACAGCTGTTCTACACCATGATTCGAATTTTTTTAAAGATTGATTTGATTCATCCCTTCAGTAAGGAAATCGCCAAGCTAATCAGCACACTCAGTTATATTGCCTTTGAAATTGGCGTTTTTCTCGCGATGGCAAAAGGCTGCGCAAACTGGTTGATCAAGCGTTCTTTCGAACTAGAAGGAATACAAACCTACCTATCGGGGGCATTTGAATACTTTTTATTGAGTGCTCTGATTTTTGCCATTGCGCAAGTATTTAAGCGAGGCGTAGAGATCCAGGCTGAAAACGAGTTAACGGTCTAAGCCATGGCAATCGTAGTCAACCTAGACGTGATGATGGCCAAGCGGAAAATGTCCCTCAACGAGCTATCCGAGAAAGTGGACCTGACACTGTCTAACCTTTCCATTCTCAAAACAGGCAAGGCCAAAGCCATCCGATTCAGTACTCTGGCTGCACTCTGTAAGGCGCTCGACTGTCAGCCGGGTGACTTATTGGAATATGAGCCGGAAACTACCTAATTGGCAACCTAAGAAACGATGGGGTATACCCAATTTGTAACTTTAAACCTGTACCATTCCAAAGATGTTACCACCCAATCCGCTGATCGACCAATTTCTCCTTGAAGGATGCATGCGTTGCCCAAAGGGAGCTACTCCGGCTTGTAAAGTGCACCGTTGGACGGATATTTTGGAATTTCTCCGCCAACTCCTCCTAGAGACCGAACTCCAGGAGGAACGAAAATGGGGCATGCCTACCTACACGCTCAACGGCAAAAATGTAGTCATTTTAGGAGTATTTAAAGAATCCTGCGTGTTGAGTTTCCTCAAAGGCGGATTACTTGAAGATCCTTACCAGATCCTAGAACGCCCAGGACCGAATTCTCAAGAAGGACGTTTTATTCGCTTCACCCAGCTTTCCCAAGCCCAGGAAATCGAAGAAAAAATCAAGGAATACCTCCACCAAGCCATAGCAGTGGAACGTTCAGGGAAAAAGTCCGGTACTAAACCCGCTCTCCCAGTCCTGCCCGAAGAACTCTTGCAAAAATTTGCAGAGCATCCCGGTCTGGAAACCGCATTTTTTGCCCTGATTCCTGGTAGACAACGAGGCTATGTGATGCACTTCTCTGAAGCAAAGCAATCCACCACACGCCTCAATCGGATTGAAAAGTACGTACCCAAAATTTTTGTAGGAAAAGGGATGTTGGATTAGATTGATCACTTTGTCAAAAGTTGGCAGACCACGGTCCACAGCTCATTTAATTGAACCACAACCCCTATTTCCTTTCCCCACAGACGAAGAAAAGGGAGTAATAAAATTATTTTTTCTTTTTGAACGATGATTCAATTTTTGGAAGGTCATGAAACCATAATTGTTTCCTAATTGGGAAACTATTTTTTCAACTTACCCGTTTAACAAATGAAATTCCAAAAGTTTCGAAGTTAAATTCCACCATGAAAAATAAACCACTGCAACAATTCTCACTAGAAGAGATCACCGATAAATACATTGGGAAGAAAGGAAGCGAAAAACGCGATGCATTTGAAAATGAATTACGTTTAGATTTATTAGGCGAAGCCCTTAAACAAACACGCATCAAGCAAAAGCTCACACAAGAAGCATTAGGAAAACTTGTTGGAGTTCAAAAATCTCAAATTTCAAAACTTGAAAACAGTGTGAAAGATGCAAGATTTGAAACAGTGCTCAAGGTTTTTAAAGCCTTGAATACCCGCATCACATTCAAATTGGAGTTGGAAGAAACTACGTCCTAAGACTCAGATTCTACCTCTAGCCTTTATACTAACTCCTTCCTTTTTTACTTTTTTAACTAACTCCTCCGGTTGATCACCCATTGTAATCTTAGCATTTACCTGCGTTCTTTGTACTAGCAAGAATATTTCTACCTACCATGTCCCAAGCCACGCTCATCCAGCAGGTCTCTCTCGTCAACGAAGGCAAAATCCAAGTTACCGACGTCCTGATCCAAGGAGAACGCATCCAAAAAATCGGTTCCATCTCTGCCCAGGATCAGTACCAGCTCGTGGATGGCCGCGGCAAGTACTTGCTCCCTGGCGTGATCGACGGACAGGTACACTTTCGTGATCCTGGACTTACCCACAAGGCGGATCTCACGAGCGAAAGCAAGGCAGCCATCGCCGGAGGGGTCACCTCCTTTATCGAGATGCCCAACACTCGCCCCAATACGCTGACCCTCGAGCTCTGGGCAGACAAGTACGAACTGGCTTCCACCAAATCCTTGGCCAACTACGGTTTCTTGCTAGGAATTACCGCCGACAACTTGGACGAGGTCATCCAATGGGACACCTCCAAGCACCTGGCCATCACGGACGATGGGCTTTATTTTACAGGGAAGGGAAATATCCTCGCAGATCAACCGGCCATGTTGGAGAAACTTTTTGCAGCGCACAAGGGTCTGATTGCCATCCACTCCGAAAAGGAGGAAATCATAGAGAAAAACGAGGAACTCTACCGGGAAAAATACGGAGAAAATGTACCCATCGCCTGCCACCCCTTGATCCGAAGCGAACAAGCCTGCTACGAGGCTACGGAGCGTGCCATCGGCCTTGCGGAAAAGCATGGAGCCAGATTACACATCCTCCACCTCAGCACGGCCAAGGAAACGGCTCTTTTCCGTAACGATATCCCCCTAAAAGATAAAAACATCACCACCGAGGTTTCCGTTCACTACCTCTGGTTTACAGACCAGGATTACGAGCGATTGGGCGCCTTGATCAAGTGGAACCCAGCCATCAAAACCCAAAAGGACAAGGATGGCCTACTCGCTGCACTATTGGACGACCGCATTGATTTGATTACCACTGACCATGCCCCGCATACCTTGGAAGAAAAGCAAAAGCCTTACTTTCAGTCCATGTCGGGCGCTCCACTGGTTCAGCACTCTCTCAATTGCCTCCTAGAATTCCATGCACAAGGCAAAATCAGCCTGGAGAAAATCGTGGAAAAAATGTGTCACAATCCTGCCATCCTTTATCGCATCAAGGAACGTGGCTTCATCCGAGAAGGCTACTTTGCAGATTTGACCCTCGTGGATCTCAACAGCGAATGGACGGTGAGTAAGGAAAATATTCTTTACAAATGCGGTTGGTCTCCTTTAGAAGGAACCACCTTCCACAGCAAGGTGCTTAGCACTTGGGTCAACGGTCACTTGGCCTACGCGGACGGCGTATTTCACGAGGAAGTCAAAGGCAAAGCACTGGAAGTTCAATCCAACTAAGCTCCCATGTCCGGATTTTTTGAAGGTCGGCACCTCCTCATCGCCAGCATGCACCAAAAGGAGCAGGTTCTTCAGCCCCTCTTGGAATCGAGTTTGAAGGTGACTGTGTCTGTTGCCAATGGGCTAAACACGGACTTGCTTGGCACTTTTTCTGGAGAGGTAGCACGCCTTACAGACCCACTAACCACGGCACAAAAAAAATGCGAACTGGCCCTAGAACTTACCGGTGGCGACCTGGTCCTCGCCAGTGAAGGCTCCTTCGGTGCACATCCCTCCGCATTCTTTCTGCCCGCCAATGAGGAGTGGCTCCTGCTGCTCGACCGAAAAAATGGGCTTGAAATCCATGCCCGCCACCTCAGCCTTGAAACCAACTTCTCAGGACAAGAATTTCATAATTTGGAGCAACTGGAGATTTTTGCTAGCAAGGTAGGTTTCCCGAGTCATGCCCTCATCCTGAGACGAAGCAAGGACCATTTAGAAGGAATCTTGAAAGGCATCACAGACCTTGAGCAACTCCGAACAGCAGCCCGACGACTATTAAAAACCCAGGGATCTGGATTTGTTGAAACAGACATGCGGGCCATGTTCAATCCCAGCAGAATGAAGGTCATTGGGGAAGCAGCCCAACTCCTGATTCAAAAGTTGAATTCTTGTTGCCCCTCCTGTCAGCTCCCTGGTTTTGCGGTTACGGCTGCGGAGCCTGGCCTACCCTGTAGCCTTTGCGGCACCCCTAGCAGCACTGCTCTGGCTCACCTGCTCCTTTGCAGCCACTGCCAACACGAAGAAAAAGTCTTCTTTCCTCAGGGTAAAAAAACAGAGGATCCCCAGTATTGCCAGGTCTGCAATCCTTAAAGTGCCAGGATTATAGATAAAAAAGGAAGTGGGTAAAATTTTTTTCACCTCCTAAACTTCGAAGGGGATGAATTATTTTTTATAAATAGCTTTTCTACTAATTAAAATTTTAATTATTTATTTAGGATTAGTTTTTTATTTGGTAAATCGTACCGAGTACCCAAGTAAAAAGCATGTTTCTTTTTCTTATTCCTAAAGTGTTCCATGTTTATTATCGAATCTTACACTACAGCCGTCTTATTTAGTATCGTCACGATGCTCTGCTGGGGCTCCTGGGCCAATACCCAAAAGTTGGCTTCCTCGAGTTGGCGCTTTGAATTATTCTATTGGGACTATGTCCTTGGCATCCTTTTACTCTCCCTAATTTTTGCATTCACCTTGGGTAGTTCCGGGGAGCAGGGGAGAAGTTTTATCGCCGACCTTCAACAAGCAGATCGCAGCTCACTAAGCTCCGCTTTTTGGGGGGGAATCGTTTTCAATGCCGCCAATATTTTATTGGGAGCAGCAATTTCCATCTCTGGAATGGCGGTAGCCTTTCCCGTAGGCATTGGCCTAGCCTTAGTCATCGGCGTGGCTGTAAATTATGCTCAAAATCCAATTGGGAATGTAGGGTTGTTGTTTACAGGAGTAGCCCTAGTCACCTTAGCCATTTTACTCAATGCTAGGGCCTACCGTAGTCTTCCCAAAGACCAAACCAAGAGCCCAAGCAAAGGCTTGATCTTGTCCATAGTAGCAGGTATTTTGATGGGTTTTTTTTACAAATACGTAGCTGATGCCATGTTTTTAGATTTTACCAAACCCCTAGCAGGAAAACTCAGCCCCTATTCAGCTGTAGTTCTGTTTTCTTTAGGTATTTTTTGTAGCAATTTTTTGTTTAACACGCTATTGATGCGTCGGCCCTTTATCGGAAAATCTGTGAGCTATGCGGATTATTTCCGAGGGAGTTTTGGCACCCATATGATCGGAATTTTGGGTGGGATGATTTGGTGCATAGGCATGGCATTTAGCATCATTGCCTCAGACAAAGCTGGCCCAGCCATCTCTTACGGATTAGGACAAGGTGCCACCATGGTAGCTGCCTTTTGGGGGGTATACGTGTGGAAGGAATTTAAAGACCTACCTTCTTCCAAACGTCTAGGATTGCATCTCATGTTTCTCTTGTTTTTGCTTGGGATAGGCCTCATCGTCTACTCCAAAATTGCCTGATCCACGAAACCTATTACTATGGCACAAGTTATCGTTGTCGGTAGTTCAAATACCGACCTGGTGGTAAAAACAGATCGCTTTCCTAAACCAGGAGAAACTTTAGTGGGTGGAGACTTTTTTCTTTTTCAAGGGGGGAAAGGCGCCAACCAAGCGGTTACAGCGGGCAGAATGGGCGCTGAAGTTTCCTTCATCAGTAGGGTGGGAAATGATCTTTTTGGAAGACAAACACGAGAAAGTCTAGAAAAAGAGGGGATTTCTACCCGCTTTGTTTTAGAAGAGGAAAACAAATCTTCTGGAATCGCACTCATCACAGTCAATGGACAAGGGGAAAACACCATTGTGGTCGCACCTGGTGCCAATGCAAGCTTAACTCCTGCAACGGTTCAAACTTGTTTAAACAGCATACCTAATCCTAGGTTTATCCTCTGCCAACTGGAAATTCCTATCGATGCCATTTCCTTTCTTGCATCCTATGCTCAAAAGGAAGGAAAGAAATTAATCTTAAATCCTGCTCCTGCATTCGAGTTGCCGGAATCCATTTATCAGCAGCTTTTTTTAATAACCCCCAACGAAACAGAGGCATCCCTGCTTACAGGTTTAGCATGCAACACCGAGGAGGATTATCCAAAAATTGCGCAATGGTTTATAAATAAAGGGGTACAGCAAGTCCTTCTGACCTTGGGGGAGAAAGGATCCTACTTTCAAAATTCAATCCAAAAAATTCGGGTTCAAGCACAAAAAGTAGCTGCAGTAGATACCACAGCAGCAGGAGATGTTTTTAACGGAAGTCTAGCCGTGGCCCTGGCAGAGGGAATGAATTGGGAAGAAGCCATCACCCTAGCTACCAAGGCTGCTTCGATTTCCGTCACCCGAATGGGCGCTCAAGCTTCAGCCCCCTTTCGATCAGAACTAGTCTAAATTACCCTTTATACCTTAGGACCCAAACATGATACTCCAGCGATTCCACCTCCCAATTCTTTTTTTCCTAAGTATTTCAGGAATTCAGGCCCAGCAACTCGCCTCCAAAAACCCGAATCTAAACTATTCGGTCTATAGCCCTAAATCCACAGATCTCACCATCGATCGTGCAGCCTACGCCGAAAAACTGCAAGGCTTTTGGCTAGCCACCTGCATCGCCAACTGGACCGGATTGGTTACGGAGATGGATAAAATCGGGAATATTGGGGATATCAAAACGGGCCCCTTCTATACCCGAGCGGATTGGGGTCAGCCGGACCAACCCAGCATTTGGGGTCAAGGTATTCCAAGTAAACTTTCCCCAACCCTAGATTTCGTTTTTGCCGACGAAGACACGCTTTGGGGAGCAGACGACGACACCGACATCGAATACATCTACCAAGAGCTCCTCCTCCAACACCAAACCTCCTTGCTTACTGGGGAGCAAATTCGAAACGGATGGATGAAACACATCAAAAGAGATGAAGAAAATTACCTCTGGGTCTCCAATCAAAAGGCCTTGGATCTGATGAATGCCGGGCTAGTTCCTCCAGCTACAGGAGACCCGCAGCACAATCCAGAGTACGAGATGATCGATGCCCAACTCACCACGGAACTCTTTGGACTCTATGCCCCAGGAAGACCGGAAATGGCCGTCAAGATGGCCAAACTCCCCATCCAAACGACTGCCCGAGAAGAAAGCGAATGGATTTCAGCTTTTTATGTGAGAATGTTTTCTCTTGCAGGCATAGCAGATTCCTCCCTTCCCCTAAAGCAACAACTCTCTCAAATGGCTGATCAAGCAGCCTTGGAGCTCCCTGTCGCCTCCTATCCAGCATCCATGTACCGCTACGTAAAAGGATTGTATGCTTCTGGTATTCCTTGGGAACAAGCGCGTGATGCTGTCTACCAGCGCTACCAAGTAGAACAGCTCGATGGCTACGACATCAGTAGTAAGAAGATGTACTGCAACGGTTGCTTTGCGGCGGGCATCAACTTTGCCTCCAGCCTAGTGAGTTTATTCTACGGAGAAGGAGACCTGAAGGAAACCATCAAAATCGGCGCTTTGGCTGGATGGGATTCGGATAATCCTACCGCTACCTGGGGAGGATTGCTTGGCTTTATACTGGGCAAAGAGGGGGTAGAAAAGGCCTTCGGAAGAAAATTTTCAAATAAATTTCATATCCACCGCACGAGAGTGGGCTTTCCCAACGAGGGCATAGACACCTTTGAGGCCATGGCCCAAAAAGGACTCTGGATCATCGATCGTGTGGTGCAAGAAGAACTCCATGGAGGCGTAGACCTAAGCAAAAATACCTGGTACATCCCAAAAAAGTAGGACTCCTAACGGTTTTACAGCTTGTGCTTTGCACACATCTCGTGGATGAGTTGGTAGCCCTGCTCCGCCATCTCCCAAGGAGCAGAAAACTCCCGCCAAACTCCGATCGCATTGGCAAAATCCGGATCATTCCTCGAGAAGCCCTCAATGGTCAACCAGCCCGAATAACCTACTTTCTTCAGCGCAGTGAAGGTTTCCTCAAAATCCACATGCCCAGATCCTGGCGTACCTCTATCATTCTCTGAAATATGCACGTGTCGCAATCTTGGCCCAATTTGTTGGATAGCCAGCCCTAGCTTTTTCTCCTCCATATTCGCATGATGGGTATCAAACATGCCCTGCACATTGGGGTGATTGACCAGCGCCAACAAATGATTGAGCTGCCCCATGGTATTGGCCAAGTAGCATTCAAATCGATTGAGTGCCTCGGGAGTCAGCAGGATACCCAATTCTTGCGCATGTACTCCTGATTCACGAAGCACTTCCGCCGACCATTCGTATTCCTCAGCCAAAGGTGCTCGGGAAGCAAAGGTGGCGAAGGCAGAATGAAAAGGCCCACACAACACCACAGCACCCAAATCAGCTGCTCGATCGATGACCCAATTGAGTTTTTCTTTGGCCTTTTGCCGAACCAATGGATCTGGTGAAATGGGATTTTCATCGGCTCCCATCACGGTAACCGCCGTCACTTCCAATCCAATTTTTTTGCAATAATCCCCTACCAAACGACAAGAAGTGGCGTCCGTATCTCCAATAAAAAATTCAGCCCCATGGTATCCGATGGCTTTCAAGCGATCCAATATTGGGAAAAGCTTGGGGGAAATTTCTGCCGACCAGGCAAGCACGTTGAAACCTATTTTAGTCATGAGGGAACGGATTAGGAATGGAAAATTAAGTAATCAATTGTACAATGTACCAGGTACGAAGTACAAAGTAGAGGTCCTTGATTGTATAATGTACCAGGTACCAAGTACAAAGTAGAGGTAAGAGGTACTAGATTGTACAATGTACCAGGTACCAAGTACAAAGTAGGGATTCGTATTGGAATTGAAATTCTACTATTAAATAATCTTGGTACATTGTACTTGGTACTTCGTACAACTTTTAGGATAAAGATGTCGCTTCCAATGCGACTTGATACTTGGTACATTGTACTTGGTACATTGTACAACCTGCCTACTTAAAATCCTCTACTCGCATCCCTTTTCGGAAGGTATCAAATCCAAAGGGAGTGGGCTGATAAGTTCCAACAACGTCCACATTCAAATCTGCCCTGACCGCATCCCCCATGCCCAACAACCAAAAGGAAGCATTCACTACCAATCTCCGCAAATCTGCGCTTAGAAAATCCAAGGAAGCACCCATCGTAGACGCAAAGGCCATTCCGAGTTTTCCACCTTCCAACTGATAGGGCTTGGTCCAGGCAATCGGCATCACCGACTTCTCCCAAATTAGCGGAGCTTGATCATTCATCCCTGCAGTAGATTGTCCATATACCAATACCTCTGCCTCAGCGGGCAACTCCTTAATTCCATACACATCTGAAGGACCCCAGATGTCCTTGACGCCGCGAAGGATTGGATGATTTGCTCCTTGCTTTACCCCATCCACCAAAGCTCTCGTTCCTTCTTTTCCATGTACCCCATGGTGGTTGATCCAAGTTTCTCCAAAGATGCGCTTCCCAAAGCCTTGTTCCCAACCCGGTACCTTACTCATCCAATCCCACTTCGCAAATCTAGAATTCTTATTTTTTTGATAGGCAAAAGCATGGGTTGATGTGCGCAATCCGATAATGGGTTTGCCAGCCATTAGGTAGTCTTCTATGTATTTGGATTGCTCATCCGGCAATTCCCTAAAGCGAATCAACACGATTACTAAATCTGCCGATTCAAGTTGCTCCATTCCTGGAATATTCCACTGGTAGTTGGGCACTACATCCCCCGAACTGGGATCGATAGGAAATAAGACGCTGGTCTTGAAGCCATACCGCTGAGAAAATATTTTTGCCAACATGGGCATGGATTCTTCCGAACGGTATTCGTCGTCTCCAGCAATCAAAACAATATGCTTACCTTGACCCGGTCCCTCTCCTCCCTGGAATTGCAAAAACCCGGGTTCGGATTGACCAAAAACTCTTTGAGAAACAAATAAAAGTAGGGTGATACCAAGAAGCTTACTAGGAAATAACTTCATAACAGGAAAGTTAGGTTCTTGGAATTTACCTAAAATCGGAAATTTCTAAACAAAAGTTTAACTAGATTTTTTTTCTAATCTTTTGAAAAATCATAATTGGAATCAGGGCGACTATCCCCACACCCAATCCAAAAAGAAACTCCTTTACTAGACCTGGCCAAGTAGGAAGGAGGTGATGGAAAAAGGGAATATTATGAGCAAAAATACCTCCCGAGACTAGCAGCAGGGCTAGCGTACCCACAAAACCTATGCCTCGCACAAAGTAGGGCAAGGCCTTAACCAGTACCCAACCTACCTTGTCGGAAAAGGAATCCTCCTGCTTATTGAGTGCGATCAATTTAAATCCAATTTCATCCATGCGCACTACCAAGGCTACGATCCCATACACGCCTACGGTGGCAATAAGCGCTATGATAGATACCACGGCGATCTGATTGATCAAAGGCTTGTCGACCACCGTACTCATCGCGATGATGACAATTTCCACCGAAAGGATAAAATCCGTGGCAATAGCCGATTTGATTTTTTTCTTTTCCAGCGTAAGTACTTCCTCAGAACTTAGATCATTGAGAGAAACCTCCTCTTTTTCCTCCTTGTGGGGAATGAGATAGGCCAAGATTTTTTCCGCTCCTTCAAAGGCAAGATAAACCCCGCCTATCACCAGAATATAGATCACTACCGTGGGAGCGAATGCGCTCAGCAGAAAAGCGACCGGAAGGATAATTAATTTATTGAAAAATGAGCCCTTGGAAATGGCCCACAATACAGGAAGCTCTCGATCGGAAACAAATCCTGAAGCTTTCTCTGCATTCACCGCCAAATCATCCCCTAAAATTCCTGCAGTTTTTTTAGCTGCCACTTTACTCATCGTGGCCACGTCGTCCATCAGGGAGGCAATATCATCCAATAAAGCAAATAATCCAGAAGCCATGTTTAGGGAAAATAAAATCAATAAATTGTTTACCTCAAATTGAGGTTTTCAGCGCCACTCCACCTGCTAGTGCCAAAAGAACTCGCAATTGGAGCCTGAAATTAGATGTTTTTTGGATCAAATAGTAAAGGAAAAAATTTACCCTCCATTTTCTCTCCTTTTGGGATCACAGGTACTCCTGATAAAAGGGGCTCATTGGTATCAGAAACAGTCCCATCGGCAAACACATTTAAGACAAAGGCTTTGCGAGAGCGAGGGGAATAGTTGGCATAGCTGCCGTGCACCAACAAAGGATGGTGAAATGCCGCATACCCTGCTTTCAAAGGAATGGCTACAGGTGAAAATTGCTTTTTTTGTTCCTCACTCAGCATGGCCATTAAGCCATCCATAGCTCCAGCTAGAGCAGGTTTTTCCAACAGACCCCATCGGTGTGAGCCCGGAACGTACTGCAAACAACCATTTTCCTCCGTGGCATCATCCAAGCCACACCAGCAGGTCAAATGCTGCATATCTACTGTCCTTGTCCAATAAGAGTAATCTTGATGCCAAGCCACTACCCCTCCGTGATGGGCTGGCTTACAGAAAAGTTGATCGTGCCAAAACCTTACCCCACGATCCCCCAAAAGTTGGCTTGCCACCATACGAAAGGCGGGATTCCAAATTGCATCATGAAATGCCTCCGCAATTCGCCAATGACCTAGGGAATGAAACAAGACCGTATTGGGATCATCGGATTCGTTGCTATGAAACTCATGAAATAAAGAATGTAGCGGATGCAGAGGGTCCATCACCTCATCTAAGGCCAACTTTAGTGCGTCGATTTGAGGTTCATCCAAAAGTTTTATTCCAGCCAAATAGCCATTTTCATGATAAAATTCGATTTGCTCCTTACTCAATCGGTACCGATCCCAGTCCGAAGAGGTGCTAGGTTGAGGAAATAAATTGCTCAGAGGATAGGGAAAATCTGCAAGGTCTTTCATGGCATTACGAAACTATAGACAGGCACAAACTACTATTTTTTAGTAAAAAAAGAAATCCCTTTTCCTTTCCTCTTTATTTTTCCAAACGTGCCAAGCGCTGCAAAAGAGGAGGATGAGAATAGGTAAAAAATACGTACCAGGGATGGGGGTTAATCGTACTTAAGGTTTTTACAGAAAGAGTCTTCAAGGCTTCAGCCAGAGGCTTCCCAGCATAGCTCTCTTTGGCAAAGGCGTCCGCCTGAAACTCATGGACTCGGCTCATCCAATTCATGCCTATACCCAAAACCATAGAAAGAGGGGTAAACAACATGGTGAAGCCAAGAATATTCAAGTGAGCTGACCAAGACGATCCTCCCAAAGCCGTACTCATCTCTTTAGAAAATAGAACCAAACTCAACAAATAGAGCAAAAGGCCCACCTCCAAACAGGAAATAAGCATCCCCCATTTCAGGTGCTTCTTCTTGTAGTGACCGATTTCATGGGCCAAAACAGCCACTACCTCATCGGGAGGATGCTGCTCCAACAAGGTATCGTAGAGCACAACTTTTTTTCTCTTGCCAAAACCTGAAAAAAATGCATTCGCTTTAAAAGATCGTTTACTCCCATCCATGACCACGATATGAGTCAATGGAAACTGCACTTCTGCAGCGTAGCGAAGCAACTTCTCCTTTACTTCTCCCTCTTCCAAGGGGGTCAAGGTATTGAATAAGGGAAGAATCCATGCAGTATATCCTAAATTGACCAGCACCATAAATACACTAGCAACCATCCAAAATTGCCACCAAAAATCTTCTCCCATGTAATGAATTAGGCTCAGAAACACCAGCAATAAGCTCCCACCCACGAGGATGGATAGCACATATCCCTTAAGCTTATCTACAAAAAATGTTAGCCTACTCGTCTTATTGAAGCCATATTTTTCTTCAATAACAAAAGTACTGTAGTAATCAAAAGGCAGGCTCAATAGGTCAGATCCAATAAAAATAAGTGCAAAAAAGGCAACAGAGACCAGCAAAGGAGGTAGACCAAAGCCACCTAGCCAGGAATCTATGGCCCCAAACCAACCTTGGGTGATGAAAACCAGGGTGAACACGAAAGAGAAGGTACCAGCAATAAGTTTAAATCGAAAGTTATCTTTCTGGTATGCTTTGGCTTCCAAAAGCTTGGCCTGAGTAACGTACTGAGACAAGGTGGTAGGTACCTCTGGAACTGGCCTGAGTACTTGAAGAAATTCCAAAATTTTGGGAATAAGGAATCCAAATGCCAAAATTCCCACAAGCAAGTAGGTCAAACTCTCCGCTGACATCTCTTTGTAATTAGAATTTGGGACAAGGAAGGATGGTGTCTCTACCTGCTGGTTTTCCTTGATAGCGACTTGGAAGTGTCCAAGAAAGACTGACTTCATGGGCACCTCCGGATTGAATTCCAAGTTGAGACACCGTGTAATCAAAACTGTACCCCATGTTTAAGCCATTCAGTAAATTCACTCCCACCATCATGACGATAGCATCTCGATTGCTCTGTCCTTCTACAGGCTTGTAAGGTAAACCTCGGTACCAGGCTCCAAAGACTATGGGTTCCACATAAAAATAAGCCCCCATATCTAGCTGTTCGAAAGGACCTTGCTTTTTAAAATTGACCGTTGGGGTAAAGTATCTTTGCTTGCGCAAATGGGTAAAATCCCTGCGCATACTTCCCTGACCTAGGGAAATCCGGTAGCCTGCATGAAAGGATAATTTTCTAGGCAAGGGACTTAAGCCATCCACAAAAGATTGGTTGGGCTCGTTGAGATGGTGTGCTGAGAACCCTATCCACGCATTTTTAGTAAACAATAATCCTCCAGCAGAAAGTGAAAATAGATTGACTGGATCTCCCAACCCTGGAATATCTATCCCTGGGAGCAGTGGACCCGTAGGATCTGCTGGGTTGATTTGATTAGCGAAAACTAGATTTTCGTAAAATCCAATTTCCCTTCGGATATAACTGGCCTGAAAACCAGGTCTAAAGTAGAAGTTATCGCCTAGACGAAGTTCATAAGAATATAAGGCTGATATACTGGTAGACCTCAATTTTGCGGATCCCTCGGTATCCTGCATCACGTGTACACCTAGCCCACTATTGTAATCGGGCAAATAAGTATCGTAATAGGCAGAAAAGGTAGTAAATTGGGCTTCAATGGAAGGCCATTGGTTACGGTAATTGAACCCCACTCTTCCCGTCAGCTCTGCACCTGCCATGGCGGGGTTGAGATAAAGTGGGGCCGCATAGTACTGACTGTATTGAGGATCCTGGGCCCTAGCAGGTGTGTAGAGGACCCAAGTCAACAGGGTAAAAAAAACAAATGTCAGTCTAGACCGTAACAAAGAATTGTTCGTTTATTTGAATATTGTGTTAGCTTCTTAACGATGCAGGTTCTGTCTTGTTTTAGATAGCTAGGCTAAAAATATGAAAAGCAGCCCTAATTCCATAAGGTTCATTTTATTATTTGCCATTACCTGTATAGGTTGGGCATCCTTAGGAAGCAACGCATCCCTAGCTCAGGGCTTCAATGATAACGAATGGATTTTTGGAAATTGTCCTACGGGAGACAATACTTACCTCTCCTTTGGTAAAGGAGGCCCCGCCTCGGTCAAAACCATCCCCTCCTCTGTAATTACAGGGGAATTCAATAATGCCCTTGCCATAGATCCCATCACGGGACAACCCTTTTTCTATACCAACGGGGAATTGGTGTACGACTACAGTGGAAGCCCCATAGAAGGAAGTGCGCCTGGGCTAAATGGCAATTTTCAGGGCCGACAGACGGTAGCAACCGGCTTTCTGGAATACCAACCTGCAGGCAATAAATTGTTTTATATCTTTTACGTTTCTCTTGCAGGTCAGCTTCAGTACGCTTTGGTAGACATGAATGCTGCAGGTCAAGCTACAGGCAATCAACGTCCCCTTGGTAAGATTACCACTAAAAATCAGACCATTGCCCCAGCACAAGGCGCTATTATTGTGGTAAAAAGTCCCAGTTCTCCCTCCTACCTGATCAGTTTTGCTGGTGGAAATCTCCAAGCCAGAAGACTAGGGCCAAGTGCCGGTAGCTTTACTACAACTGGCACCCGCTCCCTCCCCTTCACCCCCGTCGCCATGGTCTTTGACGAGCCCAGAGGCCGCTTACTTCTGCTTCCTCCAAACCCTGGGGATGACCTGCTGCTAGTACCTTTCGATACGGCCACGGGTACTTTTGGCGTCCCCCAAGCTTTGAGCAATTCAGGAGGAACAGAGGCTATTTTTGGGGCTGCATTTTCCCCCGATGGCTCATTTATCTATTTTTCTAGAGGCAACAAACTCTACCGTCTTCCAAGCAACAGTCCAACGGCTAGTCCAGTAGAAATTCCAATAAATCCAAGCATTCACAAAGTTTATGACCTCAAGATAGGACCAGATGGGAGCCTGTATTACCTCTACGAAGAGCAGTCCGGCGGGCCCCAAGTGATGGGAAGAATTACCCAGCCCAACGCCAGTAATTTGATCAATGTAGGCATAGAAGAGGACCCATTCGCCGGAAGTGATTTTTGTGGACGCATTTTTCCAGTTTTTGCTCCCAATGCCGATATAGAACCCTCCATAGATTTTACCTGGGACCCAGAGGCTCCCTGTGCCAACAACCCTGTCCAACTTACCAGTGTCCTTACCCCTCAAAACTACCGTCCGCTCTCCTTCCTTTGGGAATTTTCTCCTCCATTGACCGATGCCGATGGCAACCCTCTGCCAGCAGATTTTAATCAAGAACATTTCTTGGTGCCTGCAGAAGCTGCCCAAGGAAATAGTATATCTGTCACCCTGACTGTCACCTTTGCAGACAGCACCACCAAAAAGGTGACCAAAACCATTTCCCTCACGGAAAATGAGCTTCAGGCCAATTTTACTCCTTCAGACACTACCCTATGCGAATCATGCATTGACCTAGATCCCCTGCTGCAAGCCCAAGCTGGGGGTGGCGCCGGAGGAGGTGCTGGGGGTGGTACTGGATCTGGCACCTCCTACGAATACTTTTGGTCCAACAAGCGAGATCAAGGCTGGATTGGAAAGCAAGGAAATGAAGTGTGTAAGCCAGGACTCTATTGGGTACTTGTTCGAGAACCAGGATCTACTTGCTATGCTTATGCCGAGATTCGGATCAAAATGTGGGACGTGCCGGACCAAAGCAATAACATTTGGTATTTCGGTGACGGAGCTGGACTAGACTTTAATCCCGATCCAAACGACGAAAATGCGCCCATTCCAAGACCCATAGCAGCAGCACACCCTCAAAATATTCCGGCAGGCACCTCCACCGTGTCTGACCAGGCGGGACAAGTATTATTTTTCACCGATGGGCAATCGGTCTGGGACCTCAACGGGGCCCTGATGCAAAACGGGAGCGATATTGGTGGCAGCAATACTTCTAGCCAAGGCGTACTTGCCGTCGGAGTACCCACCGAACCTACCCTATTTTATTTGTTTACCACCCAAGCAAGCAGCAGTGGTACCAATGTGGTTAGCTTTTCTCTAGTAGATATCAAAGCAGAAAATAGTACTGGGGTAGGTAATGTAGTGACCAAAAATAATTTTCTATTTAGCCCCTCCACCGAACACAGTGCCGCCCTAACCGCAGGGGATATAACCTGGGTAGTTTTTCATGAATTGGGCAACAATACCTTCCGGGCCTATCCGGTGTCAAGCCAAGGAATTGGACAAGCCGTACTCAGTTCGGTGGGTAGCACCCATGGCTATTCCTCTGGAATTGGTGCAATGAAATTTAGTCCTGACGGGAGCAAACTGGCCATCACCCGATCGGAGGGAGGCTGCAACCGCGTAGAAATTTTTGACTTTAACCAGCAAACGGGTGAACTAAGTGAATATGCGCTCCTAGATCTGGGATGCTCTGGGGACGTGTATGGATTGGAATTCTCTCCAGATTCGGATCGAATCCTGGTCTCCTACAGAGATGGCGGTCCTGGTATAGAGGAAATGGTCATCAAAGAAGTCAATCCCAATTGTCCCAGCTGCTTTGCTACTGCTACTACGCCCGCCTTGAGAGCCACCTGCATCCTAAGTACCAAAAAACAAGTTAGCGGGACCCAAGGACTCGACCTAGGCGCCCTGCAAATCGCTTCTGACGGACAAATCTACGTCGCTGTGGTGGGGGACAATCGAATCGGCCAAATCCAAGTAGGCTCCGGCTGTACTGCTAGCAGTACTTTCAACCAAAATGCAGTAGAAGCCATGCCCGGCACAGCCAATTTGGGATTACCTTCCTTCGAACAAAACTCGGGGAGCTCCATTCCCGAACCTGCCCTAGCATTGCCTCCCCAACTCTGTCTTGATCCCACATCTGGAACTACTGCTACCTTGGAAGGGGGAGGCGAACCTGATATTGATTCTTACTTTTGGACCATCACCCACGAAGACGGCACCGTGGTACGATCCAACTTTGGAGGGCCAGGGGATCAATTTCAAAACTTAGAGCAAATTTTTACCCGTGCGGGTACCTACACCATAGAATTGCGGGTGGATCGCTGCGCGGAAATCGGCTACTTTACCGCCGAAGGCACCTTGGAGGTGATAGCCCCACCTACACTTACCTTGGCATCCGATGCCACTCTTTGTGCAGGAACACCCATTACCTTGACCGCCATCGAAGGATACAATCCTTCAGATGGTCTGTACGATTTTTTATGGACCAATGCAGCAGGAGATGTTTTTGGGGATGCCAATTCCAATAGCATAACCGTTACAGAGGAAAGCATATACACCGTGGTGGTTAGCTACCGTCCTTCAGCTGGAGATGAGGAGGATGTGATTGAAAGCTGTACCTCCACCGCGGAGATTTTTGTAGGTCCTGCCTTTGAATTTGACATGACCCAAACTGCCCAAGAGGTTTGCTACGAAGAGACAACGGTTACTTTTGCTCCCAATACTCCCCTAACAGGAGAATGGTTTTACGAGCGAAACCAGAGCGGAACCCAGGTAGCCATAGGATCATTCTTTGAGTTGAAATTGAGCATTTTGAGCCTTCCTGGTCCAGGCGCATACAAACTTACCTTCTTGGCCCAAGATCCCATTTTGCCAGGCTGCAAGGTTTCCAAAACCATGAACCTTTTGGTGAATGAAGTTCCTGTGATGTCGGCCCAGGCTACCGCCCCAGCCAGCTCTTGCGCCATTGCCAACGGGGCCATCGAAGTACGTCTCCAAGCACCTGTCTCGAGAGTAAGGTTGGTGGAGCTGGGTCTCAGCTATCCGGCTGCTCCAGCAGGAAGCATTATACCCATTGCTGGGCTTCTTCCTGGGGTATACACCCTGGAGGCAGAAAACGCAGCGGGCTGTACTTATGCTACCTCTGTGACTGTGGAAAACGCAAATCCTCCTAGTGGGTATGCCTTTAGCATCTTGCCTGCAGACGAAACATGTTCTGGAACAGGGATTTCGCAAGGATCTATCCAGGTAACTTTTACCCTAGGACTGCCTAGGGTGGGAACCTACAAAATCGTTCGCCAAGGAGATGGCTTAGAATTTACAGGCCCCCTACCCAACCAAGCTAGCTTTCAAGTGCAGGTGCCGCACGGAGACTACCTAGTGGAAATTAGCGATCCTTCGGGATGTTCCATCCCCGACAAAAAAATCTACACAGTCAAACAAAAATTTGAGGTACAATTTTCTGTCCCTTCCCAAGTTGAGGCCTGCGTGTCTTATGTATTTACCCCAAGTGGTCCCAAGCCTCTGATTTATAGCCTGACGGGCCCAGGGGGTGTGGTTATTCCTGCCGAAGCAAATGGATCATTTATTTTGACCCAATCGGGCAGCTATTCGGTCTTGGGAAAAGATCCTACAGGCCTTGATTGTCCTAAACAAGCCTCCATGAACGTGGTACTTAGTACTGCCCTAGACTTTGAGGTGTCTCCGCCCCTAGTAGACTGCCTCACAGGCATACGCTACGAGGCAGTCTTGAAAAATGCCCTCCCTGAGAACGTGATTTTTTTGTGGAGGGATGAGCTTGGCATTATCGTAGGCAGAAGGCAAGAATTTGTGCCTAGCAAATCAGGAACCTATTCTTTGGAAATGCAGCCTGCTTCGGGTGGACTTTGTCCACCCAAAAAAGTGAACTTTACCGCCACCCTGCTTCCTAGACTTATTTCCATAAATCTGACTGCCCTTCCCTTTTGCCGAGATCAGTCCAGCACCAGCCTAGAGGTGATTGGTACCTTGACCGTCGTGAGCACCTACGAATGGTACCTGGTTACCGGAGGCACTCGCACCCGACTCCCTCAGTTTTCTACCAAGACCATAGCGGTAAGTCAAGAAGGAACCTACGAAGTAATCGCTAGAAGCAGTTTTGGGTGCGAATTAGGTAGAGCCAATGCCGTGGTAGTACAATCCACCCTTGTTCCTCCTACTCTTCCCAGTGAAGCCCTAAGCATTTGTGCCGTAGAAGGAAAAACGGTACTCATAGAACCTGGAAGTTATGCCTCCTACTCTTGGATTTTAGATGGCAAAGAAGTATCCCAGGAGGCTACCTTTTCTCCTACCGCAGGGGGTACCTACACCCTAAAAGTAGCCGACTACTTGGGATGCGAATGGGAAGGTGAATTTACCATTGTGGAAGATTGCAATCTTAAAGTCCGCTTTCCTACGGGAATGGCTTTGGGCGATCCAGAACGAGAGTTTATTCTCTATGCCAACTCCTACATCGATGAGGTGGATGTGTTTATTTACAACCGTTGGGGGGAATTGATTTTTTATTGTCAGCACGAAAATTTGGAGCCAGGACAGCCTTTCTGTCCTTGGGACGGCAGAGTGTATGGAAAATTAGTTCCTACGGGAACATACGCAGCCGTTGTTCGGTTTACCTCTAGGGAACAAAGTCTCACCCAAACCGAAACCAAAGCGATTACGATTATTCATTGACCCATGTTGATTGTCTTATCCCCTTCCAAAACCTTAGATTTCAGTACCCCTACCCTTACTACCTCCTCCTCTCCCGAATTCCAAGCGGAGGTTCGGGATTTGGTGAGCCTATTGCAAAAGAAATCCTCCGCTCAATTGGGGAAATTGATGCATTTGAGTGAGGACTTGGCAAACGTAAATGCGGATCGTTACGCTTCCTTTTCTACCAGCCTCGCCGACGATCTGGGAAAGCAGGCGCTTTTAGCCTTTAAAGGAGACGTGTACACCCGCATGGACGTAGACACCTACACCAAGGAAGAACTCCACTTTGCCCAAGAACATCTAAGAATATTGTCTGGGCTTTACGGACTTTTAAAACCCCTAGACCTTATCCAGCCCTATCGATTGGAAATGGGAACCCGATTAAAAACCAAAAAAGGGGCTTCTTTGTATGAATTTTGGGGAACCAAGATCAGCAAGGCCCTCAATGAAGCAGGACAGGGAAAAACCTTGGTCAACCTAGCTTCCCAGGAGTATTTCAAGGCAGTTGACAAAAAAGCCTTGAAACTTCCCGTGGTTCATATCCACTTTAAGGAATACAAGAACGGCAGCTACCAGGTAGTGGGACTTTTTGCCAAGCAAGCCCGAGGCTTGATGAGTGATTACGCCATAAAAAATAGAATTACTTCCCCTGAGGAGCTCAAAGGATTTCAAAGGGAGCGGTACGAATTTGCAGAAAGTCAGAGTAGCCCACAGGACTGGGTTTTTGTGCGATAAATGCATGGCTTCCCTTCTTTGGTAGAGTAGACTAGGGCCTTTCTTGGTTTAGGATGGTATTTTTTTATGATTTAAGAGCGCAATTTCTAATTTTTTCCCTACTTTGACTGGTGTAACACGTCATCTTGACCTAACCCAAAAACCTAAAGCACTACCTTATGACGCAAACTATCAATCAAAATCGATTATTTAATGCAAGTTGTTTTGCACTAATCACAACTGCATTTTCATTCAGTATTAGCGCAGGCACCTTAGATGGCCTCGGCAAGGATTTAAAATACTCTGCTGAAAGTTTAGGTTATATCCAATCTCTTTGGTTTTTTGGATTTCCTATCGCCATGATTATTGGTGGATTAATTTATCATACAGTAGGTCCAAAAAGAATCATGAATTTGGCATTCCTAACCCATTTTTTAGGAGTAGGATTGACCCTCTATGCCATTTATTTTGTCTCTGATTTAAGTTTTAATTTGCTATTGGTATCTAACCTGCTCTTAGGAATTGGATGCGGGTGTACGGAAGCCGCCTGTAATCCCATGATTGCAGACATGTACTCTGGAAGTAAACTAAATAAAATGCTCAACCGCTTCCACATGTGGTTCCCCGGCGGCATTTTCTTAGGAGCGATTATTTCTGAAATCATGACACGCATGGGGTATTCTTGGCAAATTCAGTTTTGGTTGATTCCCATTCCAGCCTTAGTTTATGCCTTTTTGTTTTTCGGACAAAAGTTTCCTGAATCCAAAGAAGTTCAAGCCAAATCAATTGCTTCCAACATAAAAGCAATGTTTTCTCCCTTATTTATTTTTCTATTTATATGCATGGCTTTAACAGCTATTTCTGAATTTGGCCCGTCGAAATGGGCAGGTATAGTATTAAAATCGAGTGGTGCATCAGGTATGCTGATTGTTGCTCTTTCTGCGGGCGTGATGGCCGTAGGAAGATTCTTTGCTGGCCCAGTAGTCAAAGCCCTTGGCCAAACGGGCGTCTTGCTCGGAGGAGCCATTTTTGCTTCTATTGGTATATTCCTATTTAGTACAGTTACTGGAAATTTGGCTTACCTAGCAGCTCTTATCTTTGCCATTGGGGTATGCTACTTCTGGCCCGTGATGGTAGGAGCAGTGGCTCAGCGTGTACCCTTGTCGGGGGCTCTTGGCATGTCCATCATCGGTGGGGTGGGTATGTTTTCTACAGCGATTTTCCAGCCCATCATAGGGGCATGGATAGACGATGCAAAAAAAGAGGCTACCGATGAAGGGCTCACTGGAAACATTATGGAATTGGTAGCCGGACAGACTACACTTCAGAAAATGATCCTTTTCCCAGGCATCTTAATCGTCCTCTTTATCATCTTCTTTATCTGGCAACGGGGAGTCAAGCCTGCGGCAGAAGCAGGACATTAAATGTAAAAAGCAGCCTTCGGGCTGCTTTTTTTTGTTTTTAGCTTGTGCTTGAAAATGAAATTCAAGGAATCTCTTTACTGATGGACAGTCACAAAAAAAGCCCTAACTTCTTAAAAGCTAGGGCTAGTGACCTCGTCAAGATTCAAACTTGAAACCTCCTGAGCCGTAATCAGGTGCTCTATTCAGTTGAGCTACGAAGCCATATCTTGAGACAAAATTAAGCATTAAATTTTTCCTAACAACCATCCCCTCCCAAGAATTCCATTTTCCCCTGGCGCAGCTACCCTACCTTAATAATAATTAAGAGGGAGAAG
>VGMU01000002.1 GCA_016866385.1 Bacteroidota bacterium
CGGAAGAAGAAATTGGCAACATCTCCGGAAGGCATTTCTGAGGCCAACTCTAGGTCACTAATTTGAGAGTTGTTCTGTAGGCCATTATCCAAATTGGGATTAGTCACAAAGTTCATGTAGTCCAAATCATTTGGTCTTCGAACAATCCCATTGGAAATGAAAATGTCTTTCCAGCCATCGTTGTCGTAATCAGCCAATAGCACACCCCAACTCCAATCTGTAGCCGAAATTCCTGAAAATTGTGCAATCTCTGAAAAAGAGCCATTCCCGTTATTTAATTGAAAACAGTTTCTTGAAAATTGTCTTTCAAATCCATAATTCAACTTCTGCTGTAGGTTTTCTTCCGTATCCTCTCCTTGGGATAATTTCTGAATGTTCTCGTCCTTTGCCAACATGTCTAGGGTAATAAAATCGACCCAGCCATCATTATTTAAATCAGCAAAATCACTCCCCATGGAAAACCTACTGCTGTAATTTAGGGATGAAGCTGTTTGGTCCTGAAAGGTCCCATCTGCCTTATTGAGGTAGAGGTAATCATTTTCATTAAAGTCATTGGACACATAGAGGTCCGGCCAGCTATCGTTATTCAAGTCCGAAATTCCGATTCCCAACCCATAGCCCAACTGACTTGAATAAATCTTCGCCTCGTTCGTGATGTCTGTAAATCTCTTTTCCCCTATATCGCTATTGTTTTTATACAATCGATCCCCAGCTAAGCCATCATCCAGATAGCGAAGCGATGCTCTTCCAAAGCTATTTTCAGTATGAACTGCATGATTCAGCAAATACAGGTCTAGATCCCCATCTCTATCGTAATCAAAAAATGAAGCCTGTGTACTAAAGCCTTGAAAATCCAAGCCATAGGCAGCAGCATTTTCCGTAAAAGTCAGATCACCATTATTGATATACAGTTCATTCTTCCCAGTAATACCCTTAAAATTCCCCAACCGGCAAACATAAACATCAAGCAAACCATCTCCATTAATGTCGACCATGCTTACGCCTGTTTTCCAGGAGCCTAAAGATTCCAAACCCGACTTTTTTGTGATTTCCTCAAAAACCATTTTTCCTTTATTTAAGAAAAGTTTGTTTGGTCCTTGATTCGAAGAAAAATAAATATCAATAAGCCCATCGTTATTGATATCACCCACTGAAACACCAGCTCCGTTGTAAAAATAAAGGTAGTCGATGATGTTAAACTCCTCTGTTTCAGTCAGCAAATTGATGAAATCAACACCCGTCTTTTGGGGGGGCAGACTCACAAAAAGTGTATCCTTTTGTATTAAGTCAGAGTTTTTAGTGCATGAATAAAAAATGATTAAAGACAGAATCCAAAACTTAGCTAAACCGAGTTTCATTATACCTTTAAACTTTTAGACAACTTTATTATTGAAAAAGTCACTTTCCTGATTTTTCGCTCTGACTTTTTTCAAATTCTACTTTGAGCCTCTCTTCAACCTCCATATCAGTAAAAATCGCTTGAACAAACTGATCATCTTTCATAAAAAGATTGATTCTTCGCTTTCCATCCATTCTATAATATATTTTACCATGGTACCTATCATCTACAACTTTGAAATCACCTCCATAGGTAGCTTTATAGCTTTCCAATATTTTAGGCAACAAAACTGCAGATGAGTATTCCTTGTTCCAAGGAGCCCATGAATCATAGGTATAGGTAACCGGCATTTCAAACATTTCCTTTTTAATAAACGTTGGAAAAAACTGCATGCTGACATCACCCCCATAGGTGCCTTTTATTTTGTGCTCCACACTGGTGGTACCTCCAGGACCTTGCGTTATTTTTTGTTGGCTATTCAAAACAGTGCAATGGTCAAAAAAATCCTTTTGTGCCATGCCTAAATAAAAGCCCAAAAAAAGACTATCTGAATTCGCCAATCCACTATCGGAGGAATTAAACGTTGGGGAATTACAACCTTGAATGGAGATGCTAAGAATTAGCAGAGCAAGAATTGGTAGAGAAATACGCATACAATTTTTTCTTTTTACACCACGAATTTAATGATTCTTCGATAAAGTTAAGGTAGAAAAGCCTGAATACCTCCCAGATGTTTTTCATCTTTTTTGCTTTAGGATTTTGATACCCTTAGAAACAAATCAATGACTTCAAAGCCAATTAAAACCCATCAAAAAAAAAAGCAGGCTGTCAAAAACAGCCTGCTTCAATATTAGAATCAAGATTTAATTAATTGTATCCTGGATTCTGCTTCAAGTTGGTATTAGCAAGAAGCTGTGGTTGTGGAATAGGGAAGATTTCCAAGAAGCTGCCTGGGGCATGAACTTTCTTAGGTCTGTTCATACCAGCAAACGGCCACCAAGCATCACCATACTTCTTAAAGCGGATTTGATCTTGTCTTCTAGTCATCTCCACATACATTTCTCTACCTCTTTCCGCGTATAAATTATCAGCAGTCAATGTAGTGAAAGGCTGAAGTCCACCTGCTCTAGCACGGATTTGGTTCACTAAAGCCAAAGCTTCAGCAGTTTTTCCTAATCTAAAGTTAGCCTCAGCAAGAGAAAGAATGACATCAGAAAGTCTAAAGATGACGAAGTCATTACTCATGTTAGGTGTACCACCTCTTTCGAATTCATACTTAGCAATTCTAGCTCCTGCTTGTCTCAAACCTCCTGGAGAGATTTCATTCAAGAAAGGCATGAACGTCAACGGAGGACCATTAGGATCACCTTTCAATCCAGTTGGATCGGTAACCTCAACTCCTGGATCGATCAAAACTGACCCATCGGCTCTCTTCTGTGGACCAACCAAGAAGTTAGATAATCTACCATCAATTGTACCTGTAGAAGGCGCCAAGGCCAATCCTTTCCATACTGGACCTTGAGTTCCAGGGTTCTTTTCTGGATCTATGTAGGAATTGTAAAATTCTTCTACAGTTTGATATCCATTCCAAGGCTGGTCAGTAAGGCCGTAAGTAGACTGACTTACAATGTGAAGCGTCATCTGTACCCAGTTAAATCCACCAGCAAATACCTTGTCATATGGATAAACAAAGATATTCTCTGGAGATCCTGAGTTATTGATGGCAAAGTTTGCCGCATAGGAAGGGTTCAACGTGTAAGGACCAGTATTGATAATTGTAGCAGCATCAGCAGCAGCTAGAGCCCATTGAGGAGTTCCAGTGTAAACTTCTGCATTTAGATACAATTTCATTCTGATAGTCAAAGCAGCCCATTTGGTCATTCTACCATAAGTAGTTCCATCCTTTTTTGTAGGAAGTAATGGGATAATTTCATTCAATTCTTTCAAAATGAAATCATAAACCGCTTTTCTTGAGCTATTAGAAGGCTTTACAGTAGACGTAAAGTCAGTTACAATAGGAACGTTTCCAAACGCATCCATAGCCCAATAGTAATACAAAGCTCTCAATGCTCTAAGCTCACCGATGTAAGCTGGAGAGTTCGCATTTTTAAGTTGCTCGAAAGAATAGATCAATCTATTGCAGGTGTTGATTCCTCCATAAAGGAAGTTCCAAGTATTATTCAAAAATGGATTATCCTTTTGGAATTCATGCTGGTGCAATTGTAAAAGAACACCACCGTCAAACCAGTCACCACCCTTGTGGGAAACTACGATTTCATCGGATGCAATTTCATTTATTGACCATAGACCCGAGTGGTTACCCAATCTATTTAAGGTAGTGTAGGCTCCCCCTAGTGCTGAAATAAATTCTTCATCTGTTTGGAAGAAGTTATCTGAAGTAACCTGGCTATAAACCTTCTCCTCTAAATCAACGCACGATGAAGCAAAATAAGTCAGTCCTAGGCCAATCAAGAAGTATTTAATATTTAATGTTTTTTTCATGATTTTTTTATGTTTTAGCTTAGAAACTTAAATTTAATCCAAAAGTAGTAATGGTAGTAGTGAAATAAGTAGCTCTACGCTCTATACCAGGGGCAAGTGGATCCCCATTTTCTGGATCCTGATATCTTACTGAAGGATCTACACCAGTGTAACCTGTAAACATGAAAGGTGTTTGTACAGAGAGGAAAGTTCTAATTTTTCCAAAAGATTTACCTTGTTTCACGTTAAAATTGTAACCAATCGTAGCGTTATCCAAGATCATAAAATCTGCTTTTTCAACGTGGCTACTGTTATATTCTGCCTTTTTAATTTTTGGATCAAAATATTTAGTTTTCACAACGTTCCAGTTTTGAACTGTAGTACTTTCAGTGTTTTCATAGAAACCTCTGTAACTGTTGATCAAAGAGTGACCAAGTGAACCTCTAAAGAAGAAATTCAAATCCCAATTCTTGTAATTGAAATTATTATTGATACCGAAGTTGATTGTCGGATAAGCAGTACCTAATTGAGCTCTATCCGCATCACAGTTACAATAAACAGGGTTTCCTTGTGCATCCTTAGCAGTACCATTAATCACTTTCATGATCGGAGCTCCTTTATCAGAAATCCCTACTTGAATCGGACCCCAAATCTGTCCCAATGGACCGTTCTCTTGAACTCGGATCAACTGAGTAAGGTTTTGACCTGGAGAACCGAAGTTAGAGCGGTAATTAACTTTTCCAAATGACAAATCTCCTGCTGACAAACTTCTAAGGTTGGTAGCTAGCGTAGAGAAGTTAACACCCGTACTCCATTTAAAATCACTCTTATCAATAGCCTTGTAGTTCAACAATACTTCGAGACCAGAGTTCTCAACTTCACCGATGTTAAGCAATGTAGTTGGGAAAAGGTTTGGTGGAACAGGTACGTTAATCGGTAAAATCATTCCACTTGTTACTCGGGTGAAATAGTCGATGGTACCGTCTAATTTATTGTTCAAAATAACAAAATCTAAACCTACGTTAAATTCGTCTTTAGTTTCCCACGATAAGTCTGGGTTGTTATTGGATACTGGTCCATATGACGGTACAAAGGCTCCATTGTAGAAGAAGTTGCCCTGACGGCCATATCTCAACAAGGAAATGTAAGATTCACCTGGCTGAGTACCTGTTCTACCGTAACTAGCTCTGAGCTTCATTGCATTTACTCCTGTAATGTCCACCAAGTTCGCAATGTTCACACCAGCACTTACTGCAGGAAACAATCCCCACTTGTTGTTCTCACCAAATCTTGTAGAACCTTCGTAACGAGAGCTAATTGACAATAGGTAGGTGTCATCGATATTGAGATTAGCACGACCAAAGAACGCAACTAATTTATTTTCGTTGGCAAAACTAGTCACTGTTGCTAATCCATTTGCAAAATCAAGAGCGGCACCAATGTTATTGTAAGTGAATGCATCAGTCAAGAAATTACCAGCTTGTGTGTAATCGCCCTGAAAAAAGAACTCCTGGTAAGAATACCCTCCCAAGATGGATAAATCTAATTTCCCTAATTCTTTGTCGTAGTTTACAGTCGCTTCAAACAAATCATTTAAACTTTCTCGATTCTGGATAGTAGCTAGGCCCTTTCTTCCAAATCCTCCTCCAAACTTAGCAGTCTTTGGTGAATAGGAACCATTCCAAAACGTTTCTCTCTGGCTAGCATAGAATACAGCAGCTTTAAAGTTATTAGTGAAGTTGTACTCACCTCGGATACTAGCTAACAACCTACCTTCGCGACCGTCATTTTTGTTTTGTTCAACAATAGATACTGGGTTGAACCAATCAAAGATATCTCGCTCTGCGTAGCCTCCAAAATTTGGAGACTGTGGATTTGGATCGTAAATAGGAAGCGTTGGGTTAGTGATAATTGCATATCTAAATGAGTTTTCATTACCAAACTGTCTATCCGCTGTAGTATTGGAAATGCTTACTGTAAACAAAGCTTTGTCATTCAATGCTCTTTGGGTTAGGTTCAATCTAGCATTCAATTGATCAAAACCAGAATTAAGACCTACACCTTCTACATTTCGTGAATTTAAAGACATTCTGTAGCTTGTACCTTCATTTGCACCACTGATGGAAAGGTTGTTTACAAAGCTAACACCTGTTCTTGTCACTGCATCAAACCAGTCAGTTTCTGAGCCAAGATTATTTGAACCAGGAAGTGCTCTGTATTCGTCAGCATTCATTACCTGAATCGTACGTGCAACATTTTCTGTCGCTGCAGTGCCACTATACTCAACAACTGCCTTTCCTTTTTTACCTGATTTTGTAGTAACCAAAATTACCCCTGAGGATCCTCTAGTTCCATAAATCGCAGCAGCAGATCCATCTTTTAGTACATCCATTGATTCGATATCGTTTGGATCTACTGTACTTAAGGAAGCACCAATAACCCCATCAATTACGATTAGCGGCTCAGCGTTAGCTCCAAAAGAAGAAATTCCTCGAAGTCTGATGTTGAAGCCAGCATTTGGGTTACCCCCTGGTCTTGAAATGTTAAGACCAGCAACTTTACCTTGAAGCAATTGTCTAGGATCGTTAACGGTTCCTCTGTTGAAATCTTCCGCCTTGATACTTGCAACAGCACTTGTGATTTCTTTTTTCTCTTGGGTACCGTAACCTACAACAACTACTTCGTTAAGTCCTTGAATCGACTCAGATAGCGTTAAGTTGATTGTAGTTCGAGTGCCTACAGTTTCTTCAACGGTGTTGTATCCAATGAAGGAAAACACCAAAACATCAGTGGAACTGGCTTCAATGGAATAATTTCCATCTAAATCCGTGACCATTCCACGGGTGGTACCTTTTACTAAAACGCTCGCACCAGGGATTCCTTCCCCCGTACCCGCATCAGTAACCTTACCTGTTATTCTCGCTTGCTGAGCGTTAGCAGAAAAACCTATGCTAAAGGCTAACAAAGAGATAAAACACAAAATTAGTAGTCCTTGTTTTTTCATTAGTAATGGGTTTGAGTTAAAATTTGACTTAGGAAGTTAATAAAATTTTAGATTTTAACAATTTTTAATTTTTATTTTTTAAAATTTGATTTTCCCATAATTGAAAATTGCATTCTAAAAATGAAACAAAAAATTTTATTTGGCACACTCCTAATAGCTAGTCTAGGAACTGTTTCCTTAGCTTTTGCGCAGCAAACGACGACTCCTCCTTTGCCCCCACAAGCAACAGAGTTTTATACTCCTATACCGCCAAAGGTGACCCCAGGAGCAATGAACCATCAGGCACCTTCGGATGCGATTGTCCTGTTTGATGGCAGCAGCCTTTCCAATTTTGTATCTGCCAAGGATGGATCAAGTCCGGCCCCATGGAAGATAGAGCAGGGAGAACTGGTGGTTCAGAAAGGAACAGGAGATATTCAATCCAAACTTTCCTTTGGGGATGCCCAATACCATATCGAATGGTCAGCTCCCACAGAAATCGTAGGAGAAGGACAGGGTAGAGGAAATTCGGGTTTCTTTTTGATGGGCTTGTACGAAGTACAAATCTTGGATAGTTACGAAAGTAAAACCTACACCAACGGCCAAGCAGGGAGTATTTACAAGCAATACCCTCCTTTGGTAAATCCTTTGAGAGGTCCAGGGGACTGGAATTACTACGATATCATTTTCAAGGCTCCTCGTTTTGATAAAAATGGCATGCTGACTTCTCCGGCTACCGTCACAGTGATGATCAACGGGGTCTTGGTACAAAACAACGTCACCCTCAAAGGCCCCACCGAATACATTGGAATTCCTAATTACAAGGCGCATGCGGATGCCTTGCCCATCAAACTTCAGGATCATAGCAATCCCGTTCGCTTCCGAAATATTTGGGTCAGACCGCTATAATCTATTTTAGTCACCCGTCGACAGTCGTCCGTGGACTGTTGACCAAATAAACTATAAACAACTATTCAAATGACTTCACGAAGACGATTTATCCAAAACACCATGCTTCTCGGCGCAGGCTTGAGTATGCCCTCCCTATTGACTGCAGCCGACTTCGGCAAATTTACCCGCAGCATCGGACCTAATGACCAAATCAACTACGGCGTCATCGGCTGTAAGGGGATGGGATGGTCCAACATGAGTGCGCACCTCAAAATCCCACAGGTCAACTGTGTAGCGCTCTGCGACGTAGACCAAGCCGTACTAGACCAGCGTACCGAAGATGTATTCAGGCTTCGCGGCACGCGTCCTACCCAATACAAGGACTATCGCAAAATGCTGGAGAATAAGGACATCGATGTGATCATCATCGGTACTCCAGACCACTGGCATTGCTTGAACATGGTGGATGCAGTATCCGCTGGAAAGCACGTGTACGTAGAAAAACCCATTGCCAACACCATCGAAGAGTGCCAAATCATGGTGAAAGCCCAAGAGCGCTACGGAAAGATTGTTCAGGTAGGACAATGGCAGCGTTCGGGCTCCCAATACGATCAAGCCATTCAGTACGTGAAGTCGGGCAAGCTCGGCCAAATTCGTTTGGTGAAGTGCTGGGCTTACCAAGGCTGGATGAAGCCCGTGCCTGTGGTGGCCAATAGCCCAGCACCTGCTGGGGTAGATTACTCCATGTGGCTTGGACCTGCTCCGAAGCGAGATTTTAATGCCAACCGCTTTCACTTCAATTTCCGCTGGTTTTGGGATTATGCAGGAGGCTTGATGACCGACTGGGGGGTACACGAGATCGACATTGCCTTGTATGCCATGGGCGTAAGCGCACCGAAATCGGTGATGGCTTCTGGTGGTAAGTTTGCCTATCCGGATGATGCCTCCGAAACTCCCGATACGCTACAGACGGTGTATGAGTACGAGGGATTCAACATGCTCTGGGAACATGCCACAGGAATCGATGGTGGAAATTACGGCACCACGGAAGGAATCGCCTTTATCGGCAACAATGCCACGTTAGTAGTAAACCGTGGAGGTTGGAAGGTCATTCCAGAAACGGAAACCGTAGACGGTCAGCGTAAACCTAAAGTAGAGGAGGTGCCCCACACCAAGCCCTCTGGTCCTAGTGCCTTGGAATTGCATGCAGTAAACTTTGTGGAAGCCATGACTACCAATAACCCCAAACTATTGAAGTGCGGGATACAGACAGGTTCCGTGGCAGCAATCAATGCGCAGATGGGTAATATCGCTTACAAAACAGGCAAGAAGGTGTATTGGGATGCAAGCAAAAACTTGTTTACCGATACCGAGGCCAATCAATTGATCAAGGCAAATTACCACAACGGTTGGGTGGTTCCAAAAGTTTAAGCCACTTGAAACAAAAAAAGTCCCGAGATTTCGGGACTTTTTTTATGCTTGAAGGATTGGATTACCAAACCCAAGTACCTGTGGCGCCTGCTGGGAGAGAGGCTGGAAAAGAGGTGGAATTTTCTTTGATTTCAAAGCGAATTTCCTTGGCAGAGTTGTTATGAACAATCAGTACTTTTTTGCTATCGGGCCGGGTAAATGCCACATTGGGTAGCCCTTTGGGTGAATTTGATCCGATTCTTGTGGATCCTGGATCTACCCATTTGCTCGCATGAGCAATGACATAATAGGCAGGATTGCGGGTTACCGCATCCCCATCAATAGTGATGGCACCCAAACAACGATCACAGCCCCCACGATCCGTATGAGGAGTCAGTTCCGGATTGGAACTCAGGTTCCATTCCAAGACCGTCTTCGCCCAATTTCGAGGTGCTTCAATCAGTAAGTTTTTGACATGCCAGGCAATGTCTCCTTCTAAGTTGCCCGGTGATCCCACCCACTGTTCGGTAAAGTAGAGATTCTTGTCAGGAAAGGCACGATGCACCTCGGAAAGGGCTTCGATTTGCCCTCCATAGAGGTGAAAGGCAGAGCCATCAATGTAGGGATTGGCTATTGGATCACTGAGGACAGTGATCGGATAATCTGGTCGATCGGCATTGTGATCGTAGACAATGATTTTGGTTTGGATTCCTGCTTGTTGGAAAGCAGGTCCCAAATGCTGCCCAATGAATCGAGCCTGCTGCTCGGGAAGCATGAGTAGGGAAGGGTTGTTGCCTGGATGGAGCGGTTCGTTTTGGATGGTGAGCGCATCGATGGTAAATCCACGCTTGCCCATTTCCTGTATGTATTTGACCAAATACTGGGCATAGCTGGCCTCAAATTCCGGCAAAAGCGATCCACCTCGAGTATCTCGATTGTCCTTCATCCAAGTAGGAGGTGACCAGGGGGAAGCCATCAGCCTTAGCTTTGGATTGATGGCTAGGATTTGTTTTAGGATAGGGAGTACATCCAGCGTATCGTAGCTTAGGCTGAATTGGCTCAGTGTAGGATCCGTACCCTTTGGATCTTTTAGATCATTGTAAGAAAAAGGAAAGGCATTCAAATCCGATGCTGCTACGGGCAAGCGCAAGTAGGATATACGGATATCGTTTTCGCCTGAACCAAACAATTCATGGAGGATAGTTTGCCTTGCTGAATCGCTCATAGAAAGCAAATGGCTAGCCGAACCCTGGCTTAAGGTAAATCCAAAGCCATCCATGGATTGATACAGGGAATCTGTGTACAAACTGATCTTTTCCGTAGGCTCTCCAGTAGGAACACTTGGACTAGGCTGCTTTTGGAAAAGAATCCCCGCCTTGGGGTCGGTGAGCCAAAAAGAAGGGGTCTGTCCTTTGACAGAAAAGCCAAAAACGAGTAGTAGACAGAGGAGTAGGGTAGGTCGGATAGGCATGTTATAAACCTTTGAGGTTTCATTCAAAACCTCGAAGGTTTAAAATTTCGAAGTTTCCCAAATCCTTCGAGGTTTAAAAAACCTCAAAGGTTATTTTCTAGCAAGTGCTCTTTTGGCAGCTTTGACTATGTTTTCGGCATTGAGGCCATACTTTTCTAGTAGCTGCGTAGGGGTACCCGACTCCCCAAAGCTATCGTTGACACCCACGTACTCCAAGGGAGCAGGGTAGTGGCGAATCAGGGTTTGGGCAATGCTGTCTCCAAGACCACCGTGGAGTTGGTGCTCTTCGGCGGATACGGCACAACCTGTTTTCTGCACCGATTCCAAAATTGCTTCGGTGTCCAAAGGCTTGATCGTGTGAATGTTGATTACCTCGGCATGGATTCCTTCTTCACGAAGCATGGCTTCAGCGACCACGGCTTCCCATACCAGGTGTCCTGTAGCAAAGAGGGTCAGGTCTTTTCCATCGATCATCTTCCATGCTTTACCAATTTCAAATTTTTGGTTTGCAGGAGTGAAAATCGGCCAACTTGGGCGTCCAAAGCGAAGGTAAACTGGTCCTTCGTGTTCGGCGATGGCAAGCGTGGCAGCCTTGGTTTGGTTGTAGTCGCAAGGGTTGATCACCGTCATGTGTGGAAGCATTTTCATCATGCCCAAGTCTTCAAGGATCTGGTGCGTGGCTCCATCTTCTCCAAGCGTCAATCCTGCGTGTGAAGCACAGATTTTTACGTTCTTGTCCGAATAGGCTACCGATTGACGAATTTGATCGTACACGCGTCCTGTGGCAAAGTTGGCAAAGGTACCTGCAAAGGGAATTTTCCCTCCCAAGGCCATTCCTGCAGCTAGGCCGATCATGTTGGCCTCAGCGATGCCGGTTTGGAAGAAGCGATCTGGAAATTCTTTCTGGAAGTCTCCCATTTTTAAGGAACCTATCAAATCGGCACAAAGGCCTACCACATTTGGGTTTCTTCTTCCTGCTTCCAAAAACCCGTCACCAAAGCCTGAGCGGGTGTCTTTCTTTTCGGTATAGGTATATTTTAAGTCTAAGCTCATCTTTTTGTCTTTTGCAATGGATAATTAATAATCGCCAAGTGTTTCTTCCAATTGACCCAAGGCCAAGGCCAATTGCTCGTCATTTGGCGGGGAACCGTGCCACTTGTGGGTACCCACCATGAAATCGACCCCATAGCCCATTTCCGTGTAGAGCAGATTCAAGATGGGTTTGCCTTTTCCCGTAAGGGATTTGGCTTTTTCCAAACCAGCAATTACCGATGCGAGATCATTACCCTCTTTGGTTTCGATAACTTCCCAGCCAAAGGCTTCCCACTTGGCTTTGAGGTTTTTTAGGTCCATCACCTTTTCGGTAGGACCATCTATCTGCTGCCCATTGTAATCTACAGTTGCAATCACATGGTCCATCCCATAATGGGCGGCATACATGGCGGCCTCCCAAACTTGTCCTTCTTGCAATTCTCCATCGCCCATGAGCACATAGACCAAACTCTTATCTTGATCTATTTTTTTGGCTTGTGCAGCCCCAAGTGCCACCGATAATCCTTGTCCCAAGGAACCGGAAGCGATGCGAATGCCAGGTAAATGTTCGTGGGTGGCGGGATGGCCCTGGAGTCTGGAATTCAGTTTTCGGAAAGTTTTTAACTCTGCAACTGGAAAATAGCCACTACGGGCCAATACGGAATACCAGCCAGCCGATAGGTGGCCATTGGATAGGAAAAAGAGATCTTCTCCTTTTCCATTCATTTGAAAATCAGGGTTGTGATGGAGCTGGTCAAAGTAGAGGGCTACAAAAAATTCGGCACAGCCTAGGGGCGCTCCAGGATGTCCGGATTGTACCGCATGTACCATGCGCAATACGTCTCTGCGGAGTTGGCTACAGATCTTTTGTAGCTCAGGTAGGGATAGTTTTTTCATGAGGCTAGTTTACTTGAGTACTTGTGCCGTATGGTTCTTGGTATCTACTTTTTCGATGATTTCAGTGATTTTACCAGCTTCATCGATGACAAAGGTGGTCCGTGCGGTACCCATGTAGGCACGGCCATACATGGATTTTTCTACCCAAGTTCCGTAAGCCTGATGGATACTCAAATCGGTATCGGCGAGTAAGGAAAAAGGGAGATTTTGCTTTTCAATAAATTTTTTGTGCGATTTTACATCGTCCGAGCTTACTCCCAAAACCACATAACCCGCTTTTAGTAGTGCATCGTAATTGTCTCGAAGATTGCAGGCTTGGGCTGTGCAGCCTGGAGTAGCATCCTTGGGATAGAAGTACAGAATTACCTTTTTACCTCTATAATCAGATAATTTAACGTTTGCCCCTGATTCAATTTTTCCTTCAAAATCTGGAGCCAGTTGTCCAACGGAGAGTGCCATGATCGTAGTAGTTTGGTTTGCAATTAATTTAGTATTCCTTTCCATTCGGCCACATTACCTGCCATATCGGTAACTCGAACCACTGCGTTTCCTTTGAGCGGTTGATTTTGAGAACTTTCTGACCAGATTACTGCTTGTTTGTGTTCGTACCTCATCCACACCCATTCTCCATTGACCCAGGCTTCAAAGCTTTTAATTCCCGATAGGTTGTCTTTGATGGTAAAACGCATTCCCTGGCTGTTTACTCGAATGGGGGTGATGCTTGGATTAGTAATATCTTCTGCCAAAACAAAACTACCAAAATTTCTGGTTTTGAATTGGATTTGATTTCCTTTCCATTCCCCACCTACAAAACTTCTGGACCCATTGGCAGCTCTTTGGTAGACATGGGTTTTCGATTTATTTCCTGCATACCCCGACACCTCCCAGGTAGCTTCTATGGGATTCCAGAGGTATTGGAGAGGATCCCCGAGTTCCAGTGTAGGAGCGCTGGCAGTGCCGGAATGTACCGCCCTTAAATACAAGTCTTCTAGGAGGCTGTTGGACTCTGTTCTTACTTGAAGCCTGGGAGTGGCATGAAGGTGCTCTTTTCCTACGGGAAAATGCCCCAAGATATCTGGAACATATATTTCTGAACACAAGTCAATTTTACTAGGGATACCAAACCTTAGGTCCCATAGGTAAGTCCTGCTGGCAGCATCTTGGTAGGCTGGCATAAGTTCATAAGAAGTAGTGCCCACGATAAATTTGGCAAGCCCGCCCTTGGTTGTCTGGGCGACCTTGATTTTCATAATATTTTTAAAATAGCTTACCTGAGGAGATGGAGGGGCGCTTCCATCCGATTTGGTGGAATCCAAGTCTGCACCTAGCAAGGTAAGTTGTATGTTGCGCGTATTGTTGTAGGCGTCGATAAGTTTGATTTGAATTTTCTTTTTTATCCCGGTCTCTAATTGGAAAACGCCAATTTCGGGAGTCTTAGGTTGGAAAAAATCAAATTTTAGGTCGGGTTGGTGGTAGAGTTTTGAAAATCTATTTTGGTGGGTATGGAGCAGGAAGTGCCTTGAAAAATTAAAGTCAACTTTATCTACAGTGAGTTTGTAAAGTAATCCAGATTCATCATACACTTCAAACTTGGGAAAACCATTTTGATTTTCTGCACCATCCAACTTATCGTAGCCTTGAATTTCAATACCTACTTTGCCGCTGATTTGAATGGGTTCTGCGAGGTTATAGCCCGTTCCACTCAGGGTAGGAGTAAGCTCGAGGCGTTGAAATTTACCGTTTACACGGCTATCAATTTCAAGGGGAACAATAGCTATTTTTTGAGGAGTGGGAGGAATCTTGTCTAGGATTTCGGAATATCCAGCCAAAAGGGGATCCAAAGCTCTATCCAAACTATCCCTGATTTCAAAGTGCAGGTGTGGCCCACCAGAGCTGCCAGTATTGCCTCCATAAGCTATCAGTTGACCTTTTTTAACCATCAACTCACCCGGTTGGGGGGCTACTTCCAGTTCCTGCTGTTTTGCAGCATAGACTTTTGTCTTTATCCAAGCGTGAAGGCTGGGATTAAAATTTCTAAGGTGACCGTATAGCGTGATGTGACCGCTAGGATGCTTGAGGTAAATGACATTGCCGTAGCCAAAAGAGGAGATTTTAATGCGATGTATCCATCCCTCTGCTGCTGCATAGATGGGTTCCCCTTCCACGCCACCAAATTTGTAATCCAGCCCAGTATGAAAATGATTGGGTCGTAGTTCAGAAAAATTTCCAGAAAGGAAGTTTCTCACCCCCGGTTTGACAGGGGATTGGAAATATCCTTTTTGAATAGATTGAGAATAGAGGTCGTTTTTAACCCCTGTAAAAAGTAGAAAAACGAAAACCAACCCTTTATTTAATCTCCACATGCAGCATTTTTTCATTTTCCATAAAACCAATGAGTTGATCACCCACCTGTACAGGCCCGACTCCTGCAGGGGTTCCGGTGTAGATTAAATCTCCTTTTTTGAGGGTAAAATATTGGGACACGTAGGAAATGATGGTTGCAAAATCAAATAGCATCAAGCTGGTATTCCCTTTTTGCCTGATCTCTCCATTTACCTCCAGGTGGAAATTGATGTCCTTCAAATTTTTGAATTCATCAACAGATTTGAATGCTCCCACGGGTGCGGAGCCATTAAACGCCTTGGCAATCTCCCAAGGCAGTCCTTTGGCTTTGCATTGGTCTTGGAGGTCGCGGGCAGTGAAATCTATACCCAATCCAATCTCCTCCACGTAGCGGTGAGCAAATTGAGGCTGTATGTACTTTCCTTCTTTGGATATTTTGAGCACCAGCTCGATTTCGTGGTGGATATTTTTTGAAAAATCTGGATAAAAAAAGGGAGCATCGTTCTTCAACAGCGCCGTCTCTGGCTTGAGAAACACCACCGGTTGCCCTGGCTGCTCATTTTTCAATTCTTCGATATGGGCCACATAATTGCGGCCAATGCAGATGATTTTCATCGTAGCGTTGGAATTAAAGTCTATTCATTTAAAAACTAATTTTTTTGATTTCGTCCAGCAACTTCTCCATCCATTGCGAGTAGATCCCTGGTGAGGGATGGAGCTGGTCTGCCACTACCCCCTCCGGCAATCCCCCCTGGATTCGGTACTCCTCAGTGATGTCTAGAAACCGTATGCCGTGTTTGTCGCAAATTTCTTTTTTGCTTCGATTGTAGTCATCAATTGCCTTGGCCACTTGCTTGGAATCCACCCCTTTTTGAATGGCAAAGGGAGTGACCCCCCAATCTGGAATGGACAAGACCATCACCCGATCTTTATTTCCTCTTGCAAAGGCAAGGGCTCGCAGCAACATTTTTTCAAAATCCACAGCAAAAGATTCTACCGATCGACCGCGGTACTGGTTATTTACCCCAATGAGCAAAGTTACTAGGTCGTAGCCTGCTGCGTCCGTGGCAGTGGCTTGAATTCCCGCTTCCAGTTCGTCCACAGTCCAGCCTGTCTTTGCAATGAGCAGGGGAGGCGCAAAGGGCCTATCGGAGGCGACATTCCATGCCTGGACGAGCTGCATAGGATATCGAGCGCTTGACTCCACGCCTTCTCCTATGGTATAGCTATCCCCCAAAGCCAGGTATCGTAGCTGGAGATGTTGGGCAGATGCTGTCATGGGGCTGAAAAAGGCTAGAAAAAGGAAAAAGGAGAGTAGGGTTTGGATATTCATGATGTTAACTGGAAGTAAACACGTTTTCCAACATGGTGATGGTGCCAGAATTGGCATTCATCCTCACTTTTGCTCCTATGGGCAAAATAAATTGCTTGGGAATGTGGCCTATCATGGCTCCGATGTAAGCAGGAATTCCCAAGGGAAGAATGTAATGGTCCATGAGTTGATCTACGGTAAATGCCCCGTATCCACTGCCCGGTTTGCATTCGGAGCATTGTCCGAATATAAAGCCTTTTATTTTGGACAAGGTTCCATTGAGCTGCAGCGTACTCATCATGCGATCGATGCGGTAGGGGTCTTCTCCTACATCTTCTGTAAATAATATAGAATCTTGAAAATCAGGGTAATATGGTGTTCCAGATAAAGCAGTTAATACGGTTAAATTTCCTCCCAAAATTTTTCCGTCTACGCTACCGGAGCTGAGGGTTTGAATTCTATTTCCCTTGGCTACCAAATCGTCTCCTTTTCCAATTTGATTTTTGAAAGAAACCAGTTTCTGTTCAAAAAAGACCTGTTGAAATTGGCTAACGTGATAGCTATTCCAGCTGCCTGATCCATTGGGACCATGGAAGGAAATCAAGCCGGTTTGACTTTGAATGGCACAGTGCAAGGCGGTAATATCGGAATATCCCATCAGCGCTTTGGGGTTGGCTTTGATCACCTGGTAATCGAGTAGGGGAAGAATCCTAGCTGCTCCAGATCCGCCCCTTAAGCAGACGATGGCGCTGATTTCTGGATCGGCAAACATGGCATTGAGATCCTCAGCTCTTTCTTGATCTGTACCTGCCAGATGCCCAAAGCGATTTTTTAAATTTTCACCCAGTTTGACTTCAAGTCCTAAGGCTTCCATGGCCTCTTGGGCATAGGTAAACTCCATGCGATCGGCAGTAGCAGCAGAAGGGCTTACGATTCCTACTTTTTGCCCTTTTTGAAGGGCTTTTGGTCTCAAGGTGCCTGAGGCGGGGGAGCTGGCAAAATCAAAGGATAGAAAGGGGCCCGCCGTAGCGAGGAGGCCTAAGGATTTTAAAAATGCTCGGGTGTGCATAGGGTTGGGGTTTCGGGTAAACGTTATGCTAAGACCTGTAAGCTACTAAAATCAAAAACAGGTTAAAAGTGGTCTTTGATATAAAGCATCACTTTTTCGACTTCCTTTCTCACGGTAGATACAGGATAGGGAAAATTAGTGTTCATAAAAGCAAAGGCATAGGTTTTTCCGGACCGTGTTTTTACCATTCCTGCCAAATTATAGGAATGGCTCATGCTGCCTGTTTTCGCAAATACATAGGGCTTTTCGGCTTGAAAGGAATTTTTAAGGGTACCCGTTTTTCCACCTACAGCAAGATATTCTCCAAGTTGATCCTCTGGAATAAGTTCGGTGAGTTTTTCAACTACCCGCACCAAGGATCTTGGAGTGAGCAAGTTGTGCCTGCTTAAGCCACTACCATCCACCCATTTGGGTGTGTCAGGAAGGTCGGCTAGAGCTATCTTTTGCACATATTCTATTGCTCTTTCCGAGTCTAAGGTTTGAAAAAGCTTATCTGAGACCATAAAAAGCAACTGTTCAGCTAAAAAATTATCGCTTTCTACCATCATTTCTTTCAACATTGGCGCCAAGGCACCTGCACGCCACAGGTTGTGCTTCGCAGGCAAGGAATCTGGCTGGTAAATCACTGGAATACCCAGTTCTTGGCTCGCTAATGACGCTAGCACCTGGGGTTGTACCAGAAAGGGAATAAATTTTTCCTTGCCCACAAATGTACTGGGGTTGTAAAAAAAGGTGTTGCTATGGAAATCCCTTTGCACTTCTGAAAGTGCTTGGGAACTGCTTTTTAATTGAGATTGGAAATAGGAAGGAATAAGTTGAAGGGAGTCATTTTTGACCACTTCCACCAAATTGCCATACATGGGTAAGGAACTTCGCTCTGCGGAATAATCGTAATAATAATCGTCCCATTGCCATCCGTATCCAAAGCTTGGAGAAACCTGATTTGCATCAGAAAATTGCACCACGCTATGGGCTGCAATTAGTTGTTTAAAATTGGGTTGAGCCAATTTCTTGTATTTCCAACTTGGGTCTCCAGCTCCCCAAATTTTTAAGGTATCTCCAGAGGATACGTAGCGAAGGGTATGGGTGCTGTCTTGCAGCACCAGTAAGGAAGCATATAGGGTGAGTAACTTAGCGGTAGAAGCAGGAATAAACCTCAGATGGCTATTTTTTTCATAGACCACTTGCTTTTTTTCTAGGTCGTAGAGCATAAAGCCTGTAAGGTGAGCAGAGAAAAAATTTGGCGCCCCTAAGGAGGTTTCCAAACCGGCTATAGACTCAGGAGAAACTTGCGCTTGGGCACTTCCCAAGAAGAAGTTTAGGATAAGAAGTAGGGCAAAAAAGGTTTTCAAGGTTCTTTGTGATTTTTTTTGACAAGTAAAATAAGGGAAAGCCACCCCAAGATAAAGGCCAATCCACCCAAAGGGGTAATGGCTCCTAACCAAGTAATCCCCGTGAGAGACAAAAGGTAAAGGGAGCCTGAAAAAATGAGAATTCCCAATCCCATTAACCAGGCAGAAGTTTCTAATCCTTTCCAGTGGGGCTTGATTAAGGCTAAAATTCCTATACCTAAAAGTGCCAGGGTATGGTAGAAATGATAATTTACAGCCGTTTCAAATGTGTCCAATCTCCCATTTTTTGTTAGAAGGCTCTCCAAACCATGGGCTCCAAAAGCTCCCAATCCTACCGCCAATACGCCAGAAATGCCTGTTGCTATGAGAATTTTAGTGGCTTTCATGAGGTAGGGGATGTACGTGATCCAAAGATAGAAGATCCAATCCGAACCATGGTGCTGCCTTCTTCTTGGGCAATAAGGTAATCACCGCTCATGCCCATAGAAAGTTCCTTGAGGTCTACAAAGGAGGGGAGGGCTCGTTTTTTTAATTCCTCAAAAAGTTGTTTTAGCCCTTTAAACTCTTCTCTGATTTGGGACTGATCCTCGGTAAAGCTAGCCATTCCCATCAATCCTTTTACTTGAACATGGGTCAGGTTGCTAAATTCAGGGCTATCCAACATGGAATCTAGTTCCTGTCTGTCAAAGCCAAACTTACTCTCCTCGCTAGCAATATGGATCTGAAGTAAAACAGGAATGAGCCTTTGATTTTTTTTGCCTTGCTTGTCAATTTCTAGCAAGAGCTTGAAGGAATCTATCCCATGAATCAGGTGTATAAAGGGGGCAAGGTATTTGATTTTATTGCTTTGCACATGCCCAATCATATGCCAGCGGATATCTGCAGGCAGTTGTGCTTGTTTGGCCACCAACTCCTGTACTTTATTCTCTCCAAAATCCCTTATTCCGGCGTCATAGGCTGCTTGCAAATCTTCTAGGGGTTTGGTTTTGCTGACTGCAATAAGCAGGCAATCGGGACGAATAAACGTACTTTTTACAAGGTCTAGCTTAGCTTGGATATCCATTACTGGAAACTTTCGGATGGAATAATTTCCAAATATACTCCAAGAGGCGGTACTTTTGAAGATGCGAACAGCAATTTTAGAAGGAGTGGAAACGGGACTGGTGCTATCCACCTTGATTGGACCTGTATTTTTTGCGCTCATTACCACCAACATGAATCAAGGGATGAAGCAAGCCTCTTTTTTGGCCTTGTGAGTTTTTTCGAGTGATTTACTCTATATTTTTTGCACCTATTTTGGCATACATGTCTTGATGACTCTTCCCTACTTTGAAAAGTGGCTATGGGAAATTACTCGATTTTATCTTGAAGCATTAGCCGACTTTGAGTCAGATGATTACTCTTTCACGTTTAAAAATAATGGTGATCGGTACACCATGAATAAACTACGTACAGATACAAAACACTATCGGATTCAAAGAGATGTTGCTCAAAATTTATTAAAAAAGCACCATCAGAAAAATAAAAAAGATAAACTAGACAAATTGGAAAAAACAGACTCAGCATTCATGCAACGTAAATTCACAAAATTTGAGCGTTGGGCTGATGATAAAATACGGGCACTGGAGATTGATCTCAAAGAAGATCGTCAAAAGATCAGGGAATTAGAGCGAGAGCAACAAAAAGTAAACATCTTAGGCGAAGAGTTGATCGAGTTAGAAGAAAAAACATCTAAGATAAAGCACAAATAAAATAGGCTTAGACAAGAGATTTATGACCGCGAAGATGAGGTAAATGAACAACGCGATACCATGATCAAGGAAGCTAGGACTAAACTAACCAGAACGATAAAAGAGGAAGAATTAGCGAAGAAGCAAAGTGAGTTAGAAAGAAGGCTCTTAGAATTAGAATCCAAGCTTAAGGATTAAAAAAAATCACCTTACTTACCCACTCCTAGATTAGTCCTTTTTTATAAATTTTTTTTTTACATTGTAACTGCTGAGTATACTATCGATAACAAAAATATCTATGAAAAAAGCAAGCCTCGTTTGGATCATCGTTCTTTTGTCTACAGTAGCCTGGGCGCAAGTTCCTCAAAAAATGAGCTACCAAGCCATCATTCGCAATGCGAGCAATGCAGCGAATGTTACGGGCACTGTAGCAGTTGCAAACGGTGGAACGGGATTAACAAATATCACTTCAGGTCAAATTCCGTTTGGGAATGGGACTAGTGCTATAGGTACAAGTTCAAACTTAACCTGGGATAATTCTACAGGTAGTTTAGGTATTGGCACCTCTACTCCTGCTAGCTCCGCTAAACTAGACGTATCATCTATTACCCAAGGCTTTTTACCTCCGAGAATGACCCAGGCCCAACGTAACGCTATTTCAAGCCCTGCCTCCGGTTTAATCATTTGGTGTACTGATAGTGGCACTAGAGGGCAGTTGCAGGTCTATGATGGGGCCGGTTGGACAAATATGATCGGAGGCTCTTCTAACTTTGCCTGTGGCACAAGTTCGGTTACATTTACGTTTAGAGGTGCCTCTGTCACCTATGGAACTGTTGTTGGCGCTGCCGGCAAATGTTGGCTAGATCGAAACCTTGGGGCAACCAGAGTGGCTACCTCATCGAACGATGCGGATGCCTATGGCGATTTATTTCAATGGGGAAGAGGTGATGAAGGACATCAATTACGTAACAGTTCAACTACTGGTACCCTGAGTACTGGCAACACCCCTGGCAATTCAAATTTTATCATTTGGACTTTAGCTAGCGGTGACCAAAACTGGCGAAGCACCAACTACAACTACCTCTGGCAAGGCATAAATGGCACCAATAACGTATGCCCCAGTGGTTGGAGAATTCCAACTGAGCAGGAGTGGTTTGAAGAGAGACAAGCTGGATTTCCTGCCAACAAATTAGCAGCTGGTTACAGCTCTGTTCTCAAATTGCCAGCGGCTGGAATTCGGACATCCAATGGCTCTGTATCCAGTCAAGGCTCCTTCCTCCATTATTGGAGCAGTACTACCTCTGGATCTGCAAATTCTTGTGCAGTAGTAATGAGTACTGGATCTCCTGATTCCAGTTGATTGTCGTGGAAGGGTTTTCGGTATGTCCGTTCGCTGCATTAAAGATTGATACGCTCACCTTACAAACAGATAACTTGAAAAGGGTTACAGAATATCTCCTACCTTGTAAAACATTCGCAACCACAGAAAAACTAGCCCCCATTTTTTGGTGCAAATTTTGGTGCAAATAAAAAAGCAGCTACGAGGTAAAAAACATAACTACTTGATTATCAGCTCCCCTTACAGACGAAAGATTAAACTAAAATTCTTAACAAATGACAATTCTTATAATTACATCTCAGCTTATCGTGGCAATATCAGTTGCCTATGTTTGGGTTTTTCGATATGAAGTAATCACAAAAGAATTTAAAGAATTCGGATTGAGTGATTTAACCCGAACCTTTGTTGGAACGTCTAAAATTTCTTTAGCCACTTTATTAATAGCGGGTATTTGGCATCCTCCATTAATTTTGATACCTTCTATTCTAATGGGTTTATTTATGTTAGCAGCTCAATATTACCATTTCAAAATAAAAAATCCCTTCATTAAACATTTGCCATCTTTAATTTTCTTGATTTTATGTGCCTTCATTGCATTAGTTTCAATGAAGGTAATTTAAACATGAATTATTTATTGCTTTCTTGTGTTTTATTTTCAAGCTTGTCTTTTATGGGATATTCTATTTCATATTTCATTTCACCATATATGAAAAGTGAATTTGAACGATTCAACTTAAAACATCTTGGTCTCTTTATAATTATACTTGAAATACTTGGTGCTTTTGGATTATTAGTAGGTTTATTTTTCAAACCTATTTTGTTAATATCATCTGGTGGACTTTCCTTGTTGATGTTTTTTGGTTTCATGACAAGACTTAAAATAAAAGATAGTTTCTTGGTTTCTTTTCCAGCAATATTTTTTATGATTTTAAATGGATATATATTTTATTTGGGAATTGGATCTTCTCTGCATTCTTTGATGACATACATTTATATTCCTTGAACGGAACTAGAGGAAATAAAAAATCCCATAGAAACTAAGTCTATGGGATTTGCAATGGTTGGAGAACTTGGACTTAGCTCAAGAACTTGGACACCGGGGTAAATGGCAACCCGAAAGCGTCAGCCACGGCTTTATAAACGATTTCACCTTGAATCACGTTGAGGCCCAAGGCCAATTCCGTATTTTCTTGTGCTGCTTTTTTCCAGCCCTTATCGGCCAATTGCAGTCCATAAGGAAGTGTGGCATTGGTCAATGCTAGAGTAGAAGTGTAGGGTACCGCTCCAGGCATATTGGCTACGCAATAATGCACCACCTCATCAATCACGAAAGTAGGATTTTCATGTGTGGTAGGAGTGCAGGTTTCTATACATCCCCCTTGATCTACCGCTACATCTACCAGCACTGCGCCTTTTTTCATGGTTTTTAGCATTTCTCTGGTAATCAAATGAGGTGCCTTAGCTCCAGGAATCAACACCGCCCCTACGATTAAGTCGGCAGTTTTGATTTGTTCACGAATGTTGTATTCGTTGGACATCATAGTTTTCACGTTGGCTGGCATCACATCTGCCAAGTAGCGCATTCTAGGAAGAGAAACGTCCATGATTGTGACGTCTGCCCCCAAACCTGCTGCCATCCAGGCCGCTTGGGTACCTACTACGCCGCCTCCCAAAATCACCACCTTGGCAGGTAGAACGCCCGGAACGCCACCCAATAGAATTCCTCGTCCGCCCAAAGGCTTTTCCAGATAGTTGGCTCCCTTTTGAATAGCCATTCTACCTGCTACTTCTGACATAGGAACCAAAAGAGGAAGGCTTCGATCGGCCTTTTCTACGGTCTCGTAGGCCAAACATATGGCTTTGCTAGCTACCATAGCCTTGGTTAGAGGTTCGTAGGAAGCAAAATGGAAATAGGTAAAAAGAAGTTGATTCTCCTTGATAAGCCCGTATTCGGAGGCGATGGGCTCCTTGACCTTCATGATCATTTCTGCAACCTGATAGGTCGCTTCTATGCCGGGCTGAATGCTGGCCCCAGCGCTTCGGTACTCTTCGTCTGAAAACCCGCTGCCTTCTCCTGCGCTGCTTTGCACATGGACGCTGTGGCCTCTTTTGACTAGCTCTTTGGCTCCCGCAGGAGTGAGGGCTACCCGGTTTTCATTGTTTTTAATTTCCTTAGGAATACCTAGTATCATGTCTAAGTTGATTTGGATTTATAGATTCGGTCGCAAAGATACTATGCAAAAAAGGTTTCAACAGCAATTTCTGAAATACTATTTGGATAGCATTTTGTATTTCATGGATTTTCCAAAGTTTATTTTTTCTAACTGACTTAAACTTTACTTTATTTCAAAAAACAACTATTAGAAATAAAAAATTTTGATTTTTTTTAAATTAACCCTGAGCCTTTGTCTTTCCCCAATTCAAGTTTTTTAATTAAATAAATATTTAAAAACACTTATTTTACAAAATAAAATTTGGAAAAAGTATTAAAATAAACAATTATTCAAAATATTAAATGGCAATTTAATAATAAGAAAATTTGCACATCCGTACTTAATTCCTAATTTTGGCATAAGTATTCAAGCCCCAGTTAAGTTTTTCTTTAGGAAGTAAACACAGGTATGGAGGGACAATTTCTAGGAAAGATGCAGGAGAAGGCTTCCTTAGCGAAGCAGGTGTTGGAAGACTTTCGAATTGCAGTGACCAGTAGGCATGCCTCCTTGATGGGAAGGAAAGAGGTGTTTATGGGCAAGGCCAAATTTGGAATTTTTGGAGATGGCAAAGAGCTAGCTCAAGTGGCCATGGCGAGGGCTTTTCAAAAAGGAGACTTTAGAGCAGGCTATTACCGAGACCAAACCTTTATGATGGCCTTGGGAGAGCTCACGGTTCAACAGTATTTTGCGCAATTGTACGCTCATGCACAGGTAGAAGCGGAGCCTGCAAGTGCGGGTAGATTGATGAATGGTCACTTTGCCACCCGCTCGGTAGAGGAAGATGGCACCTGGAAAACTCTAACTTCTCAATACAATTCAGCAGCTGATATTTCACCTACTGCTGCCCAAATGCCCAAACTTTTAGGCTTGGCCTTTGCTTCCAAGTTGTATCGCAACAACCAAGGACTTGATTTCATGAAGGATTTTTCCATTCGTGGCAATGAAGTGGCTTGGGGGACCATTGGGAATGCATCTACCTCCGAGGGGATGTTTTTTGAATCCCTAAATGCTGCCGGCGTACTGCAAGTGCCCCTGGTCATTGCCATCTGGGATGACGGATATGGCATCTCGGTGCCTCAGGAATTTCATACGACCAAGGGTAGTATTTCCGAAGCATTGCTAGGCCTTCAACGTAATGAAAGTGAGAAAGGCTTTGAAATTTTGAGAGTCAAGGGATGGGATTACGAATCCTTGCTCCAAGCTTTTGATACCGCTGGGCGTCTGTCTAGAGAAGAGCATGTGCCTGTAATGATTCACGTAGAGGAAATGACGCAGCCCCAAGGACATTCTACATCGGGTTCGCACGAGCGTTACAAAACCAAGGAGCGATTGCAATGGGAACAGGATTGGGATTGTATCCTCAAGTTTAAAGAGTACATTATTTCTTCTGGAATAGCCACTGCCGATCAATTGGATCAAATCGATGCAGAGGCAAAAGCAGAGGTAAGACGCCAAAAAGATGCAGCTTGGAATGCATTTTCAAATGAAATCAAAGAGGAACTGGAACTTGCGTTAGGCTTGATTCGAGAAGCTGCATCCAAATCCTCTAGGAAGATTGTATTGCTGCAATTGGCTGAGGAACTCAAAAAAACCATCAATCCCATTCGTAAGGACGTAGTCAGTACGGTAAGGAAGATATTGGTTATCCTACGCTTGGAAGGCGAGGAGGTAAAAAAAGACTTGAAAGCTTGGTTTGCTCAAATGGAGAAAAAAAACCAAGACCGATACAACAGCCACCTGTACTGTGAGACCAGCCATTCCTGGTCCTTTGTGAAGCAAATTCGTCCCCAAATTGATGAAAACTCAGCCTTGGTGGATGGAAGAGAAATTCTTCAAGCCTTTTTCGATTATACCTTGGCTCATGATCCTAGATTTTTTGCTTTGGGAGAGGATGTAGGCAAAATCGGAGACGTGAACCAAGCATTTGCTGGTTTGCAATCCAAGTATGGGGAATGGAGGGTTATGGATACAGGCATTAGAGAATGTACCATCATAGGCCAAGGGATTGGAGCGGCCCTACGTGGGCTTCGACCTATGGCAGAAATCCAATACCTAGACTATTTGCTGTATGCCATACAGTTGCTTTCCGATGATTTGGCGACTCTAAGTTACCGCACCAAAGGTGGACAGAAGGCACCCTTGATCGTAAGAACACGTGGTCATAGACTCGAAGGGGTTTGGCATTCCGGTTCTCCCATGGGTATGATTTTATCGAGTTTGCGCGGCATGTTGGTTTGCGTGCCTAGAGACATGACCCAGGCAGCAGGGATGTATGCCACCTTACTGCAATCCGATGATCCTGCCCTAGTGATCGAGTGTTTGAATGGGTACCGGATTAAAGAAAAAATGCCGCATAATATAGGACAGTATACTGTTCCTTTGGGAAAGCCTGAGGTGCTAAGGGAAGGAACGGACCTGAGTCTGGTGACCTATGGAAGCATGTGCCGCTTGGTGTTGGAGGCAGCAGAAGAATTGAATTCCATAGGAATTTCTGTGGAGGTGGTCGACGTACAAACGCTCCTTCCATTCGATACTCATGGAATCGTAGGACAATCCATACAAAAAACCAATAGAGTCATTTTTATAGACGAAGATGTGCCAGGGGGCGCTAGTGCTTACATGATGCAACAGGTTTTGGATCATCAACAGGTTTTTGCCTACTTGGATGCTGCCCCTCAGACCTTGTCTGCGAAGGCACATCGCCCTGCGTACTCTACAGACGGGGATTATTTTTCCAAGCCTAGCGTGGAGGATATTGTAGAAAAGGTTTACCAGGTAATGCAAGAAGCTAATCCAAAAAAATTTCCTGCGATTTAATTTTTACTGATATAAGAAATTATTTCCTGGTGATTTGTTTCAGGGTCACTTGAGGGCTGGAAACCTCGTTAGACCTGTTGAGGGCTCGGTCTTGAATTTGAACATCTATTCGAAGGGTATCAGTTCTAAAAATAGATTCCCAACCTGAGGAAAGCATCCTGTAGGTTATTTTTCCCTCTACTGCTTGTCCCTCTTCCGAATTAAGGATTCTTGGAAAGCGCCCATTGAAAGTAGTGTAGAAGGGCGGGTCTTGCCATCTAAACTCCTTGAACTGCCCATTTCTTTTGATAAAAAATCGAACAAAGATATTGTACTGGTTTTCGTTTTTTTCCACCCAAATGGTGTCCTTGATAACGACGTTGTTTACAATGGGGTCAATCACCCAATCTATGGGGTTGTATTTTGGGGCCGTACTTGGTCTCTTGGAATAGGTAATTAAATTACCCAAGACATCCCTCTTGTAATTGAGTGGGTTGAAGGGGGGATTGATGTCCGTGGCAGAAAGCCCTAAATCTCCCTCGGCATCTTTAAATTTTAAGGTGATCAAGAGGGAATCTTGGGAAGAGGTAGGGGAATACTCTATACTTGAAAACTCAATCTCAGGTTTGCTCGGGAAATTTTCTGGAGGGCTAACACAGGAGAAACTCAGGAAAACAAATCCAAAGATTATGTAAGTAGAATTTTTCAATCGCATGAGATCCCGGTACATTTACATTTCAAAAGGTAGGGGCTGAACCTTCAAGTACAGCCCAAGATATAAAACGATGCAAGAATTTAAAAGTTTTTCAAAAAGGTTAGATTCCTTGCCACCCAACCAATTTGATGACTTTGCGCTTGAACTTTTTGAATTTCAAGCCCATACCAATGCTATTTACAAATCCTACCTGGCTGCACGTAGTATAGATTCTTCTAAAGTAAGGCGGGTAGAAGACATTCCTTTTCTCCCCATACGTTTTTTTAAAGATCAAAAAGTAGTTACGGGAAATAAGCAAGATTTTGAATTTGCCTATGCCAGTAGCGGGACTACAGGTGCAGTCACCAGCAGACATTTCCTTTGGTCGCCTTCTTGGTACGTTTCTCACGCCCAAAAACTTTTTGAGAAGGAATATGGGCCTCTACGCAACTTCCATGTTTTAGGACTGCTGCCAGGGTATTTGGAAAGACCCGATAGCAGCTTGGTTGCCATGACTCAGCATTTTATCACGCAAACTAAATCACCCTATTCTGGATTTTACCTTTACAACCAAAAAGAACTTGCACGCACCTTGGAAAATATACCTGAGGATGGACGAAAAGTACTTTTATTGGGAGTAACCTTTGCGCTATTGGATTTTGCTGAATCCATGACACATCGCCGCCTTCCCTCGGAGCTAATCGTTATGGAAACAGGAGGTATGAAAGGGAGAAGGAGAGAAATGATTCGGGAAGAGGTACACGATAGATTGATGGATTTTTTTCAGGTAAATGCCATCCATTCCGAGTATGGTATGACAGAATTACTTTCTCAGGCCTATTCTAAAGGTGGAGGGAAATATACGATACCGTATAGCATGCGCGTTTTACTTCGTGATATGAATGATCCCTTTAGTGCTGCTTCTAAGTTGCAGGGGGGGATTAATGTGATCGATTTGGCGAATTTCCATTCTTGTGCCTTTGTAGAAACCCAGGATTTGGGAAAATTGGATCAAAATGGGTTTTTGGAAGTTCTAGGCAGATTTGATCACGCAGAATTGAGGGGATGCAACTTGTTGGTCCAGTAATTGCTTTAAAAAAAATAAATTGGCATCTTTATTAACCTAAATCAAAGCTCATGAGACGATTTTCTGCACTTGCACTTTTACTTCTTCTTTTTGCATTGGCATCTTGCGCTTCAAGTAGACCTTGTCCTGCCTATGGAAAAGCTTCTATCCCAGTTTCTAACTTGGGATAAAATAGTTCTGACTTTAGTAGTCGGCGTATTTTTTTACATCTTCTAATGAAATTGTAGAATCTCCTAAGATCACCAGTCGTTCTACCACATTTCTCAATTCCCGGATATTTCCTGTCCATGGGAATTCCTGTAGTTTTTTGACTGCATCGGGGTGTATTTTTTTGGGAGCATTTCCATTCTCTTGGGAGATATCACCCAAAAACTTTTCAATCAATAGAGGAATGTCTTCCTTACGCTCTTTTAATGGGGGTACTTGAATTAAAATAACACTGAGTCTGTGGTATAAGTCTTCTCTAAATCTGCCCGATTCAATCTCTTTCTTTAGATCCTTGTTGGTTGCTGCAAGCACCCGGACATCCACTTTGATGTCTTTATCGCTCCCCACCCGATTGATTACATTTTCCTGAAGGGCTCGTAAGACTTTGGATTGGGCTGATAGGGACATGTCCCCAATTTCATCCAAGAATATGCTGCCTCCTTGTGCTTGTTCAAATTTGCCAACGCGCTGCTTGTGTGCCGAAGTAAATGCTCCTTTTTCGTGTCCAAAAAGTTCTGATTCTATCAACTCAGAGGGAATAGCAGCGCAATTGACTGCCACGTAAGGCGCTTCTATTCTTCGGCTTTTTTGATGAATCCAATGAGCAACCAACTCTTTTCCTGTTCCATTTTGACCCGTAATCAATACCCTGGCATCTGTTGGGGCAACTTTTTCTATGGTATCTCTAACTCTGGAAAGGGCAGGAGAATTGCCCACCATATCAAATTTTTTGGACAGCTTCCCTCTAAGTATCTTGGTTTCGTTGACCAATTGCTTTTTTTCTAAGGCATTTCGTACCGTTAGAAGAAGTCGATTGAGATCTGGGGGCTTAGGAATAAAGTCAAAAGCCCCTTTCTTCGTAGCTTCTACGGCTGTTTCTATGCTTCCATGCGCAGAAATCATGATAAATTGAGGGCACTTTTCCAAGTTTTTTGCTTGTTCTAGCACCTCAATCCCATCCATTTTTGGCATTTTCACATCGCATAGCACCAAGTCAAATTCTTCTTTCTTAATCTTTTGTAGTCCTTCTATGCCATCTTGGGCCTCCAAAACTTCATAATTTTCGTATTCGAGTATTTCTCGAAGAGAAATCCGAATCGAACGTTCGTCATCAATAAGTAGAATTTTTGACATAAGTTTTCTGTAATAAAAAAGTGCAAGTCTATAAGCCGGGTTCTGTTTCAGAAACTCCCTCCGATATTAACGGAAATCGCTGCTGAATCTTGCCATTTATCTAGATCTTGATTTGCATCAAGATTCCATCGATCTACCCACCTCGGAATTTTCTCCGAAGAGAAAGAATCGGACGAGCCGCCCTTTGCTCGAGGCCTATTTGATCTTTCAACCCATAAGGTTTGCCCTGCCCCCTTCATCACTGTTGGGGCGGTAGGCTCTTACCCTACCTTTTCACCCTTTCCTTATCCTACTCGTGAAGCATGCTCCACGAGCGAATGAGGTGGTTTGTTTTCTGTGGCACTAGCTGTCCATGGATCGTTACCCATCCCTGGCCTTCCCGTTAGGAAGTATGGTGCTCTTTGTTGCCCGGACTTTCCTCCCCGATAGTTGCCTACCGCGGCGGCAAGACGACTTGCACGAGGCAAAGTTCGTGAATTTATTTGAAAGCGTAGGCAAGTCCTTTTCTCATCTCCTCGGACTTTCCTTTTTAGAGGAAGAATTTTGAATATTTCAGAAACATTTTTTATTCCATTGCAGTTTATTTTCCGAAGGCTTAAACGCTTTTCTTCATAGTGCTGGGTTGAGCCGCTCCATTTGGAGCGGTTCTTTTTTGTATATACCCCATTTGTCCCTCTTCAGCTAGATTTTTTCTATCTTTCAAAAAAAATTCATTATGATTTTAGTAGGCAACGCAGTGCTTTCCGATGACATCAAAGACCATTTTTTCGTCTGTGATTTACAGGCTTGCAAGGGTGCCTGTTGCGTAGAAGGAGATGCTGGAGCCCCCCTAGAGGAGGAAGAAATAAAAATAATTGAGGATGTCTATCCCCAGGTGAAAGAGTACCTCAGCGAAGAAGGGAGAAAGGCCATTGAAGCTCAAGGAACCTGGGTGATTGACAAAGATGGAGACAAGGGAACGCCCACGGTGGGAGACAATAAAGAATGTGCTTATGCGATATACGACGATCGAGGCGTATTGAAATGCGGCATAGAACAAGCGTACCGGGATGGGAAAATAACTTGGCAAAAACCTATTTCTTGCCATTTGTATCCCATACGCGTAACCAAATACGACCACTACGATGCCTTGAATTACGATCGTTGGCAGGTCTGTGATCCTGCTTGTCACTTAGGTAAACACCTTCAGGTGCCCCTTTATGCTTTCTTAAAAGATGCCTTAGTTCGAAAATATGGACAGGCTTGGTACGATGAATTGCTAGAAGAAATAGAGACTTCTAAATAAAATCACCCAAGGGCCCATTGATTTCTAATATAGGTTTTATCCTCCCACTTTTTTGGCTTTGTATCCCGCTTGCTCCAAAACTTGGAGGATTTTGTCTCGGTGATCCCCTTGGATGAGAATCTCACCATCTTTTACAGTGCCACCAACTCCACATTTATTTTTTAGTAGCTTTCCAAGTTCCTTCAAGTCCTCTTCAGACCCAACAAAGCCTTCAACCAAAGTTACCTGCTTGCCGGCTCGGGATTTCTTATCCAGTAGAATTCGCAATTTCTGCTCCGAAGGGGGGAGGGTATCTTCGGAATGCCCTAAGTCAATGGAATATTCAAAATGATTGGCAGTGGAATACACGATTCCTTCTCTTTTTTTCCAGTCGTTTGATTTTTTACTCATGGGTGAATCTAAAGGTAAATAGGCTATAAGTTACTCGCCTTGAGTACTGGTTTACTTGTTTTTAAAGTCCAAATAGGTCTTTTGGAATGATTGACCACATCTTCAGCAATGCTTCCGGAAAGTAAATGAATAATGCCGGTATATCCATGGGTAGACATCGCAATTAAATCTGCTTTGACCTCCTCGGCATACTCCATGATGCCCTCATCCTCTGAAGTTGCATTGTAAATCTCTGAGGTAATGCCTTCAAACTTATATTTTTGGATGAAGCGCTGCAAGCGTTTTCTAGTGGCTTTGCTGCTTTCAAAATTACTGGGTGTGGTGATTTTAACAAAATAAAGCTGCGCGTCAAACAAACGCTGCATGTGCTTGATTCTTGATGCCAAATTCGAGTCTTCTTCAGAAAAATTAGATGCAAACACGATTTTTTTCATGTTTTTGGGATATACTTCTCCTTTGATGGTGAGTACAGGGCAGGGAGCAGTACGAACAATTTTTTCCGTATTGCTTCCAATGAGCGCCTCTTCCCATCCCGATGCTCCCGATGAACCCATGATGATCAAGTCGGGACTGATTTCTTCTATAGCCATGGACAATTCTCTAAAAATATTCCCTGTGCATAAGCGTGTTTCCAGCTGAAAGGGAAAAGAAGCATAAGAATTCTTTAATTCATGTAAATCCTTTTCCCTTTGTTCCAAAAGTTCTTTGATAAATAGCTGATGTTGAACATCCGGCATAGGATCTAGGCCCCCTCCGAAAGTGCCCACTCCCATACCAAGTGGTATTTCGACCACATGGATGACAGTAATCTTCAAATGGGAATAGTGGGAGGAAAGCTGGGTAGCAAATGTCAAGGCATGCGCAGCTAGGGGAGAAAAGTCGTAGGGAACAAGTATGTGGATCATAGTTTCTTGGAGTTTATTTCCCCAATCTAGAGGAATCATTTTCCAAGAAATAGGACTTTTGTCAGCTTTTAGGCATATCCAAGACCAAGTCCAAAAAGCAGGGTCCAAACTAAGGTAGCGAGCGCCATTTTCTTCAAGTAAGGATCTGTGGTTTCTGCGCTACTGGCACGCTGAACACCCAAAACGATGCCAAACATAAGGGGGGCCAACAGCAAGGGGGCTAAGGAGGGTAAGGAAAGGATTTGCCAAGAGAAAAGGATCAAAGCTGCTTGACCTACCCCTACGAGTAACCAGAGATAGATCAAAGCTTTTTTTCTTCCCAATCGTACTGGAATTGATTTTTTCCCTGCTTTTTGGTCGGACTCCAAGTCTCGTATGTTGTTGATGGTAAGTACGGCAGTACTGAAGCAACCCAAGGAAATAGCAATCAAGATAGACGACATCTCCCACTGTTGGGCATGAAGAAAATAGGTTCCACACACGCCTAGTAAACCAAAAAAAACAAAAACAGACAAATCCCCCCAGCCTGCATATCCGTAAGGATTTTTACCTGAAGTGTAGCGAATCGCTGCCCAAATGGCGGCTAGCCCCAGGACTAAAAAAATGCTAAACAAGATCCAATTGGTTAAGGAAAAGAAAAGGAGCAGTAGCCCAGAGCAAAAGGATAAGGTTCCAGTAATGCCCATGGCCACTTTCATTTCAGAAAGAGAAATCCTTCCCGATTGTACAGCTCGAAGGGGTCCCTGTCGCGCCGAGGAATCAGCCCCATGCACGGAATCCCCGTAATCGTTGGAGAGATTGGATAAAATTTGTAAAAAAATAGTGGTTAATGAGGCCAAAACAAGCACTTCCCACTTCAACTCCTCTTTCCAATACGCTAAAAAAGATCCAGCAAAAATACTGGACAAAGCCAAGGGTAAAGTACGAAGCCGGACTGCTAGGAGCCAGGCTTCGTTTTTGGAAAGAATCTTTTTATTCAAGGAAATAAACTATCAGGACTGGATAAGTTTGATCAATTCTTCATCCATAGGATTTACTGAAGAAGGATAAAATTTGACCAATTCTCCTTTTTCATTGATCAAATACTTACAAAAATTCCAGCTGGGTTCTTGGTTGTTCCACCCATTTTGGCTTGCATCGGAAAGCCATCTGTACAAAGGGTGCTTATCAAACCCTTTTACAGAAACTTTTTCAAACATGGGGAAGGTAACCCCATATTCAGAGGTACAAAATGCTTTAATTTCTTCGTTGGAGCCAGGCTCTTGTCCTCCAAAATTATTCGCTGGGAAACCAAGTACTACCACTTTTTCTCCATAGGCCGCATAAAGCTCCTGGAGTTGGGCATATTGCTTGGTGTACCCGCATTTGGAAGCCACGTTGACAATAAGTAATTTTTTACCTTTGAAGGAGGAAAAATCAACTTCTTGCCCGTTGATATCTTTCAATTTGAAGTCGTAAAGAGTGCTTTCCATGTTTGGCTCATAGCTTGGATGAAGAGAGGCGGCATCGCTAGGTCGATCGAGGACTTTTCCACAAGCAAGTAGGATGATGCTGAGAATAACTAGTAGTGTTTTCATATTTACATTCGTTGAGGTACTTCTATTCCTAACAACCGCATTCCGCAGTGTATTGTTTTTGCTGTATGGGCGGAGAGAGCAACGCGAAAGGCTTGAACTTGTAGATCTTTTTCATGAAAAATTGGCAATTCAGCATAAAAACGATTGTATTCCTTTGCCACTTCAAAAAGATATTGGGAAAGAATGGCTGGGGAATATTCATCGGCCGCCATTTTTAATTTTCTCTCAAAATCCTGTAGCAGTTGAATGAGCGAAACCTCGGTTTCGGAGAGCTCCCGTACCTGGGAGAATCCTGTAGGGCTGAGGTCTACTCCCAACTGGGCAGCTTTTCTTAATATAGCCGCAATCCTGGCGTGAGAATATTGAATGAAAGGCCCTGTATTTCCTTGGAATTCTATGGATTCTTGGGGATTGAAAAGCATGCGCTTTTTAGGGTCTACCTTCAGTAGAAAATATTTCAATGCACCGAGGCCCAACATTTCGTATAAGCCCTGCGCCTGTTCTTCCGTGAATCCCTCGATTTTTCCTAGGGCCTTGGTATGATGGGCAGCTGTATCGATCATTTCTTGGATCAATTCATCCGCATCGACCACTGTACCTTCTCTAGATTTCATTTTTCCAGAAGGTAAGTCTACCATCCCGTAGGAGAGGTGGTACAATCCAGGGCCATAGGATCTCCCTAGTTTTCGCATGATCTTAAACAAGACATCAAAGTGATAATCTTGCTCATTTCCAACTACATATACTGATTTATCAATATGAAAATCTTTGTATTTTAAGTCAGCAGTACCCATGTCCTGGGTAATGTATACGGAGGTACCATCGCCTCGGAGAACTAACTTTTCGTCCAACCCTTCTGCACTGAGATCTACCCAAACTGAGCCGTCTTGTTTCTTGTAAAAAACACCCTTAGATAATCCCTCTTCTACGATGTCTTTGCCAAGTAAGTAGGTGTTTGACTCGTAATAGGTGATGTCGAAGTCCACTCCCATGTTACGGTAGGTCTCCTCAAAACCTGCATACACCCAAGTATTCATGGTTTTCCAAAGGGAGATCACCTCCTGATCGTGGTCCTCCCATTTTCTGAGCATTTCTTGGGCTTCTACTAAGATGGGGGCAGTTTTTTTTGCCTCCTCTTCAGATTTTCCCTGCTCCATGAGTTCCTTTTGCTGCTTTTTATAAAGGGAATCGAAAAGGACATAATATTTTCCAGCCAAGTGATCTCCTTTAAGTCCAGAAGATGCGGGAGTTTCCCCATTTCCATGATGAAGGTAAGCCACCATAGATTTGCAAATGTGAATTCCCCGGTCATTGACCAAGTTGGCTTTGATCACTTCGTAGCCACTAGCCTTGAGAATTTCGGCAATGGAAAAACCTAAAAAATTATTTCTCAAATGCCCCAAATGCAGGGGTTTGTTGGTATTGGGTGAGGAATACTCTACCATCACTTTTTTACCATTTGCTGGAAGTTGACCCAGAGAAGGTGCGGTATAAAGGGAAGTAAACAATTCCAGCCATTGCTGCTGGGCAACTTCTAGATTTAAAAATCCTTTGACCACATTGAAATCCCGTACCGATGAGACATGTGCTTTCAAGTACTGCCCAATTTGTTGGGCCGTAGCTTCAGGGCTGCTCTGAGAAATCTTCAAAAAAGGAAATACCACGAAAGTATAATCTCCACTAAATTCCTTTTTGGTAGGAGATAGGCTCACTTGCTCTAAGTCTATGGCATGCTGGTAGCATGCCATAAAAGCATCTTGGATACCTTGAATAATGGATTCTTGCAAACTCATCCCTGTTAGTTAATCTGAAAGACCTGAACCTCGAGAAAGGGTTTTTCCCTGGATTTTACTCTTGGATAGCACAAGCAGCGGAATATTTTCCCACGAGGCAGGTGCTGAATTGAAAAGCAAAGTTAAGACCGACAACAAGAATACATAGCACCCTCCCCTAAATTTAGTAGAAGTGGTTTGATGGGATCTCTACGCAGGTCTTTCTTAGCCTTACCGCGTAGGAATTTCTGAATTGAATAATTGCTTGGCCCCAAAAGATAAAGGAATCCAAGTTCTAAAAATGAAGAACCAGAGACTGAGTGGTGATTTCTAAAACTTCAAAGGCGATTTCAGCTGTGGTATTTTCTGTATCTAGAGTTGGATTAACTTCTACGATTTCCCAACAACATACCCGCTTGTCTTTGATCAATTCTGCATTTAAGGCAATGGCTTCCGATACGCTCAAACCATGGGGTACCGGTGTCCCAGTCCCTTTGGATATGGAGGAATCCAAGCTGTCCACATCAAAGGATATGTAGAGCTGATCGCAATCTTTTAGTAATTCAAGGGTTTTCCTTGCAACTTCATGGACCCCGAGTTCTTGGATCTCCTCGGTTCTAAAGGTAGAAATCCCATGCGAAGCGATTAGAAAATTTTCAGCTTCTTCCGTGTCTCGTAAGGAAAGGTATACGATGTCTTTTAGGTCAATTTTCGGAAAATCCCCACCTATTTTTTTTATTCTTTCCCAGTAGGAAATCGTTTCAGAAGAAGGTTGATTTTGCTTGCAGGGCAAATTATCCAGTTGTGCAGCGATGGCCAAAGGCATCCCGTGCATGTTGCCTGAAGGGGTGGTGTAGGGGGTATGTAAATCCGCATGGGCATCTATCCAGATCACGCCGAGTCGTTTGTCAGGATGGGCTCCTTTGATGCCCATGATGGTTCCTGCGGCGGTGCTATGGTCTCCTGCCAATACGATGGGAAATTTCTTTTCTAAGCGAAGGGACTCTATGGTGGAATAGACGTTTTTGATTACTTGATACACTCCGTCAATGTAATTGGCAAAGGGATGCTTGTTGCCCTTCCAAAGAAAGCTATTGGCATCCGTAACAGTTATGGGTTCAAACCGAGAGAAAAAATTTGATTTTTTGTCTAAGCTTGCAATTTTAAGGGCATCTACCCCAAGGCTAGCTCCTCGGGTGCCAGCAGCGATTTCAGAACGTACCTCTACAAGGGAGATTTTTCTCATGGCTAAGATATACTTGGGTTGGTAAAGGTAAAAATAGCCAATTGGGATTAATTCTTACCCTTGAATTTCTAAATTCCCCTAGATTTTTTACACAGAAAATAAGCAAAAACTAATGGGGACCTGCTTCTTTTAAGGAAAAGGAGCGGTATAATTTTTTTAAAATGGAAATTCTCGGGGTTTTTATCTCCTAATCATTTGATAACTGTGAATAAAAGCGCAATTTTTGCACCCTTATCTTAAAATTAAACCTGATTGGTACATGAATAGATACATTGATTTGATCCAGCAGACTTTTGATTTTCCTACCAAGGAATTTACCGTTGAAGACAACAATCTTTTTTTCAATGGAGTCAATCTGATGGAAATCATTGAGACCTATGGGACACCGTTGAAGTTGACCTATCTGCCAAAAATTTCTGAAAGTATACATCAGGCGAAAAAGTACTTTTCAAATGCCATGCAAACCCACCAATACAAGGGAAAGTATACCTATTGCTATTGTACCAAATCTTCTCACTTTAGCTTTGTTCTGGACGAGGCCTTGAAAAACGATATCCATCTTGAGACTTCCTCCACTTTTGATATTCCTCTGGTGAGAAGTCTATATGCCAAAGGAAAGATCCGAAAGGATACCTATATCATTTGCAATGGCTTCAAGCGGGAAAAATACAAGGAGTATGTTTCTGCCTTGCTCAACGATGGTTTTGTCAATTGCATACCCATTTTAGATAATCTCACCGAAATCGATTACTATTTGGAGCACGTCAAGGTCCCTTTTCAAGTAGGGATTCGAATTGCTGCGGATGAGGAACCCAAGTTTGGATTTTATACCTCAAGGTTGGGCGTTCGCTACAACGATATCATTTCTTTGTACGAACAAAAAATTAAAAATAATCCACAGGTAAGCTTAAAAATGCTTCATTTTTTTATCAATTCTGGCATCAAGGATACCGCTTACTATTGGTCTGAATTGACCCGTTTTATTCAAAAATATGTAGAACTCAAAAAGGTAGCCCCTAGTCTAGATGCCATGGATATTGGCGGGGGATGGCCCATCAAAACCAACGTATTTTTCGATTACGATTACCAATATATGGCCGATCAAATCGTAAAAAATATCAAGTGGATGTGTGCCAAAAACAATACCACCGAACCCAATATTTTTACTGAGTTTGGAAGCTATACGGTAGGAGAAAGTGGGGCTGTTTTGTACTCTATTTTGGCTGAGAAACTTCAAAATGACAAGGAATTGTGGTACATGATTGATGGTTCCTTCATCACTCAACTTCCAGATAGTTGGGGATTGAATCAAAAATACATCATGCTTGCAGTGAATAATTGGGAAGAAGAATACCATAACATCTCCTTGGGTGGATTGACTTGCGACAGCATGGACTATTACAATTCAGAAGCCCACCAATTCAATATTTATTTGCCAAAATTGGTGGAAAAGAAGCAGCAATACATAGGCTTTTTCCATACCGGAGCTTACCAAGAATCTTTAGGAGGCTATGGTGGCATTCAGCATTGCTTGATTCCAGCGCCCAAACATGTGCTGATCGATCGGGATGAACATGGAAAGGTGAAGCACTGGTTATTTGCTACCGATCAAAAGGAAGAAAGCATGTTGAAAACCTTAGGGTATTAAAAAGTAAAGACCACCGCAAGTGGTCTTTTTTTAACCCATTTTTTTAGCGTCCTGGGTAGGAAATAAAATGGAGGCGAGCACTGATAAAATCAGAACTCCCCCTACTATGGAAAGAGAAAGCGGTGAAGAAATGTGAAAAATTGGAGCAATGATCATTTTGAATCCAATAAAGGCAAGGATCACAGCAAGGCCATACTTTAGCCGGCTAAACATGTGAATGAAATTAGCCAACAGGAAGTATAGCGATCGTAATCCTAAAATTGCAAAAATATTTGAGGTATACAGAATGAATGGATCATCCGGAGCAATGGCAAAAATGGCAGGGATGGAATCCACGGCAAAAATCAAATCGGTGAATTCAATGACCGCTACCACTACCAATAGGGGAGTGGCCACCTTGACCCCATTTTCGATGGTGAAGAAATTTCCCCCATTGTATTCCTTACTCACTTTAAATAGTTTGTGGATGACTTGGGCTCCTGGGCTCTTGCTGAAGTCTTTTTCCTGGTCGTCCTTGTCGTTAGCAAACCAGGATTTAATTCCTGCATAAATAAGGAAAAAGCCAAAAACAGTCAAAACAGCATTAATTTTAACGTAATGGCCAAATAAATTCATTTCTGGAAGGAAGGTGAGGTTGATGATACCCACGCCTGCAAAAATGAAGATGGCTCGCATCAGCAATGCTCCAATAATCCCCCAAAAAAGTACCTTGTGGTGAAGTTCTCGTGGGACATTGAAGTAGCCAAAAACTAAAATGAATACAAATAAATTGTCTACTGAAAGTGCCTTTTCTATCCAATAAGCAGCCTGGTACTGAGAAAACTTTTCCAAGGCGTATTTCTCGTCGGTGACGATGAAGATGAAAATACTGAAAATCATGGAAATTCCTATCCATACCAAAGACCAAATAGCGGCTTCTTGGTTGGAGATCACATGGCTTTTTTTATTAAATATCCCTAGGTCCAACAAAAGCATGAACAGAACAATCGCACTAAATCCGATGATAATGCCAGGATGATTGATTAAGTTATCCATAGGAAAAGGAAATTCCAGAGATTAAATGATTTGCAAAAGTACTTCTTTTTATATCTTAGCCGCAGGCAAGGATCAAAGAGTTTCAGACGGATTCAAGCTGGCCTCAAAATAGGCTATGGTTTTTTGTAATCCTTCTTTTAAAGAAATCCGAGGCTCCCAATTCAACTCTTTCTTTGCACGTAAAAGTTCAGGTTTTCGCTGTTTGGGGTCATCGGGTGAAGAGGGGAGAAAAATCAACTTACTTTTACTTTGGGTAAGTTCTAGAATAAGGTGTGCCAACTCCCGAATAGAGCACTCATTGGAATTTCCAATATTGATAGGGCCAGTAATATTTTTTGGAGTTTTCATCAGCCTTATCATGGCTTCTATGGTGTCTTCCACATAGCAAAAAGATCGGGTTTGGTATCCGTCACCTAGTATACTTAGGTCTTCTCCCTTCAAGGCTTGTTGAATTAAACTGGAGACTACTCTGCCGTCTTTAGCGCTCATGCGAGGTCCGTAAGTATTGAATATCCGCATCACTTTTATGGGGACCTCATGCATTCTGAAGTAATCAAAAAATAAGGTTTCTGCTCCTCTTTTCCCTTCGTCGTAACAGGCCCGTGGGCCTATAGGATTTACATTTCCAAAATAGGATTCCGGTTGAGGATGGATTTCGGGGTTTCCATATACTTCGGAAGTAGAGGCTTGAAGGATTTTTGACCGATTGACTTTGGCAAGCTCAAGCAAATTCATGGCTCCAAGAATGGAAGTGGTAAAGGTTTCTATGGGGTATTTTTGGTAAAGTTGTGGAGAAGCAGGACATGCCAAGTTGTAGATTTCATCTACTTGTAGGGTCAAGGGCTTTCTAACATCCTCCTGAATCAACTCAAAATTTCTATTTTCTAATTGTTTTTCAATGTTTTGCTTATTCCCTGAGAAAAAATTATCCATGCAAAGGACATAATTCCCTTCTAGAAGTAGTCGATCACAAAGGTGACTACCTAGAAATCCAGCTCCTCCACTTACTAAAACTCTTTTCATGGATCTATTTTAGAAATTATGGACGTTTATCAATTGAATGAAATAGGAATTCATTTTTAATTTTCTTCTAGACTCAATAACTGCTGTTGAATGGTAAAAATACATCAAAACCACTCATTTTTCATGGAAAGGGTAGGATAGGAAGAAGCAGTAAAACGTTCCATGAGACCCTTTAACTTGATCAATTCGTATTCCATGGTATACCTTGCCGTTTCTATTTTCCCTAAATGAAAATCAGGATCTTTAGCATCTTGAAGTAAGGCTTTTTGAGAGGTACTTGCTTGCTTTAGCCACATCCAGGCATGGCAGAGTATGCCAGCGGCTTCTAGGAAAAGGGTGGCGTCTGCCAACAGCACAAGAGGACCTAGGTCTCTTTTCTCTAGTAAGCGTACAGTAGCTTGGAAAAAGGATTGGAAATAATGCTGGAAGGAAGTGGTAATCGTCTTTAATTCTTCAAAAACTAGAGCTTCTTGTAGGGATTTTTCCATTTCTTTGTGTAGCATTTTCCAGCCTAGGCCATCTTCCAAAAATAGTTTTCTGCCTAGCAAGTCCAATCCATGAATTCCCGTGGTCCCTTCGTGTATGGGATGTATTCTTGACTCCCTAAAGTACTGTTCGGTTGGAAAATCTGTGGTATACCCGGCACCACCCAAGACTTGAATGGCCATGGAGGTACTTTGTATACCCATTTCCGAGGGGTACGTTTTTGCTATAGGAATCAGAACGTCTAAGAGGAGTTCCCCTTCTTTTTTTAATTCCAAACGGGTCTCTTGTGATACTTTGTCTGCTATGAGTCCACAGTAGATGAGCAAGGCCAAAGATCCTTCGCACATACTTTTTTGAAATAGAAGCATTCGCTTCACATCTGCATGCTCAATGATAGGTACTTGCGCTTTGGAAATGTCTTTTTCCGTCAGCCTTCTTCCTTGAGGACGCTGCTTCGCATAACCTAGAGAAGCTTGGTAGGCTGCAGTTGAAATGGCGGTGGCATTCATCCCAATTCCTAAGCGGGCTTCGTTCATCATCTGAAACATGTACTTAAGTCCTTGGTGGGGTTCTCCCACAAGATATCCTTCACAAGCTCCTTCGCTACCCATCATCAAATGAACAATAGGAGCACCCTTGTACCCCATTTTATGATAAATGCCTTGAGTGAGCACATCGTTTGCCGTACCATCTAATCGGATTTTGGGTACTACAAATAGAGAAATGCCTTTGGTCCCTGGAGGGGCTCCCTCTATTCTGGCAAGCATCAAATGAATGATATTTTCACAGGCATTGTGGTCCCCTGCGGAGATGTATATTTTCTGTCCTTGTATGGAATAGACCCCTTCTTTTGGTGTTGGAGAGGCTTTGGTACTCAAGTCAGAAAGGGAACTTCCCGCGTCAGGTTCGGTCAAAGCCATGGTACCTTGCCATTCCCCGCTATACATTTTTGGGGTATAGGAATCTCGTAATTCTTTGGATCCAAAGGTACGAATGAGGTTGGCGGCTCCAGTAGTTAAAAAAGGAAACACACTGGCAGAATAATTTGCAGCTTGAAAAATAAATCCTGCCCCCATATGAATGGTCCATGGAAGTTGCTGTCCCCCTTCTTCGTAGGAGAAAATGGCATTGATCCAACCGTCTTGGCCAAATTGCCGGATGATGGCCTTCAAATCGGGATGAACCTTGACTTCTCCTGGTGTCCATTGTGGTTCTTGCCTATCCATCTCTCTAAAAATGGGGTACATGGATTTTTCTGCAAGCTGGGCAGCAGCATCCAAGACCAGGGTGAAGGTTTCATAGGAATGATCAGAAAAATAGGGATAGGAAGTTAGTTCCAGGCAATTTTGGTTTTCAAACAACTGGTAATAAAGATCTCTTTTGGAGTAGAATGATGCCATATCGGTTTAAATTTAAAGCCTTGTATCGAGCCATTTGTGTGGAAAGAGTAAATCTGATTAAGATTTCTTTTTATCTCTCATCCAAAGCAAGGCTTCTTCTACCCCTCTAAGCTCCGCCAAGCCCTTTAGCCTGCCAATGGCTGTATATCCTGGGTTAGCAGACGTCTTGTGTAGGTCGTCGAGAAGTTGGTGCCCATGGTCCGGGCGCATAGGAATTCTCTTTTTTCGTATTTCTTGCCACCGGAGTACTTCTTGTATGACTGCTACCATGTCTACATTGCCTTCCAGGTGGTTGTCTTCGTAGAAATTTCCTTCCGCATCTCTTCGGGTACTTCGCAGATGGAGAAAATGAATGCGTTCTCCAAATTCTTTGACCATGGCAGGTAGATCATTGTCTTCTCGTACCCCATAACTGCCGGTACAAAAGGTAAGTCCATTGTGCTGGCTAGGGGTTTGGCTGAGGATTCTTCTGGCATCTGCCGCTGTGCTGACAACTCTAGGCAATCCATACAAGGAAAAAGGGGGATCGTCTGGATGAATACATAGAAAGCAACCCACTTCTTCTGCTACTGGGGTGATGGCATCTAAAAATAGGCGCAGGTGTTCTGCAAGTTTATTTGCATCGATTCCAGAATAGGTTTTCAGCATTTCGCGAAATTCCTCTAAAGTATACCCAATTTCTGAGCCTGGAAGACCCTTTAGAATATTATCCAAAATAAGCTGCTTGGATTCTAGGCTAAGATTCTGGTAGTAGGTTTCGGTGGTAGCAATTTCTTCTGGACTGTATTCTTGTCGCGCTTCAGGTCGTTGCAAGATGAATAGGTCAAAGGCAATCACCGCTTTTTTCTCATAAAGTAAGGCTTTAGCACCGTTCGGGAGCAGGTATTCTAGGTTGGTACGTGTCCAATCCAAAATCGGCATAAAGTTGTAACAAACGGTATACACTCCCTCAGCAGCCAGGTTTCGTAAGGTTTGCTTGTAATTTTCGATTAGTTGGAGATAGTTGCCAGACCTTGTTTTAATCTGTTCGTGAACAGGTACGGATTCTACCACAGACCAGGTCAGGCCAGCTTCCTCAATTGTCTTTTTTCGAATACTAATTTCTTCCCTTGACCAAACTTCCCCATTGGGAATATGGTGTAGCGCGGTAACTATTCCCGTAGCGCCAGACTGTCGGATATCTTGAAGACTTACGGGGTCCTTTGGACCGTACCAGCGCATGGTTTGTTCCATCTTATAGGTCATGGCAATTTGATTTGAGGGTTGAATTCAATCACTAATTTTAAACTCCAGCATAGGCACTAAAGCCACCGTCCACGGCAACCACACTGCCCGTTACGAAGGATGAGGCATCGCTGCATAGCCAATGTAAGGCACCCAATAAATCTTCAGGCTGTCCAAATCGATTCATAGGGGTATGGCTGATGATTTGGTTTCCACGTTGCGTGAGACTTCCATCTATCTCGGTAAGAAGGGTTCTGTTTTGTTCAGTGAGGAAAAATCCTGGGGCCAAGGCATTCACGCGAAAGCTAGGGCCATATTTGGTGGCGAGCTCTACCGCTAGCCATTTGGTCAAGTTGTCAATAGCAGCCTTAGAAGAGGCATAGCCCATTACTCGTGTCATAGGTCGAGAAGCAGCCATGGAACTGATATTGAGGATGGTACCGCTGTTATTTTTAAGCAGTAGGGGTAGGAAAGCCTTGATTGGAAAAACTGTACCCAGGTAATTCAAGTCCACCACTTGCTTTAAGGCTTCCGTATCCAAATCCAAAAAAGTTTGCTCGGGTCGAATTACCGCTCCAGGCATATTCCCCCCCGCAGCATTGATCAGTATGGCTATGGATTCGTGTTGAGCAGAGACTAATTGGGCAACTTTCTCAAGGGATTTCTCATCTGTTACATCTGCGTAATAGCCCCAGGCTTTGCCGCCTTGGGCGAGGATTTGATCTCGCAGGGCATTTACTTTCTGGGGAGATCTTCCTAAGAGTAAAAGTTCTGCCCCTTGCTGCGCAAGGTAAAGGGCCATAGAGGTACCCAGAACCCCCGTTGCTCCTGAAAAAAGGACTTTCCTTCCGCTTAGGTCAAATGGATTTGTGGGATTCATTGGGAGAGGCTAAAGTTTTGGGAACTAAAGTTGAAGTAGTTTTTGGCATTGTGGTAGCAGATGTCTTGAATAATTTTTCCCAGCCACTTTTCATCCCAAGGCAATTCCCCGCGCTCTACTTCTTGACCAAACAAATTGCAAAGGATCCTACGAAAATACTCGTGTCTTGGGAAAGAAAGAAAACTTCTGGAATCGGTGAGCATGCCGATGAAGCAACTCAAGAGCCCTAGGTTGGAGAGCGCGTTGAGTTGTTTTTCCATGCCGTCTTTTTGATCCAAATACCACCATCCTGATCCATACTGCATTTTTCCTTTGATAGATCCATCATTGAAGTTTCCAATCATGGATGCAAACACTTCATTGTCCCGGGGATTCAGGTTGTAAATGACAGTTTTTGCAAGTTGATCGGTCTTATCCAAGGCATTGAAGTAAGCGGCCAACGTGCTTGCCTGGTCAAAATCTCCGATGGAATCGAAGCCTGTATCAGGTCCAAGTTGCTGCAGCATGCGCTCATTGGTATTGCGCAATGCCCCCAAATGAAATTGCTGCACCCATCCCTTGGCGTGGTAGCGCTTGGAAAGTTGGAACAGCACTTCAAACTTGAAATGTTCCAATTCTTCAGCATTGGGCAATTGTCCCTTCAGGGTATTCCTTAGGATGCGGTCCAGAGATAATCCTTGATTCTTTGAAAAATAGAGGCGGGATAGCCCGTGGTCGGAGACACGGCATCCATGCGCATGAAAGTGATCCATACGGTTGAAGAGGGCTTCCATCAAGGTGTCAAAGGAGTTGACCTCAAATCCGACGACTAATCCCAGTTTTTGCAAATAGGTTTTGTAGTGTTCAGGCTGTTCAATGCCGAAAGCTTTGTCAGGCCGAAAGGTAGGGTAGAGTTGTAGGGAAGAACCTTCCCGATGAAAGGCAAAATGGTGCTCCAACGAATCGGTGGGGTCATCTGTGGTAGCCACCACTTCCACCTGCATGTGGTTTAGGAGCCCCCGCACTCGGAAAGATTCCTGCTGCAAGGTTCCTTTGGTTTCTGCGTAAATCTGACTGGCATTGCTCGGATTGAGGAGTTGGTCGATGCCAAAGTAGCGTTTCAACTCCAAAGCGCTCCAATGGAAAAGTGGATTACGTAGCGTGTAGGGAAGCGTATACGCCCATTTTTCAAACTTCTCTTTCGCTGACGCATTTCCAGTGATGTAATGCTCGTCTATTCCGAGGGTTCGCATGGCCCTCCACTTGTAATGATCCCCTGCCAGCCACAAGTCTGAGATGTTGTCAAACTTTCGGTTGGAGGCGATTTCAGCAGGAGAAAGGTGGTTGTGGTAATCTATGATGGGTAAGGACTTGGCGTAGTCCTGATAAAGCATTTGGGCAAATTTATTCTTCAATAAAAAATCATCCGAAAGAAAGGAAGCCTGCTGATTTGAGCTTAACATTTTTAATTAAGTAACTAAATAACAAGAAAATATGTTGTATGTATTAAACTAAAACTTAATTGAAATTACACTGGAATAAATCTTTCTGTAGCAAGATTCAATCAACCAATCAGTGATTTAAATTGCTGGTGGAGCCCAGCCCTTTTCGTATTCTCGAGTCCACAGCGTCATGGCCTTTGGGGAATTGAGGATGTGTCCATTTTTCGGGTCGCAAGTCAAAGCCTCTCCGGTACGGTAACTGATATTGGCGAGATGACATAATAGGGTAGATACGGCCCCTTCTTCAATGGTCGAGTTTTGTTTTGCTGTTCCTCGAACTGCGTTGAAGAAATTGACAATATGCAAGGTGCTCATGTCGCCACCACCGCCAAGAGCAGTGCCTCCTTCGTTGTTATTGGCTTGGTTGGATTTAATTTCTTTGCCAGAGCGATCGTGTAGTCGGTATCCACCACGGTCTACATAGACGGTACCCTCCGAACCGTAAATAATCGTTCCTCGGTCCGAACCATAGGTTTTGTAGTTGTTTCGGCTTTTTCCATCCCATTGTATGACTTTTCCCTCTCCAAATTGGAAGGTAGCATCCATGGTGTCGTACATGGTCCATCCGTCTTCGGGGAAATGCATTTTTCCGGCTACTACGGAGACTGCTGTAGGAAAATCCACTTGCAAGGCCCATCGGGCGATATCTAATTCATGGGTAGCATTATTGCCCGTTTCTGCGGTACCGTAATCCCAACCGTACCAATGCCAATTGTAATCCCAAGTATCGTGGAAATAGGGTTTCCGAGGCGCTGGACCCTGGAAAAGCTCCCAATCCAAGCCTGCCGGTGCTTCTTGTTGGACAGGGTTAGGTACGGCTCCTCGGGAATTGCTGTAAAAGGCCTTGGCGAAGTACACCTTACCAATGACGCCCTCGTGTATGGCTTGGATGATTTCTCTACTCTCAGGGGCGGAGCGCTGCTGGTTGCCCATTTGTACCACCTTGTTGTATTTCTTCTGTAGCGCGACGAGTACCTCTCCTTCACGAGGGTTGTGGGAACAGGGTTTTTCTACATAGACATGCTTTCCTCGCTCCAAGGCAAGCCAGGTACCTGGTGCATGCCAATGATCAGGTGTGGCATTGATGAGCACATCGACCTCCTTGTCGTCCAATACTTTGAAGATGTTTTGCTCTTGCTTGGGTTGGTAGTCGATCCATTGTTCAAAATTTTTCGCTGCCTTGGGTATCTGGGACTGCATGGCATCGCAGAGGTAAAGCAAATTGACATTGCTGCTTTTCAATCCTATGGGCTCGTAAAATGCACCTAAACGCCTTCCCAAGCCAGCAATGGCGACATTCAGTCGGTCGTTTGCACCCAGGATGCGGGCATAGGATGTGGGCGAAAAGGCCAGTGAACCTAGGGAGGCTAACCCAAGGGTTGCAACCGCACTTTTCTTGATGAATTCTCTTCTGTTTGATTTGCTCATGGTGGTATTGGCTTCCCTGATTTACTTCAGGGTTTTGATTTTGATGTTTTTGTATTGCACCGCATCTCCATGATCTTGGAGGAGAATACGGCCTTGTTCGGCTTCGCCAAATTTATTCCAGACCACATACTTGCTGATGGCGACCAGATCTCGGTAGGCTTGGGATCCTCTTTGGTATTCGAGCACTTTGACCCCATTGAGGTAATGCTCCACCTTATTGTCCGGATACACTACGATTCTACCCTGATTCCATTCGCCTGGTTTACGCACAAATCGGGCTTGCTTTTCGGCTTTAATCAGGTCATACAAGGAGGCGAGGGTTCGGTTGCCATCTCTGCCCATCTTGGCATCGGGATGGAGGGCATCGTCCAGGATTTGGTATTCTAGGCCAATGGCCGAGCCCGTATTTCCTTCGGAAAGGGTGACAAAGTACTTGATCCCACTGTTGGCGCCTTCGCTGAGGTTGAAATCAAAAGCCAAATCAAATGCTTTGTACTGCTCGGTGGTGACGATATCCCCGAAAGACATGGATTCACTGCCATCGGATTTTTGAATTTGGAGGATACCATCTTCAATGTTCCAACCTTTTTCAGGGAAGGCATCCTTGTAGGCGCCTACCCAGCCCTTGCTCGTTTGTCCATCAAACAACAATTTCCAACCTTGGGATTTCTCTTCTGGTGTCAACTCATTTTTTACGGTGCTGACTACAAAAACGGGCTTTTTGAAGGGGATGGGGTGTAGGTTTTCCGTTTGAATTCGGATGTTTCTAAAATAGGTTTTTCTGCCTTCGTCTTCCTTGGATTGGATGCTGTGCACCTGAAGTCCAATAAATCCTCTGGCATCTAGGTCATCCACAAAGTAAGCTACCTCTTGGCCATTGACCCAGGTTTTGAGGGTGTTGCCTATGGCTTCTATGCGGTAATGATTCCATTCACCTAGTTTAAAGGCCGATTTGGCAGTAGGATTGAGGTCCAAAGGATAAAACCATCCCCGTCGGGCTTCGTCGTAGATCCCTCCTGACCAGGCTCGTGAGGTGGGATCGGCTTCCACTTGATAGCCAAACACGAGACCCTTGCCCTCATTCTTAGTTGGATCGTATTGACCGCGGGCCATAATTCCACTATTGGAAGAAGTATGGCTAATTTTGAGTTCCAGTTCGAGGATAAAATCCCCATAGGTATCTTCTGTAATGAGAAAGGTATTCCCGGTACCATAGACGGCCGTACCTTCAATGGTCCCATCTTTTACTGCAAACTCTGCCTTTCCTGCCACAGTTTTCCAGCCACTCAGGTCTTTGCCATTGAAGAGGGGCTTCCATTGGGCTTCCTGTGCAAGGCTTGGCAGAGCCAATAGAAAGACCAAACAGGCCATAAAAATGCGTGTATTCATGAAGTTGGGTTTATTGCAATAACAAGTTTTGCACGGTTGGACAAGACTCGATTCGAAATCAAGATACAAAAACAAGTTGAAGTGTACGCAAGAAGGGTTAGTTGAATGGACGGATTTTTTTTCGGGTATTCCCTTTCCTGTTTTGTACTTTTGTGTATGCTTGATTTCAATACCAAAGGAAAGGTTTTTATTACCTGCAAGGACCGTTCGGTCAGTTACTTAGAGCAGGAGATTCGTGAATTAGGGTTTTTCCCTTTAGAAATCCGCCGGACCGGCATCGAGATTCTGGCTTCGCTTGAGGAATGCATGGACCTCAACTTGCACCTGCGGACGGCTTCCCATGTCTTGTATGAAATCAAATCTTTTTACCTCCGGAATGCAGATGACATCTACCGCCGATTCAAGGCCATCCCTTGGGAGGAGTATTTGGATGTGGACGGCTATTTTTCAGTCAATTCGGTCGCTGAAAATGAGTCCATCACCACGCCGCTGATTGTGAATGTGAAGGTAAAAGATGCCATTGTGGATCGCTTTCGGGAGTTGAAGGGGAGGAGACCGGATTCCGGTTCGGATTTTTCAGGCTTAGTGATTCAAGTGTATTGGAAAGAAACGCAAGCCATCGTCTACTTGAATACTTCTGGGGAAACCCTGGCCAAGCACGGGTACCGCAAGATCCCTGGAAAGGCACCCATGATGGAGGCTTTGGCCGCCGCCACCATTTATGCTATGGAGTGGAATACCCGAGTACCTTTTATCAATCCCATGTGTGGTTCTGGTACCTTGGCCATTGAGGCGGCCTTAATGGCCAGCAAGCGCTACCCGGGATTGTACCGGGATACCTATTCCTTTCAATCCATCTTAGGGTATTCTGAAGCGTCTTTTCAAGCGAAAAAGCGAAAGTTGGAGCAAAAGATCATCGCCAACCCAGGCGTAAATATCATTGCCTCTGATATTTCCCTGCAAGCGATCACCTTTGCCAGAGAGAATGCGGCTTATGCAGGGGTAGAAGACCTTATTGATTTTCAGACGGGGGATTTTGCAGAAACGGAGATTCCAGAAAAGCCAAGAGGGGTCATTTTTTTCAATCCCGAATACGGTGAGCGATTGGGGGATCTTACCGAATTGGAAGAAACCTACAAGCGCATGGGGGACTTTATGAAACAAAACTGTGCGGGTTACCGAGGGTATATTTTCACGGGCAACTTGGACTTGGCTAAAAAAGTTGGTTTAAAGGCCAGCCGACGCATCGAGTTCTGGAACGGAACGATCGACTGTCGCTTGTTGAAGTACGACCTATACGCAGGAAAAGGGACTGAATAAAAAAAGTCGCCAAGATTTCCTGACGACTTAATTTTGCTTTTTTCAGCGTTAATTGACTAACATACTGCTAAGGTTCTTTACCTTGTTGCTTAGGTCGAGTATTGCCTTTGCATAGCGGGTATCCCATTCCTCGAGGCGTGTTGTATTTCCTATGGCCACTTCGTATTGAATTCCAGGAAGAATCCAAGAGGCATAGCCTGAGAAAGGATCGTTGCATACATAAAGCGACTTGTACCATTCACCGTAGTACATGCCCTTGGGGTCTATCCAGCTTTTTTCCAAACCGATCAACCCGGTATTGATTTTTTTCAGTTGCGCTGCTGTTAGCTTTTCCGATGCCATGGCGTTTTGAAGCGCATTTTGATATTCCTCGGATCGGGCTTCCAACTCTTTTAATGCCCCTTCTACCTGATCAAATCCGCTGAAATTGGGATCCATTCCCTTCACGTTGGCCACAGCTTGTGCAAAGTGTCCTTTCAAATCTTTGGCATAGCGAGGCACATCGTAGGGAATGATGGTGGCATTCGCTTGACGAATCGCAACTAGCCCAAACACTTGCGCCACAGCACCACCCATCTTAAAGCTTGGATCAGAAAACTTGCTGTAATAGTGGATATTGTCGTAGTTGGAGTGGTAGGCAGTGGTGCCTCCAGAGCCGCCACTCAACGATGGAATGCCCACATGCATGTAGAAGGCAATGTGGTCGGAGCCACCACCCAGATTTCCAATGCCTGGCTCTGCATTTTTTCCTGCCCAAATTTCAAACACCGTTTTAGAGGAATCAGGATAGATAACTTCTTTGGAGGCATCAACGATCAATTTCTTTAAGGTCGGCGCTGCTGAAGCACCAAAATTTCTACCCGAGGCACCTCCATCAAAGTTCATGTAGGAAATGGCTTTTGCACCCAACTCTTCTCGCAAATGTTCCACCCATTCGGTAGATCCAATCACGCCCTGCTCTTCGGCATCCCAATGTCCAATCAGGATGGATCGGGAAGGCTTTTGGCCATTTTTGTACAACTCACCCAAGGCTTCCGCAAAGGTCAGCAACATGGCTGTGCCGGAATTGGGATCCGTAGCACCAAATGACCAGGCATCGTAGTGACTACCTAGGATGATCCACTCGTCAGGATGGTCTTTTCCAATGAAGGTTCCAACCACGTTATTGGCACGTATAAATTCTGGCTTTTGATCCACCATGACCCGAACTTTCAAGTCAGAACCGCCAGTCAGCTTGTAAGGGAAAGGCAATCCTCCTTGCCAACTTGCAGGCACATCTGCACCCGTCATTCTGCTCAAGATCTCTTTGGCAGCCCCATAACCAATCGGAGTCACCGGGATGGTATGAAAGTCGACGGAGGCCGGGTTGTCACGCTTGATTTTTACTGGACCATCCAAGGGTAGAGCAGGACGGTTGGGTGTCAGGGGATCACCCGTAAAATCCAAGGTCAGCATGGAACCTCGTTGGATGGTGGTTTCGTTGTAATAAGGGCCTTTGGGATAGACATCTCCTCTGGTAAATCCAGAGTCTTTGGGATCGGTGTACACCACCAAGCCCACCATGCCTTGCTGCTCAGCAAACTTGGCCTTGTAGCCACGAAAGTTGCCTCCATAGCGAGCGATGGCAACTTTTCCTTTTAAGGGAACTCCCATTTCTACGAGCTTCATGAAATCTTCTCGCGTACCGTAGTTAACATAGACTACTTCCGCAGTGACATCTCCACTTCCTGAAAAGGCATTAAAGCCTAGGTGTAGTCTGGGATCTGTGGAGAAAGGATCTTCTGCAAGTTCCCCTTCTTTTTGAGAAAGGGTAAGCTGAACGGGGCTAATGATTTGTAATTCAGATTTACCGGGATGATTGGGTAAATACACATCGTAGGGCCATACCTTTACCTCCATGCCTGCTTGAGACATGATGTGCACCATGTAGTCTTTTACCAATTCGTTTTCCAGAGTACCAGCGATGTGTGGGTTTTTGGTCAACTCAGTCAGGTGTACTTTGAAGCGTCCGGGTTGAACAGCTTGGAGAAAATCTTCCTCAATTTTTTTTTGTGCCTGCAATTGGGAAGCGAAAAAACCGTCTTGCTGCGCGAGTCCTTCCAATGAAAGGAGGGAAGAGGCGATGAGAATAAGAAAACTTTTCTTCATAGGGGTATTAAAGGGATAAGGATAAGCAACAGGTGTTTAAAAAAAGGCTATAGAAAAATTCTATGGCCTTAGGTGTCAATTGGCCTTTAAACCAGGAGATCTCTCCAAAAACTCTTGGTACAGTCGGATGTGTCGATTGGACAAAGGAATTCTGTACCCATCAATAAATACGTGTAGAATCTGAGACCGTGTTTCGAAAGGATCTCCGGTAGAGACGATGAGGTTGGCCTTTTTTCCCACTTCAACCGATCCATACTGGTCAGCAACTCCGAAAATTTCTGCTGGATTGATGGTTACCGCCTTCCAGGCTTCTTCTTTACCTAATCCATACGCTGCGGCAAAGGCAGCATGAAAAGGAAGATTTCTAACATTCTCTTCTTCATCGGTTCTCAGTGCCACTTTTACACCTGCTTTTGCAAGCATCCCCGCATTGGCATATGGGGTATCGTATCTATCCGATGCTCTGGTAGGGAGATCTTGAACCGGTCCAGTGACTACTGGGATTTTGGCTTTGGCAAGTTGTTCTGCCACTCTCCATCCTTCCGCTATGCCTGTAAATATGACCTTGATATTCTTCCCTTCTACCCATTGGATAGCACTGAGGATGTCTGAGGCTGCATTTACTTCGATGAGTAGGGGAAGTTCACCTGATATCACTTTGGATAACTGCTCCATTTCAGGGAAGTAGCTTAGTTCAGCACCGGAATTTTTTAATTCCAAATAGCTTTTGGCATTGTCCCATATCTCATTTGCTTCTTTCAACGCTTTTTCTCCATCCTTTTTGATTTCCTCTTCAGAACGTCTATCGAAGCGCCCTCTTCTTCCGGAACTAGGGAAGGTCATGGCCACTGCCTTAAAGCCTCCATACATTTGATCGGGCGTGTAGCCATTTAAGTTGATTAGGGCAGCAGTTCCAGGGAATAATCCACCAGAAGGCACCGTCAATACGGTAGTTACCCCTGAAACACGAGTAACTCCTATGGCTTCTGAATTGGGATTCACAGTGGTCAAGGCCTGCATGTTGGGCGTTACATTCCCTACATCGGAGTAGTCTACCGTTTCTGGAACAGAACTTACCTCTACCAATCCCAGTCGGGTACCTCCATCGATCATTCCAGGATAAATAAATAGGCCAGAACAGTCTATAACTTCAGCTCCTTCAGTTGGAAGGGATGCACCGACCCCAATAATCTTTCCATTTTCTAACAAAACAGAAGCATTGGACAGCGTCCCCTTGGTTACAGTCACTACGGTCGCATTTTTTAGGATAAACTTCCCTGTTCGAGGTTTTACAAATTGCCCGTCTATTTGAGCCATTCCCACACTTGGTAGAAGGGCTATCCAGGTCATACAAAATAATACTAATATTCTTTTCATACGTATGTTGAATTTTCGGGGTGATTAATGATTTTCTTTCAAAAAGGCCACATCGAAGGCATCTAAATAGATTTCTACATCTTGCATGCAACGGTGCGCTTCCTCATTGGCGCGCAAATAGATAGGTTCTACCATTTCGGTAGCAATTACCAGTTGGCGCTGATCGTCTTTGTCTGCCACAATATCAAAGTACTTTATTCCATCTACGAAAGTCATTTGAGGTACGGCATAGGAGGATAGGGGATGGCTATCAAAAATGACCAAGTCCCCTTGCTTGCCTACCTCAATCGAACCTACCTTGTCATCAATACCCAGTTGCTTGGCAGGATTGATGGTGATCATGGCCAAGGCTTCCTCGTCCGTCAAGCTGCCATAACGCTGGGTTTTAGCCGCCTCATGGTAGAGATGTCGGATTAGTTCGGCCGAGTCGGAATTGATAGAAGTAATGGCTCCATTTCTTTGAAGAATAGCAGCATTGAAAGCGGTAGAATAGTAAACTTCCATTTTGTATGCCCACCAGTCGGCAAAAACAGAGGCTCCCATGGTATACTCTGCAATTTCTGGTGCCACTTTAAATCCTTCGTTGGTATGCTGGAACACTAATTTTTTGATGTTGAAATCCTTTGCCACGTTGATAAGCATATAGATTTCATCTGCGCGATAGGAGTGGCAATGCACAATTACCTTACCGTCTAAAATATCAGCTAAGGTCTGAAGTCTTTCGCTATACACTGGGGGGGTGAGGGTATTTCCTTTGGTATTTTTTGCAGCGGCAAACGTTTCCCAAGCTTTCTTGTATTGAAGGGCCTCATTAAAGCCATTTCTTATCACTGCTTCCACTCCCATTCTGGATCGGGGTTGTATCCCATTTCCTCTGCCATGAACCCTAGTTGGGTTTTCTCCTAAAGCAAATTTGATGGTTCTGGGAGCATCTTGCATGATAATGTCTGCAGGGTCTTTAGCCCCCCATCGATGTTTTAGGGTGGCATTTTGACCTCCCACCACATTGGCTGATCCATGCATGGCATGAGAGACGGTGACTCCACCCGCCAAGGCCCTGTAAATCCCTATTTCAAAAGGATTGACAACGTCTTTCATTCGAACCTCTGAAGTGATAGGCGCAGAGGCTTCATTGACTACATCCAAGGCCACATGAGAGTGTGCATCGATGATGCCTGGCATGAGGTATTTGCCTGTGGCATCTATGGACTGTACCCCATTAGGTGCTGAAATATTTTTACCAATCTGGGTGATGATTCCATTTTGAACCAATACATCAGCAGATTCTAAATTGCCTTTGGTCACGGTGAGCACGGTAGCATTTTTGATTAAAACGCTTCCTTTTTGAACTTGGGCTTGGGAGAAATTACATCCCAGTCCAAAAAACGCTAAAAAAAGGTAAAATATCTTTTTCATAATTAGTTGATTTGGCTAGGTGAAGAAAGTGTGGCTTTGACTGGAAATGAACCCATTTGAGGCACGGATAAGTTACCTTCCATGGATTTCCCGTTGACTTCTCCTGATACAGTCACCGTAAAACTCATGCCTCCTGCTGCAATGTCAAATTCAAAACTCAAGTTCTTGCCTGTCAGCGTTACATTTTTGATGGGGGCACTTGCTTTTCCAGATCCTGTAGGATCGTCGTAGGTAATACTACCTCCCAACACACCATTTTCTTTCTTGATGGTTATTTCTCCTCCTGAACTTCCCGCGGGAGTTTCAGAAAGGTATTCCCATGTGCCTTCTACCGTAATTGCTGTATTTTCTGGTTTAGTAGAAGAATTAGGAGCTGAATTTGCTTTTTTCTTCACTTCATAGTCAAACACATAACCATCTACAATGACATGCTTGATTTGGGAAGATTCTTTAAACAAAGGTTCGGTAGCTAGGATGAGGTTGGCCAACTTTCCTTTTTCAAGGGTACCAGCAATTCTAGAAATGCCTAGGACGGAAGCAGGATTTGTAGTTAAAGCAGCCAGGACTGCCTTTTCACTTAATCCATTGGCAATCATGGTGGAAAGGGCTTTGTGTACGTCTGAAGCTTTGGTATCTAGGGTACTAAATCCAAAGGACACCCCTGCCTTTTCTAGGTTAGCAGCTTGCTTTAAAGAATTATCGTAAGCCTCTTTTACTCTGGTATATTGCGCCTTGGTGGCTTCGGTCACTCCTTCTTCTTTCTGAGATTTAATTGATTTATCGTCAGGAACTTGCAATTTTAACATTACCGATGTGCCGGAGTTTTTGATCAAATCAATGACCGAATCGTAATTTTCTAAGCCGGTTAGTATAAGCTTAAAACCCAATTCCTTTTGTAAGGAGATGGCTCTTCTGACTTCTAATTCCGAGTTGGCTGTGAAAAGAATAGGGAGTTGCCTTTGGACTACTGGTCCCATTGCCAGTTGCGTAGGGGTAGTTTGGGGGCGCTTTACCCCAGCAGCGGAGGCAAACATTTTTTCATGTTCCAAGGCTAGGGTGCTGTTTTGGTACACGTCTCTAAACTTGGCCATGACTCCAGCCACAGTGCCTGGATACATACCCCTAGAGCCTCTAAAATTTGCCGCCATAGCCACGTTAGCTTGTATGATGGCAATGGATTTGGGATCTCCTAAGCTTACTAAGGCTGTTTTTCCGGGTAACATACCTCCGTCTGGAATGATTTGTGTCATGGCAAATCCTACTTTTCTCCATTCGTCGACCTGGGTGCTGGTGTTGGAATAAAAATCAGTGGCCAACCTCCATGGAGTAATTCCTGCGAATTCATCTGGAGGATTGGAGGTGACAAGATCTTTAGGTCTTTCTGCTTCTTTAGGTTTGGAAATCCCAATATTACTTCCTCCATCTATGAATGCAGGGTATACATAAAGAGAATCTCCTGAGATAACCTGGGCATCTTTCGGTATGCTTAGTCCAACTCCGATTCCTGTTATAATTCCATCCTTAAATAGGACAGTAGCCTTGCTTCCAGGATCCCCTGGGGATTTGATGACAGTAGCATTGGTAATGGCAAAGGAACTGGTCACTCTACGTTTTCCACTTGGATCACTTTGTGCCCAACTTATCTGCATTACCCATCCAAAGATCATCATCGTGAGTATGGTGCTGAGAAAATAGTTCTTCATTCTTTCTTTTTTTAACTTCAACTCCCAAGCTACTATTTCTATTTTTAATTTTCACTATAGATTTTTAAATCTGTCTTTTTAAGGGATTAATGGCAAGGGATTAGGTTAAAATTCAGTTTACCTCCTTTAATCTTTCACTTTATAAATGGGAGAAATTAGGGTAGTTTTTATTTCCATTCCCTTCAAAAAAATCAAATAAGGTTTTAGTTGGTAAATCTTAAACATTCCAGCCTAGTGGCCGTTACTACATCTATGTCATTGCGATTAGAATTACCAAAAACAGAGCTACAAATTCCTCCAGGCTTAAAAGCTATTATCTTGGGTGGAGGCTGTTTTTGGTGTACAGAAGCAGTTTTTTCTCGTCTGATAGGAGTAAGCCAGGTCATTTCAGGATACTCGGGGGGGATAGTGGATCATCCCAGTTACCAACAAATTTGTACGGGTACCACAGGTCATGCCGAAGTGATCCTGGTTTATTATGATCCCCAGATAATTAGCCTTACCAGCCTGTTGGACGTGTTTTGGTCTACTCACGACCCAACTACCCTCAATAGACAAGGAGCAGATCATGGGCCACAATATCGATCTGTAATTTTTTATCTTGATGAAAGACAGGACCAGCATGTGCGTCAACATAAAAAAGCCTTAGACGCGTCTGGTAAGTTTTCTGCTCCTGTAGTAACTGAAATTTCCCCTTTTGCCAATTTTTATCCAGCTGAGGGATACCACCAGCAGTACTTCGAACGCCATAGAACACAAGCGTATTGTCAGTTTGTTATTCTTCCTAAGGTGGAAAAATTACATACCCTTTTTGCTGACAAGCTCAAAACTTAGGCACTAAAAATCCCAAATGGTTTTCAAAGCATTATCTAGAGCAATGAGGAAATTCCGTTGAAGATTTTAGACTTTTTAAGCCCACTTTTGATTAAAATGGCTAAATTTGAAGAATTTAACCATTTTTAAAACGCATGAAAAGAACAAGAGCTCAAGAATCTAGGGCAGCCATAGAACGCCTCTACATTACCATGCGTCATCTTTATAATAGGGGCAGCTATAAGCCCATGGGGGTTTCTGGGGAAGGATTGATCCAAGCACTCATGGTGCTTAGCCCGGAGATTTATGGAAGCCTCAGTGACTCCGAAAAAGTTGAATTGGATGGACTTCTTTATGTTATGGAGCGGCTCCCCAAGGGAATTGAGGAATGTAGGTACATCCGATTGATTAGTCGAGAAGGCTATGAAACTTCTCATTTAGAGCCCATTATTCCTGCTCGCAGAAAACGAAATTGTTATCGATTAGATGAGCAGATTATGTACGTAGAGATGACTCGGGGAAGATCAGACATCTACGATATTTTGACTCACCTCACGTTTTTGTACATAGAATCAAGAAAAATTTATCAAAATAGTTCAGATCCAAAGGGAAAGCTTTCAGCCAATTGGAAAATGCTGGAAGAGTTGGTGAGAAAAGAGCAGGCAGGGGAGGAGTTGGACGTAGAGAGTGCATCTTCCTACCTGAGTCATATTTTGGTTAGGACCTTTGAAGAGACCTTAGCAGCGGTCAAGAAATTCAAAAAAAGCAGCCATACGCATAGCCTTTTTTCTATTGTCTACCATTTGGGAAAACTTGCTTTAGAGGAAGCAAGCCAGGGTATGGATCGGGAAATTAGTTTTTCCGCAACCCTTAGAGAACGTATTGGCCACCACGTGTATGGAGAATTATGGGCCAATAGAATAAAAGAAACACTTTTACATAAAGGGCTTTTGCAAAGGCCGATTCACATCATTTCCGCCAACTTGCATAGTGTGCTCCATACTATTTATGCGCACCAAGCTCTTAGTGCTAAGAGTTTTGAAGAAATTGGACAGATTGCTACTGCAATTTCTATCAAATCCAAAACAAATGAGGGTAGGAGGATTCGAGAATATGCTGAAAAATATGGGTTTACTGACCTTCCTGACGAATCAGGTACCAACATAGGAGCGCAAATCATTGATACGGCAAAAATGGAAAAATCTTCCTTGATCCCAGGAGTACAACTGCCCAAGGAAAAGGAAAAATGTCCTGTTTTTGTGGTCATGGATTACGCTTTTGGAGAACAGGCGTACGAATGCTTTGATGAATTACTCAAACCCTTTGCGGTGGATGGCGTAAAATATCCCCTCAATGTAATGTCTACTTCCATCATGGGTAAGGCAGGTATTTTACATGGAGGTAAGGGGGATTTGATGGTTCCTACCGCCCATATTTTTGAAGGTACAGCGGATAACTATCCTTTTCGAAATGAATTGAAGAAATCAGATTTTAAAGGCTTTGGTTTGGGGGTTTACCAAGGCCCCATGATCACCGTGCTAGGTACCTCTCTTCAAAACAAGGACATCCTCACCTATTTTATGCAATCTTCTTGGAAGGCCATAGGTTTGGAAATGGAGGGAGCGCATTACCAAAAAGCCATACAGGCTGCTTCAAAAATTAGAGGGAACGTAAAATCTTCCATCAAAATTTTATACGCATACTATGCCTCCGATAATCCCTTAGAAACGGGAAGCACCCTTGCATCTGGAGCCTTGGGGATGGATGGGGTCAAACCCACCTATTTAATTACCTACAAAATCTTGGAAAAATTATTTACCAAGTAAAGCTTTATTTTCCTTCACTTTTAATAGCCAGATTTCAAAGGTGGAGGTCCATCAGGAACGATGCCTTTGTACACATAATCTCCTTTTTTGGCTTTAAATTCTGACTTTATTTCCTCTCTTAGCACTTCGTTTTGATAAAGATCAACCATGGTCATTGCCAGAGCTTTGGAGGCATAACCCATGCCTTTATGTCCAATAGACATGCCTGCTGAGGCCACTACGGCCCAAGAATGCCAAGGGGTACCCGTAGGTGCTACAGTAGCTCCCATACGAATGGTGGGTACCACCCAGCTGACGTCACCCACATCGGTACTTCCACCCATGCTATGTTCCTGCGTTTCTTCCATGGGTTTAATTTCAGAAATAACTCCCACTTGAGGCTTTCCATTTGCTTCTTGGATCTTTTTTGCAAATTCTTGTTCTTCAGGCGTGTAGGTGATTTTTCCTAAAGTTTCAATATTTTTTTGCATTACTTCTGAGCCTCTGCGATTGACCAAAATTTCGTGCACGCCTGATACCAAAATGACCTTATGGTCTACATTGGCCATAATTGCTGCTCCTGAAGCCATTTTTTCCACCTGCTTCCAGACCGGCAACAAGCCCTCTCTGCTTGTGTCTCGAACTCGAACCCACAACCTGCTGTAATCCGGCACCACGTTCACTACTTTTCCTCCATCTTGGATATGGTAATGGATTCGAACGGTAGGTTTGATGTGCTCTCTGTAGTAATTGATTCCTGAAGTGTAAAGCTCTAAAGCATCTGAGGCAGATCGACCGTTCCAAGGATCTCCTGAAGCATGAGCGGCTTGTCCAGAAAATTCCACAATAAAATCGACTAAGGCTAAACCTTTTTGTACCTCTGTTTTAGTTTCATCGGCAGGATGCCAATCCATCATCAAGTCCAGGTCATCCATGAGCCCTGCTCGAATCATCCAAAGTTTCCCAAAGTATTTCTCCTCGGCGAGGGTTCCATAAAACCGAATGGTCCCTTTTAATTTACCTGAGGCGATCAATTCTTTAATAGCTGCTGCAGCACCCAGGGAAGCTACGCCAAAAAGATTGTGTCCACATCCATGTCCTGGAGCTCCGGCATGAAGAGGACTTTTAAAAGGCACCTTGTTTTGTGAAAGTCCAGGAAGACCATCAAATTCCCCCATGATTCCGATAATAGGCTTTCCCGACCCGTACTCTGCAATAAACGCAGTTGGAATCTCTGCTACACCTCTGCTCACCTTAAATCCTAATTTTTCTGCGTAGGCAGATAAAGCGGCAGAGGATTGATTTTCTTGAAAAGCAATTTCTTCAAATGCCCAAATTTTATCGCTGAGTTCAGTCATTTCTGCAAATTTTGCATCTAGACTTTGTTGAACTTCTGTTTTTAAAGGATCTACTTTGGGATTATTTTTCTTTTGTCCAAGACCTGGCAGAGAAACCAAGAGCAGACCGGCATATGCGAAGAGGTGAATTTTTTTCATGACGATTTCTTTCAAGTAGTGAATGAAGGCATAAGATAGGTAGCCTTTTTTAAAAAAGCATGCAAATGTTGGATGTAAGGCAATTCATTTGACAAGAGCTGTAGATTAAAAATTCTACTCCATGAAAATCCTTATCTTGTTGTTTCATCTTTATATCTAAAGCATCGCCATGCATTTCCATTATTTTTCTGACTATGAGTCAATGAGTGAAAAGGGATTTGAACTCATCAAGGAAGAAATCGAAAGAAAACCAGACCTTTTGTTTTGTGTAGCCAGTGGGGGTTCACCTGCCGGTACATACCAGAAATTGGCAGCCCATCGTCAGGTACATCCCAACTTTGGCTCAGAACTTCGGGTAGTGAAATTAGACGAGTGGGGTGGGCTTGAAGCAGGTTCTGCTTTCACTTCTGAAGAAGATGTACAAGGTAAGTTTATCCGGCCTATGCAAATAAGTTCCGATCGATATTGGAGCGTAGATCCATTCACTTCTGATCCTGCGCTGGCCTGTCAAGACATGGAAGAAATAATTCAAAAGGAGGGGCCAGTGGATATCTGCATCTTAGGGATAGGAGTTAATGGACATATTGCTTTAAACGAACCAGGTGAGGAACTCCAATTGCCCTTTCATGTATGTTCCTTGGCAGAATCTACCTTGGCCAATGGAATGATAAAAACCTTGAAACAAGCCCCTTCTTTCGGAATGACCATGGGGATGAGATCCATTTTGCAATCTCAAATGATAATTCTTTTTATAGCAGGATCAGGCAAGAAACAGGCTTTTGAATATTTAAAAGAAGAGCAAGTTTCTACCCAATTCCCAGCTTCTTTTCTTTGGTTACATCCCAATGTGCAGGTTTTAGTTGATTCTGTGGTTATTTAGTTGTGTTTATTCGTGTTGAAATGCGAGTACTAGGGACCTCATGGGGTAAGTAAAAAAATAAAGTCTAGTCATTGCGGATAAGTTCCGATTTTCTACCTTTGCACCACTTCAAAAGTGAAGGGAAACGGAGTGGTAGTTCAGCTGGTTAGAATGCCTGCCTGTCACGCAGGAGGTCGCGGGTTCGAGTCCCGTCCATTCCGCACTTAAAATATAAAGAGTAACATTGGCTTTAAAGTCATCAGCTAGCCCAAATGTAAATTAGGGATGCTGGGAACAGTACTGGAGTGGTAGTTCAGCTGGTTAGAATGCCTGCCTGTCACGCAGGAGGTCGCGGGTTCGAGTCCCGTCCATTCCGCAAAAGTCCCTTTGAGAGAAGGGACTTTTTTTTTTGTGCATTTTTCATTTTTATGTAGATTTTTTGGCCTTCCAATCTACCTAGGGTAAGTGAGGTAAATACCCGAGACAATTCTTCTTGGATACAGACTATTGATTATCTTTGAACCGTAAAAGAACTAACCAATGGTATTAGAATTTGAAAAACCCATTGCAGATTTAGAGCAAAAACTTCAGGAGATGAAAGATTTGGCTAGAGGGAGAAACATCGACCTGAGTAAAGATATTAGCTCCTTGGAAGGAAAGATTTTGGCCTTAAAAAAAGAGACATTTGCCAACTTAACCCGTTGGCAACGAGTACAGTTGTCGAGGCATGCAGATAGGCCCTACGCCTTGGATTATATTTACGAGATCACCAACGATTTTATTGAACTTCATGGAGACCGTACCGTAAAGGACGATAAGGCCATGATAGGTGGATTGGGGGATATCGATGGGCGAACCGTCATGTTTATCGGGCAGCAGAAGGGAAGAAATACCAAGCAAAGACAAGAGCGAAATTTTGGAATGGCCAATCCCGAAGGCTATAGAAAGGCACTGAGGCTGATGAAGATGGCTGAGAAATTTGGTAAGCCTATAATTACCCTTATCGACACTCCTGGTGCTTTTCCGGGTATTGAGGCCGAAGAAAGAGGACAAGGAGAAGCCATAGCCCGCAATATCAAGGAGATGTTTACCCTCAAGGTACCCGTGATTTGTATTATTATCGGTGAAGGAGCTTCCGGTGGCGCCTTAGGCATTGCTATTGGTGACAGGGTGTTTATGCTTGAAAATACCTGGTATTCTGTGATTTCTCCAGAATCTTGCTCTTCCATACTTTGGAGATCCTGGGATTACAAAGAGCAAGCTGCAGAAGCCTTGAAACTTACCTCTACGGACATGAAATCCAATGGATTGGTAGATGATATCATTCCCGAACCTCTAGGAGGTGCTCACAAGGATATCAAAGAAATGTCCAAAACTATCAAAAAGGCAATTATCCAAGCGCTCAAAACCTTGGATAAGCAAAGTCCTGAGGAAAGAATTTCGCAACGCATCGACAAATTTTGCGTTATGGGTGTAGTGGTAGAGTAACTTCTATCTCTTGCTTAGCATTTTACAAGTTTAATTAAAGCAATCTTCTACAGGTTGCTTTAAATTTTTACCTAAGTCTGTTTAGAAATGGAAGTTTTTGCTCTCGATACGGGATATTTTAAGCTTGATGGAGGTGCGATGTTTGGAGTAGTTCCAAAATCCTTGTGGTCAAGAACTAACCCTGCTGATGAAAATAACTTATGCACCTGGGCCATGCGCTGCCTTCTTGTGGTAGAAGGAAATAGGGTAGTTTTGGTAGATACGGGGATAGGAGATAAGCAAGATTCTCGGTTTTTCTCCCACTATTACTTGCATGGAGATGATTCCTTGCAAAAGAGTCTTGCCAAGATAGGGGTTATCCCCAGTGACATTACCGACGTATTTTTGACCCATCTCCACTTCGATCATTGCGGTGGTGCCGTACGCTACGGTTCCCATGGACAGTATGAACTTTCTTTTCCCAATGCCAAGTACTGGTCCAATGCTTCTCATTGGGAATGGGCTACTAGGCCTAATCCCAGAGAGAAAGCCTCTTTTTTAGAGGAAAATATTCAACCCTTACAAGACCTTGGGGCCTTACATTTTGTGGATTTGGAACACAAATCTCTCTTTCTAGGCTTCGATGTTATTACCGTGGATGGGCATACAGAACAACAGATGCTTCCTAAACTCCGTTACAAGGATAAAACCTTGGTATTTATGGCGGATTTACTTCCCTCTGTAGGACATATTCCATTGCCCTATGTGATGGGTTACGATACCCGGCCCCTACTTACCTTACAAGAAAAGCAGGCATTTTTAGAAGAGGCAGCAAGAGAAAACTATGTTCTTTTTCTAGAACACGATCCTAATTATTCTTGTTGTACCGTCAAGATGACTGATAAAGGTGTACGACTGGATCAAACTTTCCAATTAGATGAGCTATAAATCAAGCCTAGGGATCGCCCTCTCAGGTGGGGGCATTAGAGGCATAGCCCACTTGGGCGTATTAAAGGCTTTTGACGAGTATGGAATATCTCCTAAGAAGGTTTCAGGAACTTCTGCGGGTGCTATTGTGGGCGCTTTGTATTGCCAGGGATACAGTCCAGAGGAAATCATGAAAATCATCCACGAAACCAATTATTTTCGCCTTTTGAGACCAGCGATTTCTTGGAAGGGGTTATTTAGAATAGAAACTCTTGTTGATGTTTTTAAAGATTTTTTTCCTCATAATTCTTTTTCAAAGCTCTCTATTCCCTGTCTGTGGCCGCCACTGATATAAGTTTAGGAGAGGTTGTCTATTTTGAAGAAGGAGAGATCATTCTTCCTATTTTGGCTTCATGCTGTATTCCTGGGATGTTTGAACCCATCGTGTACAATTCTAGGTATTTGGTTGATGGGGGAGTACTCAATAATTTACCTATTGAGCCTCTACAAAAAGATTGTGATCTACTGGTAGGTGTTAATTGCAATCACCTTCCTGCGGAAAAAGATATCAGAAATATCAAAAACCTCATTGAGCGGACGGTGATGATGACCATGAATTTCAATGTTTACAGCAGGATATCTTCCTGTGATTATTTTATTGAACCTCCTGGATTGGGAAAATTTGGCGTATTTGATATAAATAAAGCTCCTCAATTGTTTCAGGCGGGCTATGTAAGGGCTATGAACCTAATCGAACAAACTCCTGCCTTATTGGAATTACCTACACAAAACCCATTGACCGCTCCCCAGTCATGATGAAACTCCTTTCTCGATTTATTTTTTGGATAACGGGCTGGACGCTAGCCCCCAATTGGCCCGAAGGGGTAAAGAAGGCTGTTCTAATAGCCATTCCTCATACCTCCAATTGGGATATTTTGTATGCTAGATCTGCCTTCTACCTGATGGATATTCCCGTGCGATTTACCATAAAAAAAGAATCTATGGTTGGACCTGTAGGATGGTTGTTGAAAGGCTTAGGTGGTATATCGATCGATAGGCAACGTGTACCTGGAGGTGGCAAACAAACCTATACGGAGGCTATGATTCACATGCTAAATGCTCGCGAAGAATTGGTAGTTATGGTTACTCCAGAGGGAACAAGAAGTGCTGTAAAAAATTGGAAAACAGGATTTTATTATACTGCACTTGGAGCAAATGTTCCGATAGTGGTAGGGTACTTGGATTACCAAAAAAAGGTGGCAGGAATTGGTCCATGTATCTATCCCAATGGAGATATAGAAGCCCAAATTGAAGAGTTAAAAAGTTTTGGTAGGGGAATAGTACCCAAGCATCCAGAGAAGGGTATTATTTGAGCATCTCTGCATAGAGATTCATCCCCACTCCATACTGCCCAGAAAAATTTATTTTTTAGTCAGAGTCCTTTACGAGCCTAAATCCAACATTGGAAGTACCTGAATCTATGGCTTGACCTTGTCTTGCGGAAGGCCTATAATTTATGCAGTAATTGGAAGCGCATAAAAAAGAACCTCCTTTTATCACTCTCTCCTGGGCATATGGATTTGAAGGATTGTAGCAAGGACTCATTCCTTGATCTAAAGGTGCTGCGCTACCTTGTATTCTTGCATATTTCAATGCGTCATACCAGTCTGAGGTCAATTCCCAAACATTACCAATCAGATCATAGGTTCCGTAGGGGTTAGCCGGGTACGATTTTACAGGAGAAGTACCCAAAAAACCATCTTTTGCCAGGTTTTGAATTGGGAAATTTCCTTGGAATGTATTGGCTAGGTAAATTCCTTCTGGGGCAAATTCATTGCCCCAAGCAAATGTGCTCTCCTCTAATCCCCCTTTCGCTGCAAACTCCCACTCTTGTTCGGTAGGAAGGCGCATTCCTTTCCATTGGGCATAGGCTTCTGCATCTTCGAAGGCTATATGTACAACCGGATGATTTTCTCTTCCTTCAATCGAGCTATTTGGTCCTTCTGGATGCTTCCAATTTGCTCCTTGGACCCAAATCCACCAGAGAGACAGGTCTGTCAAGGGTACAGGTTGGGAAGGCGGTATAAAAACCAAAGATCCAGGTGCCAAATCACTTTCCTTTGGCTTGGGCGTGGAAGGGGGCAATTGCTCTTTAAGTTGCTCCCAATCGATTGGTTTTTCAGCTAGGGTGACGTAGCCCGTAGCCTCTACGAATTGCTGAAATTGAGCATTGGTGACTTCCGTTGCATCCATCCAAAACCCTTTTACCCTTACCTTTACTGCGGGCTTTTCGGGAGCATAGGCGTTTATTGCATTGCTTCCCACCACGACTTCTCCTCCCGGAATCCATACCATGCCTTTAGGCGTATTGTGTTTTAGAGAAGAAAATAGAAATTTTTTATCTTGGCTAGTTTCCTCAGTATAATGGGCCGCTTTTGTAGTACAAAAGACAATACAGCTGGCCACCACTCCCCAGAGGATAAAATGAGTCAAAATTTTCATATTGGAAATATACGTGGGTTTACTCCATCTTTCCAATAGCAATAGCTCTTGCAAATCCTACCTAGATGGCATCAATTTTAGATTGAACCTTATTTCTAAATTTATTGAATACTCTGGTTCTTTCCTTCTCTCCCGAAGCACTGAGTAAGGTAGATTTTTTAATCAAATGCTCCATGGTTTGAAACATGGACTCATTAAACGTGGGGTTTCTTGATCCTAAAAAATACAAAACGCTGTGGTTGAGGTAGGTGATTTTTGTGTCACCTATCTCCGCCATAATCGTATTGTCTCCTGAAATAATTTCATTCAAATACAAGGTAAAATCAGCACTATCGGACGTAGGCATTTGACCTAAAAGCGTTTTTTTTCCTTTCGTGGCCATTTTTTCAATATGATCAATAACATCCAGGACACTGGCATAAACTCGGGTGGTGACTTCTTTGCTTTCCATCCACCCCATTTCCTGGTATGATTCTATTTGCCTCAAGGTGGTATTGAGTGCATCCTTATTCCAAATTTCAGTGCTAGGGATATGGGTATAGGTGCGCACAATATTTTTGATATAATCCTCGTGGGAAAGGAGGTAATTTTTGTCCAAGCTGAATTTTTCTCTACCGAGTTCTTCGTTGGGAAAGATAGATTTCCACCAAAAAAAGAATTTAAAACTGGCCAATACCGGATGGTAAAAATGGTGGAAGGGGGAAAGCTCTTTAATTAAAAAATAAACGTGCCGTTTTTCATGTCCATTTAAAAATTTAAGCTCTTTAAATACATCTTCTAGCCAATTTTTCATCCCATCCTTTTGATATCTCTGAGGATTTCCATGAAAAAGAATGGCATTGGAATTCAAACTAAAAAACTCATCTAAAGATATCTTAAAGGTAGAGCAGATGCGATTGAGCTCTTCAAAATCAAGTAGTTTTTCGCCTCGTATTCTTCGGTAGGCACTGTCCAAACTAACCTGTAAGGCTTCGGAAACCTCAACTGCCAAGGAGGTGTACCCTGGAATGAATGGTTTCAATTTTTGAAAAAAATGGGCTTGTGTAATCATAAAATAAAAAATTAAGTGAATTAAAAAATTTTCTTAAATAAATTAAAAATTATTAAATAATAAAATAAAAGCAAAAAAATATAATCAAAATAATTTTTTTTTTATTATTATTGATATCCTTAAAGCCTAATGACCCGAATAATTATTTAAATCCAAGCCAGTTAATTGGGCTTATTTTTTTGAAATGTTAGCAAGTAATGCTTATCTAGAAAGTGGAGTAGGAAGGACTGCTAGGCTTTCTGCACCTGATTCACCTATAGATTGCACTGCAAAAAAATAATTGTCTTTGCTGTAGGGAAGGGTAATACTGCTTTGCTCAGTGTAAAACTTTTTTTCCCACATAGAGGAAGAGGTTTCCCGCATCAATACATAGTAGCCCTTCGCTTTTCCATGTATTGGAGCTTTCCAAGTTAATGAAGTAGTGTTGCTTAGGCCCCGCACATCGATTCGAACTTCCTGAGGCATCCCAGGAGCATGGGCTAGGGAAGCAGCGGATACCAAATTTACTGCTGCTACTTTCCTGAGGTATTCAAAATCCATGAATTCGGGCAAATCCCCGTATTGAACCCCATTCTCTACACGAACATTTTCGTGTTGATGAATAAAGTTTTCATTCATTTCCGACATGCGTACTGCCGTAAATCCATTTTTCATGAAGGGAGTTTGGTCGCCTCCACGGAGAAATCGGTCATTTCTGTAGATCAATTTCACTTCCATGTGATCTACATAGCGCTCGCCAACTTCCTTGATATAGCGGGCAAGTTGCCGAGATGGGCTGTCATTATCGGAATTGATGGATCTGCGGATAGTCGCTCCTCGCTCGTCTTCGGCTAGTGGAATGGTTTCTGAAAAAACGCGCATGACCGTATTGTTACTGATGTTGGTTTCGGAAGAGTTGCTATTTCCGACAATATCATTGTTGAGAACCGCTTCAATTTTCCAAGACATTTCTTTTGCCTTGTCAGCAAGGTAGGTAGCCCCTTTAAGGCCTTGCTCTTCTCCTGTAAATACTACAAAAACCAAGGTGGCGGGTAACTCAGTTTGAGAAAGGATACGCGCAAGTTCCAGAACCAAAGCCACCCCGCTGCCATCGTCATTGGCTCCTGGAGATGAACCGGTGGCATCCATGACATCCTTATTTCTGGAATCCAAATGGCCTGAAACAATAATGATGCGGGGGTCATTGGGGTTGGTTCCTGGTAGTTTGGCAACTACATTGGCAACTTGTGCATCGGCCACAATTCTTCTCCCGTCTTCGGGAATGATAAAGGTTTCGATGGCGGCGGTTAATCTTCCCTGAGATCGTGATGAAAACTCCATAAATTTAGCCTTCACGTAGTTTTGAGCGCCAATCATGCCCTCTTTATCTCCTGATTTAGAGTATGTCTAGTTTTAAAGGATGCCAGCGCTCTAACATAGTTCTCCAAGCTATCGGAAGAAATTTGCTGGACCAATTGCTCGATTTTGGGATTTCTTTGGACAACATGCTGTCCAAAACCAGGTAGGGTAATAATAAATGCAAAAAGAAGAAGGAATTGCAGTCTCATGGTATAGGTCTTATCTATAGTTCATCTTAAATTTAGTTCGGATTTACCAAACACCACTTTATTTTACATGAATACCTTTCCATTACCGTCCAAAGGTGAATATCCTCCCTTTTACGAAACGTATATTTCCCTGCTGAAAGACTCTCATTTTTCAAACCTTGTTCATTCTCAAACGAAAGAATTAAAGGATTTTTATGCCTCCAAGCCCTCCGGTTGGGAGGATACCCCATATGCCCCGGGCAAGTGGAGTCCAAAGGAATTGCTTGGCCACTTGATTGATACCGAACGGATCATGACTTTTCGTGCCCTTTGCATTGCTAGAGGGGATAAAAACTCCTTTCCTGGATTTGACCAAGACCCCTACGTGCAGCAAGGACAATTTAATGCCGTGCCGCTAGACTTATTGCTTACCGATTTTGTCAACCAGCGCCAAGCTGTTCTCAGTCTAATACAAACACTACCCGAGGATTCTTTTGAGGAAATAGGCTCTGCCAATGGAAATCTCATGAGTGCTAGGGCATTGTTTTGGATCATTCCTGGGCATTTTATGCATCATTTTAACGTGCTACAAGAAAGGTATTAGGTGGCTGGCTTATTTTGGTCCTCTAACTTTTCTGTGATGAAATTCTTGAGCCATTTCTGTAATTTTTTATTTACCTAACTAAAAAATTGCGTTATTTCCTTTTCTAAATTAACATAAAATCACATGAGACATTTACTCTTAAGTTTGGCCGTTTTGGCTTGTATGCAACCTGTTTTTGCCCAGACTACCAGAAAGATAGAGGTGGAATCAAAAGTTGAATCTGCCTCTGAAGTAATGATCAAAGGGAAGCGAGTGCCTTACAAAGCTACTGCTGGAACCCAACCGGTATGGGACGATACAGGGGAGCCAATTGCCTCTCTTTTTTACACCTACTACGAACGTTCGGATGTAACTGATCGAAGCAAGAGACCCTTGGTGATCAGTTTCAATGGTGGGCCAGGATCTGCCTCCATCTGGATGCACTTGGCCTATACCGGCCCTGTGGTGCTAAATATTGACGAGGAAGGCTATCCGGTCCAACCCTATGGAACCAAAGCCAATCCCCATTCTATTCTCGATGTGGCAGACATTGTCTATGTGGATCCAGTTAATACGGGATATTCTAGAATTGTGAAGGAGGATACCCCTCGATCTACTTTTTTTGGAATCAATGCAGACATCAAATACCTAGCAGATTGGGTAAATACCTTCGTGACCCGACAAAATCGCTGGGCTTCTCCAAAATACCTCATTGGGGAAAGCTATGGTACCACACGGGTAGCAGGACTTGTGGCTCAGTTGCAGAATTCCCATTGGATGTATTTCAACGGGGTAATCCTAGTGTCTCCTACAGACATGGGGATCTTGCGTGATGGGCCTGTGAAAATGGCGAACTATTGGCCCTACTATGCAGCTACAGCCTGGTATCATAAAGCATTACCTGCAGAATTGCAAGCCAAGGACTTGGATGAGATCTTAGCCATCGTAGAACCTATGGCGCTAAATGAGATTCTGCCAGCCATGGCTAAAGGAGGACTCCTTTCTGCATCGGAACGCGATGCTATCGCTACGAAAATGGCTTACTATTCAGGCTTGAGTAAGGAATCCATTCTTCAACATAACCTGATGGTTCCTACCAGCTTCTTTTGGAAAGAGCTCCTACGAGAAAGAGATGGCATGACCGTAGGTCGATTGGATAGCCGTTACAAAGGATTTGACCGCATGGAAGCTGGGGATAGGTACGACTATGATCCTGCTTTGACCAGCTGGAATCATGCTTTTGCGCCAGCGTTTAATTTGTACGCCAAGAATGTACTCAAATACAATACAGACTTGACCTACAACCTTTTTGGTCCAGTAAATCCATGGGACCGTAGCAATGAAAATACGGCGAATGATCTAGGCACGGCCATGAGGCAAAATCCTTACTTGCATTTGATGGTACAGTCTGGATATTTCGATGGGGGCACGGACTATTTCAACGCGAAGTATAGCACCTGGCATATCGATCCCAACGGAAAAATGAAAGATAGAATAGATTTTAAGGGATATCGTTCTGGGCACATGATGTATTTGCGTGCCGAAGACTTGGCTAGCTCCAACGAAGATATTCGCCAGTTTATCCAGAAATCTGCAGTGGCTCCCGGAGAGTCAGCGAAGTACAAGTAAGCCTCCCATTTGACTAAAAAAAAGGGTCCTGACAATTCAGGGCCCTTTTTAGTTAGGGGATTGCCAGTTCGGAAAACTCCGGAAAAGAGTGGATTTCTTCTTTAATCCCCAAACTTTTGCCCAACAGGTGGAATACATCGGCAAGGCTTTTGCCTTCTCGTCGCAACTCTCGGATGGAAAATGCTCCTGCTGATTTGGAGAGTTTACTCTGATCAGGACCTTTGAGTAGGGAGTGGTGGTAAAAAGTGGTTTTTGCAAAGTCTTGCCTGCCTAAAATTCGAGCAAGGTCGAGTTGGGCTAGGGTAGAGGGAAACAAATCCTGTCCTCGTACAATCAGGTCTACCTCAAAATGTAGGTCATCAATCAAAGAAGCTAGGTGGTAAGCAGGTAGCCGGTCTTTTTTACGCACCACATAACAGCTAGTTTTTGCGGGAAGCAAGCTGTTTTTCCGTAGATCAGGATAGGAGATATAGTCTAGGAAATCAGCGTCCAAGGTATTTACTCTCCATGCGCTTTCTTCCTTATCTAAGGAAAATCTTTTGTCGATGCAGTTCCCCAGGTAAATTCCATTGGGGTGGAGCTGGAAGATTTGACTTCTACTGCAGGTACAGGAAAATACCTGCTTGGTCTCCTGAAGATCCTTTAAAGTAGCCTCGTATTGAGGTAATCGTTTCAACTGCGACCACTCTTGCTCAAATTCTTCCAATGATTTAGGACCTTCGTCTACCTCTATTTCTAAAAAACTCAAGGTGTCAAAGATGTCTTGCACATACTCGGGCCTATACCTTTCCCTGTCTAAATCATCAATTCTTAACAAGAGTTTGGTTTCGTGGCGCTTTGCCAAAATCTTAGTGAGTAGAAAAGAATAGGCATTTCCCAAATGAAGGAAGCCACTAGGAGTGGGGGCAATGCGCGTTCGAATAAACTTCATGATTCAAAGGTAATTTTAATCCTTGCCAAAATAAATGCACCTAGGTTCTGAACTTAATTTTCTTTAACATTTTGGATGGTACGACTTGTACTGAAGTGACTACTTTTGTTGGTAGATGAGAACGTATTGGTTTTTGCTTTTTTTCCTATTCCAACTGCTAGAGGTATACGGTCAAAGAAAATACAGTGGCAATGTTGTAGATGCTTGGGACAAAAAATACTTAGACGGTATAGAAGTGCTCAGTTCTCGCAAGGAAAAATCGATCACTAATGCTCGAGGGTATTTTTCCATTGATGCACTAATGGGCGATACCCTTACCTTTTCATTTTCTGGTTTTTTAGATAAAAAAGTAATCGTGGCAGAAGAGACTTTTCTTTTTGTAGAGCTCCAAGATCGAGCTCGATTGCTACCTACTTTTCAGGTTGATGCAGAGCCCTTTCGATTTAGGTTTAAAGATGGAAAACTTAGTTTGGTAGAAGAAGAGGAGAAATCTACTTCTACTTTAAGCCAGCAATTGGGTGCTGGGGTATTGGATTCAAGTTCCCCTCAACCTGGAATAGGCATTTATGGTCCCATAAGCTATTTTACGAAAAGAAATAGGCAACTCAGGGCTTACGAAAAAAGAATGGAATGGGAAAGGAGGAGAAGTGGCTATTTAGAAATTATTGATTCCGATTCCCTTAGAACTTCTTGGATGAGGACTTATGGGCTAGATAGAAGCAAGTGGGATGAATTACTTCTTAAATTCAATGCAAAAAATGCCGAAAATGAGTTTTTAGATTGGTCCAAGGAACAAGTTCTTGTGGCCTTGGAGGAATTTTTAAGATCTGAATTGTCTCCAGATTTTTAATTTTTTCTTTTGAAAGACCAGGTTATGTAAAATCTGGCGACTTCCTCCTCTTGGGTGTTTTTGCCTATGGAAACTAGGGTGAGCGCTTTAGACTCTCCTGCCTGTAAAGAATCTATCAAATCAAAAACTTCTTTGCCTTGCAGGCAGGAAAAGGTAATACGGGTATTCGCTTTTTTACTGTATTCGGCCTTAAAATCTACGACCAACATGCTAAAGGCTCCTCTTCCTGCCAAAGCCATTTGCCCCAAGGCTCCCGTACTCAACTCTGCAGCGCCGGCAAGTGCAGCGAAATAAATAGACTTGAAGGGATTTTGCGTTCTCCACGCGTAAGGAATCTGCACTTCACAGGATGTATCATCCAGCTTTTGCATACGGATTTTCCAAAATAAGACAGACGGAAGCTTGAATAACATGGCCCACCAAAAGATAAAGGGGTTCATCATTTTATTTTGATAAGCCAAGGCTGCTGATGTCGGACTCATTTTATTTTGCATTTGGATTAAGAAAAAAAGAATCTTTGAATTTTATCCTAAAATTCAACAATAATAAAGTTCTTTTAGTACATTTAGAATAACCACCCCAAGAAAACCTTCCTATGAAAAAGTTAGCAACTTTATTTTTCGTTGTATATGCTTTATCTTCTTGTTCGATAGTTCCACTAACGGGAAGAAGTCAACTGGCCATTTTTACTACCCAAGATTTGATGCCATTGGTAAAAGATGAGTATAAAGAAACCTTGTCAAGTGGTAAGGTATTGACGTCCACCAAAGAAGGCAAACAAATTGTGAAAGTTGGTAATAGGATGGCCGAAGCAGTGGAGACCTATTTGATGGAGCAAGGGTATGATTCCTTAGTTAACGAACTTGACTGGGAGTTTAATTTACTTGAGGACGAGGAAGTGAACGCCTGGTGTATGCCTGGAGGGAAGGTGGCATTTTATACTGGAATTTTACCTTATACCAAGGATGAAACAGGCATTGCAGTAATTATGGGCCATGAATTGGCTCATGCAGTAGCCAATCATGCGGGAGAAAGAATGTCACAAGAAATACTGATGGAACTTGGGGTAGGTACACTTGATCTTGCCATGGGCCAAGACCCTACCCTTACCCAAGAAATTTTACTTCTCTCTGTTGGAATTGCCTCTGACCTCAAATTGCTTAGTTTTTCTAGGAAACATGAATTAGAAGCAGATCGAATGGGTTTGATTTTTATGGCTATGGCGGGCTATGACCCCAGAGAAGCTCCATTATTTTGGGGGAGGATGTCCGAAGACGAAGGTGATGACGGATTGACATTTTTGTCTACTCACCCTAGTCACACAAAAAGAATGGAACGGCTAAATTCTTTACTTCCTGAAGCTTTAGAAATTTATGAACAAAGAAAAGGTTCTAATTAAAATTTGAAAGCAGTAAAAAATTTTAGCTAAAAGACTGGGATATGGTCTATGCATTTTTGTCTTAGCGTGTATTGAAGCCACGCAACTTGATTTGGGTAAGCTTTCTTTTCGTATCTAGGGGAAAATCTCCCCGCATCATCCATTCGTAGTATCCTGGCTCATCTTTGAGGGCTTGTTCTATGGTTTTGCCTTTGTGCTTTCCGAAATTGAAGATTTCTTGACCTTGGGAATTAAATACAAATCTCCCCGCAAGATCCACCATGCGTTCATTTACCAACTGGTGAATTTTTTTCATATTATTTTCAAAAGAACCCAAGACATTTCCTTGCATGTCTTCAACCAATTCTCCTTGGTAGCGGGCAATTTGGGCACGGAAAACATCCACCGTAGCTAAGGTGTCTGCTTCAGCACTATGGGCGTTTTCTAATTTTCTGCCGCAATAAAACTTGTATGCGGCACTTAGGGTCCTTTTTTCCATCAAATGGAAAATTTTTTGTGCATCAATCAGATTTCTTTTATCCAGATCAAAATCAATTCCCGAACGTAAAAACTCCTCCACAAGCAAAGGAATATCGTACTTAAGCACGTTAAATCCCCCCAAATCTGCGTTTCCTATAAATTGTACTACCTCTTGAGCAAGATCTTTAAATAAAGGTTCATGCTTGATGTCCTTGTCGTAAATGCCGTGAATCAAGGAAGCTTCTAAGGGAATCGGAATACCTGGATTGATCCTCCTGGTATATAGCTGCTGCCCCCCATCGGGCATTAGTTTTACTATGGAAATCTCCACTATGCGGTCAGTAGCCACATTGGTACCCGTAGCTTCTAGATCAAAAAAAGCAAGGGTATTCTTTAGGTTAAGGTGCATAGGAATTAAATTTTTCTTTTAGGGGTTGAAGATCCATATTGTCGTAATTGCCCGAGCTCATGAGTAGCAGGTTGGTACCTGCATAGTCTTGAGCGAGTAAGAATTCGCTCAAGGCGGTACTATCTGTAAATAGAAGTAAATCTTTTCTTTGGAAGCCTTCCCGTAGCATCTCTTCCGACATCAACTCCAATTTTTTCAATGCCACTGCATGGGGATTCAGGTAAATGAGCGCAGTGTCTGCAGCATCCATGCTTTGGGCATAGTTGGGCAGGAATGCTTTGTTTAGAGAAGAATAGGTATGTAGTTCCTGTACAGCTATCAGTCTTCTGGATGGAAATTGCTTTTTTACGGCCTCTACGGTTGCTTTTAATTTGGAGGGTGCATGAGCAAAATCTCGAAAGAGAGTTCCTGTAGGATGGGAGGCCAACACTTCCTGACGCTTGGATGCCCCTTTGAAACTTGAAATGGATGCATAAAATTGGCTTCGGGATAGGCCTAATGCTTCACAAACCAGCATGGCTCCCTGAAGATTTTGAAGGTTGTGGTCCCCAAAAACACTGATAGGTAGAGCTCCATCTGGAGTTATTAAAGCCGTTTTTCCCTCCACAATCCTAGCTGGATGAGCACCGTAAGGAATTTTCTGACCTTTAGACAACGTTTTCTTTGCTACCGAATCCACCAAGGGATCTGCACTGCAATAGATTAATTCCCCATCCTCCGGTGTCCTGTCCATCAATTGGGAAAACTGAGCCACATATTCCTCAAAATCTGGAAACACATTGAAATGGTCCCAGGCGATCCCACTGACCAGGAGAAGGTCATGGCGGTAATGGAAAAATTTAGGGGTACGGTCGATAGGTGAAGTCAAGTATTCATCACCTTCTATAATCATGACAGGGGCATCTGAAAGTTGCACCATCAAGTCAAATCCTTCTATTTGAGCGCCGACCAAGTAGTCCATGGCCATTCCTTGATCTTTCAACACGTGCAAAATCATCGACGTGATGGTCGTCTTACCGTGAGACCCAGCTATCACCACTCTTTTTTTGGATTGGCTCTGGTTGTATATAAACTCGGGGAAAGAATAGACTGGAAGTCCCAGTTCTTGGGCTTTTAAGAGTTCAGGGTTGTCAATACGCGCATGCATTCCTAAAAGTATTCCGTCCAAGCCTGCATGTATTTTTTCTTGAAACCAACCCATTTTTTCAGGTAGTATGTCGGCCTGTTGAAGTCTGGCACGTGAAGGTTCGTAGATTTCATCGTCACTTCCCGTGACATATTCTCCTTTTTTGACCAAAGCTAGGGCTAGGTTATGCATTACAGCGCCACCAATGGCTATGAAATGGTATCTTTTCATGAACGTGAGCAACTAAGGTACTTTGCTTCAAACTTAATCATAAAAATTTGCTGCAGACTTACCCCATAGGGATAAGTTTTTTCTTTTTAAAAATTTCAAAACTGGTACGAATGAAGAACCTATCTAGAGTAATAAAAAGAGCTTTTTTTCGTTATATCGTAGGGAGGAAATGGTGCTAAAATGTAAATCAAGACGTGTTGATAACTATTGGAAAAATTGTGTAAAACTCTTCCCCAAATGCAGGTAATTTTGATTCATGTCCGATAACACCCCATCCACCCGAGGCTACAGAAAAAAGCCATCTTTTGATTCCCCAACCAATTTTTTAGGAAAAGTTCCTCCCCAGGCTACTGACTTGGAGGAAGCCGTACTTGGGGCATTGATGTTAGAAAAAGATGCCCTCACCTCGGTGATAGATATTTTAAAAGTAGAAAGCTTTTACAAGGAAGGACACAAGGCAATTTTTCAGGCCATTCTTGACCTATTTACAGAAAGCCAACCCATTGACTTATTGACGGTAACCACCCAACTTAGGAAAAATGGGACCTTAGAAATAGCTGGTGGAGCATTTTACATTACCGAGTTGACCTCCAAGGTGTCTTCTGCGGCCAATATAGAATTTCATGCGCGAATTATCACTGAGCAATCCATCAAGCGGGAGCTGATTCAAATAGCCTCAGAAATACAACGAGATGCCTTTGAGGAAACCACCGACGTCTTTGAACTTTTGGATGGAATGGAGCAGTCTCTTTTTGAAATCTCAGAAAAGAATATTCGTAAGAATTATTCCGACATGAGATCCATCATGCGGGAAGCCATCCAAGAGTTGGAGGTAAGGAAAAATCAAAAAGATGGGCTAACAGGGGTGCCTTCTGGATTTACAGCGCTGGATCGTGTTACCTCAGGATGGCAAAAATCAGATTTGATTATTATTGCAGCCAGGCCTGCCATGGGAAAAACTGCTTTTGTTCTTTCCGTACTGCGAAATGCAGCCGTAGACCACAATCGCCCAGTAGCCATTTTTTCCTTGGAGATGTCGTCCATTCAATTGGTGAATAGATTGATCTCCTCGGAGGCAGAGTTGGATGCAGAGAAAATTAAAAAAGGTACTCTTGCTGACCACGAGTGGGCGCAATTGGTACACAAAACCTCTCGACTTTCCAAGGCTCCCTTATTTGTAGACGATACGCCTGCCTTGTCCATTTTGGAACTTCGGGCCAAATGCAGAAAACTAAAAGCGCAACACGATATTCAAATGGTTGTGGTAGATTACCTGCAATTGATGTCTGGCGATGCCAAGGGTTCTTTTGGTGGTAATAGGGAACAAGAGATTGCTAGCATTTCTAGGGCATTGAAAAAGATTGCCAAGGAATTAAGTATTCCGGTCATTGCACTTTCTCAACTTTCGCGTGCGGTGGAAACACGTGGAGGAGATAAAAGACCCCAGCTTTCTGATTTGAGAGAATCAGGAGCCATAGAGCAAGATGCGGATTTGGTCATGTTTTTATACCGTCCCGAATACTATGGAATTACAGAAGATGAAGGAGGAGCTTCCACAGCTGGTGTGGGAGAGGTGATAGTCGCCAAGCATAGAAATGGATCTTTGGATACCGTCAAATTGAGATTTATCGGTAGATACACCAAGTTTACTGACCTAGACATGGGAATGGGATATCCTACTTCCGCATCAGCAGGAGTATCCTACGCACATAAGTTTACTTCTAGTGCTTCTGGAATGTCTACTTTCGAAAAGGATCAAACCATCAACCTGCCCAGTAAAGCCAACGAAGAAGATACCGATGCTTCCTTCTTGGGTGACAATGAACCGGCCCCATTTTAAGAATTCATGAAAGGAATTCTATTAAATCCTTCTCAACCCTCTAAAATCCAGTACACGGAAGTGGCAAGACCTGTCTGTAAACCAGACGAGGTTTTGGTGCGAATTAAGGCTGCTGCGCTCAATCATAGAGACGAATGGTGCAGGCAAGGATTGTACCCCAACCTTAGGGAGGGTATTGTCCTAGGTTCTGATGGGGCAGGTGTAGTAGAGGAAATTGGTTCAGAAGTGAATACAAGCTTCCTAGAAAAGGAGGTTATTATTAATCCTGCACTACATTGGGGCTCCAACCCACGGGCTCAGGGGGCAGAGTTTGAAATTTTAGGAATGCCTAGAAACGGGACTTTGGCTGAATTTGTTGCTATTCCTGTAGATAGAATCCATGCCAAACCCATTCATTTTTCCTGGGAAGAAGCCGCAGCTTTTCCCCTAGCAGCCCTAACTGCCTATAGGGCGGTGGTGGTCCAAGGGGGTGTTACTTCCAAAGACAAAGTTTTGGTGACGGGGATTGGAGGTGGAGTAGCCCTTTTTGCCTTACACATCGCACATGCTTTAGGAGCTACGGTACTGGTCAATAGTAGTTCTGAAGATAAATTGGCGCAAGCAAAAAAGCTTGGAGCCTCTTTCGGTTTTAATTACACGAAGCCCTCTTGGACTACTGACTTGCTTCAGCAAACAGGAGGAGTAGATGTGGTCATAGACGGCACCTCTGGAGATACGCTTTCTTCCTTGATGTCGGTAGCGTCGCCAGGGGCAAGATTAGTTTTTTATGGAGCTACCCGTGGCAACCCTCCTCAATTGGAAGCTAGAAAACTCTTTTGGAATCAACTCCAACTTATTGGATCTACTATGGGCTCGGATACGGATTTTATTCGCGTTTTAGAGTTGTTTACTTCAGCTAGCCTCAGGCCTACGATAGACCAAGTTTTCTCCCTAGCGGATGCTGAACATGCTTTTGATCGCATGAAAAAGGGTGAGCAATTTGGAAAGATTATTTTGGTACCTTGAAATCTATTCTAAATCGGTTTCAAAAAGTAAATTTTGGTATGCATTAGTTAACTCTCTTTTTGTTTTTTCCTCCTTTAACACCGATGCCAATGCTATGCCAGACTTTAGGGTTTGCTTTGCTTTATCCATCAGCTCTTCTTCGCTAAAAAACTGAGCGGCAGGGAAATAGGTAGGAAGATAGTTGGGAAAAGTCTTTAGCAAATAGTCAAAAAGATAAGCCGCTTTAGGCTTGTCCAATTCACGATACTCTAGCGCCAGAGCATAAAAATTGAATGGATTTTCGGGTTCCTCCAACGTAAAAGCCAGTAAGGTGGAGATGCGATCCAAATTGCTCATCAATAGTTTTTTTAATTAAGGATAGCCTGTTATTTTCACGCAAAATAAATCTAAATAACCTAATTCTAAACCAATGAAGATTCTTGTTTGTATCACTCACGTGCCCGATACGACTTCTAAGATTCAATTTACTGCCAACAATACCAAGTTGGATACCGCCGGGGTGCAGTTTATCATCGGACCCTACGATGATTATGCTTTGGCCAGGGCTGTAGAGCTTAGAGATGAGACAGGGGGGACACTCACTGCTGTAAACGTAGGCGAGGCAGAAACAGAGCCCACACTACGCAAGGCATTAGCCATTGGGGCAGACGATGCCATTCGTGTCAATTCATTTCCCAAGGACAGTTATTTCGTTGCCAAGCAACTAGCACATATTGCCAAGGAAGGCAGCTACGACCTTATTTTGATGGGTAGGGAATCTATTGATTTTAATGGAGGAATGGTTCATGGGATGGTTGGAGAGCTACTTGGCATTCCTTCTTTTTCTCCCGTGATGAAATTGGATGTGGAAGGCAAGCGAGTTTCCATGGCTAGAGAAATAGAAGGGGGAAAGGAATATGTAGAAGCTCAACTCCCTCTTGTTGCAGGCTGTCAAGAACCCATAGCCGAATGGAAAATTCCAAATATGCGCGGTATCATGTCGGCAAGAACAAAGCCCTTGACTGTAGTAGAGCCTGTTTCTCAAGAAACACAGGCAGAAGCGGCAAGCTTTCAATTGCCAGCAGCCAAAGGATCTGTCAAATTAATTGACAAAGATCAGGTGGGAGAATTGGTAAGACTCCTTAAAGTAGAAGCAAAAGTGCTTTGATTTTTTTGTAATTTAATCCTAATAGATAACACATGGCAATCTTAGTATATCTCGAACAAGCAGCTGGAAAAGTAAAATCAACCAGTTTAGAGGCAGTTTCGTTTGCAAAAGCCCTAGCTCAGAAAACAGGCGAAGGGGAAGTAGTGGCTTTGGCTTTAGGAACTATGGACGCTTCAGAATTGGCAAAAGTAGGAAAAGCCGGGGCAAGTAAAGTACTCTATGCCTCGGATCCACGACTCACGGAAGGAGTGATCCAAGCCCATGCAAGTGCCACAGCACAAGCCTTTAAGTCTTTGGGAGCCAAAACCTTGGTTCTCGCCAAATCTTCTTTGGGAGATGCCGTATCCGCTAGATTAGCTATAAAATTGGATGCTGCCTTAGTTTCCAATGTGGTTGAACTACCTGATTTATCTTCAGGCTATGTAGTAAAAAGAAGCATTTACACTGGAAAAGCCTTTGCTTTTACTCCTGTAGCCAAGGAAAATAAGATTTTAGCTATCAAGAAAAACGCCATTGAATTGTCAAAGGAGGGTGTTGATGCTTCCGTTGAATCTTGTAGTGTTTCCCTGACAGATGTTGATTTTGCGAGCAAAATTACCTCTACCGAAAGGGCTTCTGGCCAAATTTTATTGCCTGAGGCAGACGTAGTAGTCTCTGGAGGCAGAGGGATGAAAGGTCCTGAAAACTGGGGGATGCTAGAAGAATTGGCTTCTACACTTGGAGCCGCTACAGGTTGTTCTAAGCCCGTGTCCGATATCGGATGGAGGCCACATCATGAGCACGTCGGGCAAACTGGAGTAAAAGTGGCTCCTTCCTTATACGTCGCGGTTGGAATTTCGGGAGCGATTCAACATCTTGCAGGAGTCAATTCTTCAAAGTGTATCGTGGTGATCAATAAGGATCCAGAAGCACCTTTTTTCAAGGCAGCAGACTATGGAATCGTTGGTGACGCTTTTGAAGTAATTCCAAAGCTGACAGCTGCCTTAAAGGCTCAATAAATCTAATCGTGGAACAATTGGTAGAACTTGAAATTCTTGGCCTCTCGTCCAATCATTCCCAATCCGGGTCATTTACCCTGGTGATGGGTGAAGTGGGTGGTATTCGGCGCTTACCCATTGTAATCGGAATGTTTGAAGCCCAAGCCATAGCGATTGAAATCGAGAAGATTGTTCCCAATCGTCCCATGACCCATGATTTATTCAAATCATTTTCTGATAGTTTTAATTTCCAGGTAGAGAAAGTAGTAATATCTGAAATGAAAGAAGGGGTATTTTACGCAAAAATACACTGCAAGAATACCAGTACTGTGGTAGAGATTGACAGTCGCCCCTCCGATGCCATAGCCATTGCTGTTCGATTTGGAGCCTCCATTTTCTGCTCTGAAAAAGTCATGTCAGAAGCGGGAATAGAATTTACAGAAGAGGATGCCGATGAGGAGGTGAAAAAGCCTACCAAATCGGCTTCTCCCAAGGCGTCGGCTTCCAAAGAGAGCTCGCTGAAAGATTTCAGCTTAGATAAGTTGAATACGTTGTTAGAAAAGGCTATTGCAAACGAAGATTACGAGAAAGCTGCCAGGATTCGAGACGAAATAAACAAGAGAAATTAACTCCTAAACCCTGAAATTTTTTCAGGGTTTTTTTCTTGCCAAAGATTGGTCTATTTTTAGCAAGTCGTTTCACCTTCACTCCATGGAATACTTCAGAGGCACATTCGGAATTCTTGTCATCATACTGTTTGCTTTCCTATTCTCGTCTAACCGCAAACGCATAGATTGGAGGTTAGTTGCTATTGGTATTTCTTTACAACTTGTATTTGGAATTTTGATTACTCAAGTAGGATTTGTTAAAGTAGGTTTTCAATTCTTTTCTGAAGGTTTTGTCAAGTTTTTAAGTTTTAGTGAAGCAGGAGCTAAGTTTATTTTTGGAGACTTAGCAGGAACTAATTTTGGGTTTATTTTTGCTTTTAAGGTGCTCCCTACTATTATTTTCTTCTCTACCGTATCGGCAGGGCTTTACTACTTAGGAATCTTACAAAAAATAGTATACGTGATCGCTTGGGTAATGGCCCGAACCATGCGACTATCTGGTCCGGAGTCCTTGTCTGCGGCGGGAAATATTTTTTTAGGACAAACCGAAGCCCCTTTATTGGTTAGGCCATTTATTCCCCAAATGAGTAAATCCGAATTGATGTGTTTGATGACGGGAGGGATGGCTACCTTGGCTGGTGGGGTACTGGCAGGCTATGTATCTTTTTTGGGTGGAGACAGTCTGGAGGAGCAAAGTAAGTTTGCTGCGTACCTCCTGGGTGCCAGTATCATGAATGCTCCAGGGGCAATTGTGCTTTCCAAAATCATAATTCCTGAGACTGAAAAAGAAATCAAACAAGACAAGTTGGAAGTCAACAAAGATGCCATGGGCGTCAATATCATCGATGCTTTGTCCATTGGTGCAGCAGAAGGACTTAAATTGGCTTTAAATGTGGGGGGCATGCTTTTGGCCTTTATTGCCGTCATCGCTGCCCTCAACTATGGACTCAGTGGCCTCATAGGTGAGTATACCGGCTTAAACACTTGGGTACAAAGTTCTACACAAGGTCAGTTTAGTGCCTTTTCTTTGGAATACATATTTGGTCAAATCTTTAGGGTATTTGCCTGGATCATCGGTGTAGAATGGGCGGATACCCTTCAGGTGGGGAGCCTTTTGGGACAAAAAACAGTAATCAACGAATTTGTGGCTTACCTAAATCTCTCAGAGATGAAAGAGGCGGCCTCCATCAGCACCAAATCCATTGTGATTGCCACCTATGCACTTTGTGGCTTTTCTAATTTTAGTTCCATCGCCATTCAACTTGGTGGTATTTCCATAGTGGCTCCCAATCAACAAGGAAACCTGAGCCGACTAGGTTTAAGGGCACTTTTGGCAGCTTCTTTGGCCTGCTTGATGACGGCTACGGTGGCTGGAATGCTGTATTAAATTGTACAAAGTACCAAGTACTAAGTACAATGTACCCTTCCTTCCGCAGACAGTCACGTTGTATTGTACGAACTTGATACTCTTATTTCTTCTATTAAAGTAGGTAAGCAATAAGTTAGTTGATCTGAATAACACTCATCTATGTTAAATTAAAAAACCACAAAGACAGATAGATTCATTTCTATTTGTCTTAGTGGTTTAATCAACTTTCTTGCCCATTTCGGGGGCAGACCTTTTACATATTCAGATACTATTTTTACTAGAATTGGAGTCTTAATCTGAATCTATACTTTGTACTTTGTACCTGGTACAGTGTACTTAATTCCCATACAACTTCTTACTCGCCTCTTCGTACTTATCACCTGGAATCCATTGTGGTCTTTGAGACCAGTTGGCAATTTTTTGTGTTGCCAAAATATAAGCCTTCCAATATCCTTGGGCATACCCTAAATCAAAGCTTTCTACCTCATCTCCAGCTTTATGGTAATACTGATTGATTTGATCGTCGAAAGCCGTGAATCCTAAGGAGAAAGTAGGGGCTGGGATCCCTTTTCGAGCAAAATTGACATTGTCAGACCTATCGTATAGTCCTTGCTCTGGGGAAGGATCTGATTTGGCTGTAAGTCCAAATTCCGCCGCCGCTTCGGAGATCAAAAAGTCTGCATTGGTTCTGCCCAAGCCAATTACCGTGATCAGTGAGGTATCGTTGTACCCGGCGTTATCGATGTTTAGGTTGTAAACGATTTGATTTAAAGGAACTAAAGGGTTATTGGCAAAATAAGCACTTCCCAAAAGCCCCTTCTCTTCAGCAGTCCAAAGAGCGATAAGAATGGAGCGTTTAGATGGATTTTTAGCCAAATAGCGGGCAGCATTGAGCACCGCTACTGTTCCTACCGCATTGTCCCGAGCGCCGTTATAAATCGAATCTCCCTCTGCATCAGGACTTCCCACACCTACGTGATCGCAGTGTGCTGAAAGAAGTACGTATTCGTTTTTTAATACAGGATCTGAACCCTCTATCCAGGCAACAACATTTTTGCCATCTATTTTTCTCGTTACCTTTCCTTCTATGGTCAGTTGTGCCTGACTGACCGTTGATCCGTTTACTTGATTTTTCACATCCTCAATCCATAGGTAGGGCAAGGTACTCGCCTGCCCCTGATCTAATCCCAATTGGGATCTATTTAAAAATCCTGCAACCAATTGCCAGGGAACGGAGGGCACATTGAAGCGTTCAATCAAAGCGATGGCCCCAGCTTCGGAAGCCCGTAAGGCCTTGGCCCTCCCTTCGGAAAAAAGTTGATTGGGGCTAAATTTATTTGGAGCACCTACATGAGTCAAAACGATTTTTCCTTTTACCTCTTTGCCTACAAATTCTTCTGCAGAGCCAAAGCCAAGATCCACTATTTCCACAGTCCCTGAAAAGGAATTTCCATCCAAAACCAATAGATTTTGGCCTTGTGAAAAAGTAAAATCACCCATCTTTACACTCCCTCGGATTGGGGGAGAAGAAAGGGTAAAAGGAATATCTTGAAAATATCCATTTGCTCCAGGAAGTGGTTTTGCTCCTGCTTTTTCGAGTTCCTTTGCTATAAAGCTATAGGCCAATTTCATCTCGGCTCGTATAGGGTCTCTTCCCATCAGAGGATCAGAAGCCAGGTAGGTAAACTGGGCAATGGCTTCTTGAGCTGAAAATTGAGCTTCAATGCTTTGCTTTTGGGCATGAAGTGAAAGGTTTAAGCTTAAGGCTAAGCCTAAGATTAGGATGGATTTTTTCATAAAAGCAATTCAAAAGATTTTTTAAAGTAAATCAAATTTTGGGAGCTTTGGATCTTCCATGTTGCCGCCCCAACCTAGTATTTCTGAAATTTTTTGAAAATGTAGGGGAGGAGGACAGGTGATTTGAAGGAGTTGTTGGGAAATTGGATGTACAAAATCTAGTTTCCAGGCGTGAAGGAGCAAGTTTTGAAGCTGGTAATGGGTTTCAAAATAGGTATTTTGTTTATTGTCTCCATGCTTTTTGTCTCCTAAAATGTAATGACGGATATGTGCCAAATGCCTTCTGATTTGGTGAGTTCTTCCGGTATGGGGCTCGACCTCCAGCAAACTGTATCTACTAGTAGGGTACCTTCCTGTTGAATTAAATGGCATTTCTGCCTCTCGAATTACCTGAAATTTACTTTGAGCCACTTGAAGTTTGCCGCTTCTTTCACTTTTCAAGGGATGATCTATCACCCCACTTTTTTCAAGTGGAATTCCTCTAGCGATGCAGAGGTACACTTTTTTGACCTTCCTATCCATAAACAATTGCTTTACTTGGGGAAGAATGACTTCATTTTTAGCAAAAAGCAAACATCCACTAGTCGCCCTATCCAAGCGGTGAACAGGTGAAACCCAAGATCCTAATTGATCCCGAAGGCGAATCAAAGCATTTTCTTCCTCTCCAAAGGCTTGTCTGGTTTTATGTACTAGTAATCCTGCCGGTTTATTGACCACCAGTAAGTGTTCGTCCTCATGAAGAATCTGAAGCATTTTTAAAATGGGATTTAAAACATTTTAAAAAATCAATTATAAAATGGTTCCTGAACCTATGCACTCGCCATTAGTATACCAAGCTACAAATTGACCCGGAGCAATTCCTTTTTGAGCTTGTTCAAAAACTACGTAGAGATGGTCCTTGCCTTGAATTAGTGTAGCTTTAGTTAAGGGCTGTCTGTAGCGAATTCGAGCTGAATAGCTTGCAAATTGTCCCGGGTGTAGCTTGAGGTCCTCTCGTATCCAATGTGCCTGATTTCGAGGTACAACTAATCCATATCGATTTAATCCAGGATGTTCTTCTCCTAATCCGGTATAGATAATATTTCGTTGGGTATCTGTGTGGATTACAAAAAGAGGTTTACCTGTACCTCCTACCTGCAATCCTTTCCGCTGTCCTACGGTAAAGTAATGTGCTCCGCGATGGGTAGCGATCTCTTTACCATACTCAGGAAGGTATGCTATTGGCCTGCAAATGAGGTCTAATTGTTCTTGCGACCATGTTTGGGGTGGAATTCCAGAGGGAATTTGAATATCACGGTAAGCAGATAGCTCATCTGAAATTTGAATTATTTTACCTGTTTTGGGTTTTAGCTGTTGCTGTAAAAAATCAGGCAAACGAACTTTACCAATAAAACAAAGGCCTTGAGAGTCTTTCTTTTCTGCAGTTACCAGTCCAGCTTGCTTGGCCAAGCTACGGACTTCAGCTTTTTGGAGGTGTCCAATAGGAAAAAGGGCCTTTGACAATTGTTCTTGAGAGAGTTGACACAAAAAATAACTCTGATCCTTGTTGGTGTCGGCACCGGCAAGAAGTTGGTAAATGGGAGCACCTTGATGGAGAACTTCTCCTTTTTGACAGTAATGTCCAGTGGCTACAAAATCGGCTTTTAATTTTAATGCCGCCTGAAGGAAGATATCAAATTTTATTTCCCTATTACAAAGGATATCCGGATTAGGGGTTCGGCCTACGCTGTATTCGGCAAACATGTAGTCTACGATGCGCTTTTGGTACTCCTCGCTAAGGTCAATGGCTTGAAAGGGAATTCCGAGTGCTTGAGCTACCAACATGGCATCGGTAGAATCCTCCATCCAAGGACACTCGTTGGAAAGGGTTACGGATTCATCGTGCCAGTTTTTCATAAACATGCCGATGACCTCGTAGCCTTGGTCCAGTAATAATTTGGCCGCTACACTGCTGTCTACTCCTCCAGAAAGGCCGACAACGACTCTAGGTTTTGTTTTCATAGGTAGTGGTTAATGGAGTAAAGGTCCATTAGGAACACTATTTTTCATGTACCTTGTTCGCACATGTCCTGCAAAGGTACGCAATGACTTCCTGTTTTGAACAATTCAAAATTTCGCATTGTTCTAATCTTATAGGAACACTTAGAAAAAACCTATTTTTTTAAAAGAAATGACTATAAAGGAAAGAATTCAGCGGGGTGATTTTTTACCTGAATTACGCTTTGATACGGCTCGAAGTGGAGGACCTGGTGGGCAGCATGTCAACAAGGTAGAAACGAAGGTGCAGCTCAAATTTGACCTCATGCAGTCACAAGTATTGACAGAGGAGGAAAAATTGACTTTTATTCAAAAAAATCGAACCAAAATGGATCAATCGGGCATGCTGCATTTGTATAGCCAAGAGACGCGCTCCCAACTTCAAAACAAAGACCTAGTTATTCGAAAGTTTTACGAGCTTTTACTGAGTACTTTTCAAAAAAAGAAAATTCGTAAGGCTAGTCGCCCAAGCAAATCCGCTATAGAAAAGCGTCTGAAAGACAAAAAGGCCCATTCGGAAAAAAAAGCCAATAGGAGAGGGGAACGGTAAACTTGGTTCTCTTTTTTTAAGGGAATTAATCCATATTCGTTTAATTCACCCTGTTTTTTTGCGTCATGAAGAATAAGGTAAATCCCGAAAGTATCGTGATCAAGCCAAAAAGAGAAAATGCTCGTAGAAGGGTATTATTGAAATTGTCTCTGCCTGCATAATCCATGGTGTGGAACATCCAAAGAAAATCAAACCATCTCCAGTCCCTATGCCGCACACGTTCAAAAGCTCCATTTTTGGCATCTATGTACACAGTAAGAGCTTCAGGGTGGTCAAATCGAATAGCCCAGGCGGGCAAGGGCCTTTCTCTGTATTCGTGATGGGGCCCTGTTTCTGTGAGGTATTCTGCTGAGATTACCTTAAAATCACCCTTGACCTGACTTGCCGCAATGGCTTTTGCTTCTTCTTCGGTAATTTCCCCATGCACTTGTCCTGAGAAGGCATCGTATAGTGTAGCTTCATTTACCCAATAGTAGGGTTTATGGTTAATAAACCTAAGTTCTACCTGCTCTAAGACCAAATTGGAATCAATTTTAGAAAGCGGTATCAATTGATGGTTTGGAATTTTCATTTCATGGGTTTCATGAAATTGATCCCCATGGATTTCATCTATATCTGTCCAAGAAAAATACAATCCGGAAAGAGTCCAAAACAAAAATTGAATTCCTATAAACACGCCAAGAAAGCGATGTATTCTACGAATGTAATAGGTATTGTTTTTTCGCATAGGTATTGGGATGGATTTAACGATTAGCTACATATTCCTATTCTCTGATTTTTTCTTTAGCAGGGAAAAAAAATCCAATTTTATCCTTGAATTAGTTTACAAGTTATTCATTTATATAGGTTTGCTTTACCTCACCGCAGGTAAGCATGGAAGCTCCAAAGTATGGGTTGGCAATTTCTTTCACCTCGCTCAACCAATATCCTCCTTTATTTCCAAATGCCATGGGACAGAAATCCTTGTATACTTCCTCCTGGCCAGCACCAAAGTTTTCTACTAAGGATAGCATTGGGGTAGATAAAGAGGAAAAATGCGTACGAACCGAGGATATATCTTTGGCGGCACTAAGTTGTCTTTCCGCTGCTTGAATATCTTTTTTGATCGTTTCCCACTGCTGATTTTGAGTAGCTGAACCTGGAGATTCACTGATTTTGGAAAGGGCTTGAGTTATATTTTTGGATAAATTTATGGCACTTCGATAATCATCTTTAACTAATGCGTTTTTTACTTGGAAATAAGCTTCCAATAATGGAGATACTTGCAAAGTAAATGCATCGGAAACAGGCAATACGGCGGAATTGGGTCTATTTAATAAACTAGGTTTACCAGCCAACTGGGCAGAAGCATCTAGGGCAAATGCTCCGTAGGTTACGATTTCTTCCCCAGCTTGTAAGCCTGAGGCAATGAGGTAGTTTTCACCGAGTCGATTTCCCAAACTAACTTCTCGCATTTCAAATTCAGGCATGCTGGTATTGGGGCGCTTGACATAGACTATGGATCGCTTTCCAGACCAAAGGATTGAGGTACGTGGTATGCTTAATTCTGAAGATCCAACCGAAGATGTGGAAGAAGTTAACTTGGCAGTTACAAACATCTCCGGCTTCAATTGCTCATTGCCATTGGGAATCTCTGCTCTGATTCTTGTAGCCCTCGTACTGGAATTGATCAAGGGATCAATAAAGGTTATTTTGGCAGTGTAGGCTTGCCCAGGCCTTCCAGCAACGTTAAATTGCACCATATTTCCTACCTCTACGAAGGGTAAATCTGATTCATACACGTCAAGAAGTAACCATAGAGAATTGAGGTTAGTCACTGTAAAGAGTACCGAACCAGCACTTACATAATCTCCTACAGATACATTTTTTTGAGTTACTACCCCAGATTGATCCGCAAAAATATCCATTCGGTCTTTTGCTTTTCCACTCTTTTCTATTTCTTCAATTTGGCTTTCTGTCAATTTCCACAACCTTAGCTTTTCTTTGCTGGCTTGGTAGAGTTGTGGAAAGCTAGCTTTGGTTTTTGCGGCCTCTACCAATTCTTTTTGAGCTGTAAGCAGCTCAGGAGAATACAGGGTGGCAATTTTTTGCCCTTGGCTCACTTTTTCTCCAGTAAAAGTGACAAACAATTTTTCAATTCTTCCTGGGAACTTGGCTGTTAGAGAAGCACTTTGTCTTTCGTCGGCTTGCAACTTTCCATTCAGAATTAATTCTTTACCAGAAGATGCACCTCCCAAAATGGTAGTTTGTACCTGTGCCAAGGCTAAGGCTTCCGGAGTCATTTTTAGAACCAAAGGATTTTCTCCGGATAAACCACCTTGCGTAGATGGAATCAAATCCATACCACAAATAGGGCAATCCCCCGGTTCTGACAAACTGATTTGGGGATGCATGGAACAGGTCCAAAGACTTCCCTCTAGTGAATCATGGCTGTGTTCTTCATTGGATTCAGTTACGGACGGCTTGAGGATCCATCCAAATAATACTCCTAATCCTAAGACCGTAAGGAGAACTACAACTTTATTTTCTAATAATTTTTTCATAGGAAAGAAAAGTTAATTGGAAAGGAAAGGAGAAGGGGCTAAAGCTTCCAATCTTGCGATGCTTAGCTGTTGTTGGTATTGAGCAAAGAGTTGCTTTTTTTGATATTCAACTAGGATTTGTTGGGTTTGCAGTACTTCGCTGAGAGAACTATTCCCTACACTAAAGGAGGCCTCCATTAGCTCAATTTGTTGTTTTACCAAAGCAATCTGCTCTTGGTAAAGCAGGAGGTTTCGTTCATTCTCTTCCCAGGTTTTAAATACAGTTAACCATGCTTTTGCCAATTGAATTTCTGTTTCTTCTTGATCTAATTTTGCTGCTTCCCTGTGGAGGGCTACTTCATTTATTTTTGAAGTAATTTTTTTTCTGTAGATCGGCAAGGAGAGGGTTGCCATGGGCATTACCATATCTTGACCTCCCATGGACATTCCCTTATCTATTCTTGGAGAGAATGGAATGTAGTTAACTCCCAAACCAAGCATGGGTTTTCCTTCTAGACGAGCCATTTTTTCTTGTTGCTCTAAGGCCATTCTTTCTGCAGCAAGCATTCCTATCATGGGATTAATTGTTCTGATTCTTTCTAGGTATTCTTTTTTTTCCACCTCCAAAATGGGGTTTTCCCAAGTGGATGGAAGAGCCACTGCAGCATCCATTGGGCGAGAAAGGAGTTGATTAAATTTCATTCTTGCTACTTCCTTGTTGGCCTGGAGTTGCTGAATAACTGCTTCCCACTCGTTGATTTGAAGCCGAAGTTGAAGGACTGCCTGCATTCCCAAAGAGGGTGTAGCCATGGTAGTTCCTGTCATAGGCCCTGATTTCATGGGATTAGGCATGCTGCTTGTCCCCATCCCGTCCATTCCTTTGGAAGAAGTTTGAGAGGTACCAGAGGGTAAATTTGGGGAATTGAAGGAATTGGGAAGCGACTGAGAAGTTCCTGCCTGAAATTGGGTTAAGGCCAGGCTTTCGTATTGCTTGAGGTAGTTTACCGTTTCTTCTGCAAGTTGCAATTCCCCTTGTAGCCAGATCATTTCATACCAAGTCGATTTAACTTCGAATAGAAGTTGATTTTTTTCTTCTTCGTATTGCAAGTATTTGGCTTGGGACATATGCTGACCTTCTTGTTGTTGAGCAGATAGCATTCCAAACCAAGGAAACATTTGCATCAACCTGAGGTCTGTTCTTTGATATCCCATAAATCGTTCCATGGGTTTCAAAAGGAGCCCTGCTTGAAATTCAGGATCTGGAAGACCTGGTTGCTTGGCTTTTTCTAAAGAAGCTTCGTAGCGGGAATAAGCTGCTTTTACCCTAGGATTTTGGATGCTTGCCTCTTGGAGGTAATCCTCCAAGGTTTGTGCAGGAAGCATCGTCACGGATCCTAGAGAGAAAAAGAGCAGCACAAGTGACTTGGCTAAGGTATTCTTTCTAATTTCTTGTTTCCTTTTCATGAGATGTATCAAGTGCATGGCTTGGAATAGTTTATAGATGACTTTCAATAGTTTTACCTAGTCTTAGTTTGCGTTCGGCCCACCAACAGTACAAAGTGGGAACTATAAATACCGTGGTAACTTCCAGCAGCATCCCTCCCAAGGAAGGGATGGCCATGGGAATCATGACGTCAGATCCCCTTCCTGAAGATGTGAAGATGGGAAGTAAGGCCAAAAGGGTAGTAGCTGTAGTCATCATGCAGGGAAGTACTCTACGCTTTCCAGCTTCCAGGACAGCCTGTCTAATTTCGCTTACTGATGTAGGTTTTAACTCTTCAAACCTTTGGTTTAAGTAAGTAGCTACGACTACTCCATCGTCTGTTGCAATACCAAAAAGAGCGATAAAACCTACCCAAACGGCTACGCTGAGGTTATACACTTTAAATTGAAAAAAATCACGAAGGTTGGTTCCTAAAATTGAAAAGTCCATAAACCCATCTAATCCCACGAGCCACAGCATGATAAATCCCCCGGAGAAGGTCATGGCAATGCCCGTAAAGACAAATAGGGTGGTGGAAACGGCTCGGAATTGAAAGTAGAGCAATAAAAAAATCAAGACCAAGCAGATTGGAATAACTATGCTAAGCCTTTTTTCAGCTCGTACCTGGTTTTCATACGTACCGGAGAATTCAAAGCGCACGCCGGGAGGGACTTCCAATTCCCCTGAATCAATTTTGTCTTGTAGGTATTGTTTGGCATCTTCCACTACGGTTACTTCCGCAAACCCAGGCATTTTATCCAGAAGGACATACCCCACCAGAAAGCTATTTTCTCCTCGGATCATGTCTGGTCCAGGCCTATACTTTAAATTGACCACTTGCCCTAAAGGAATGTAATTTCCAATAGGAGTTGGAATTTGTAAACTTTCTAGCGCCTCAGGATCATCCCTAAATTCTCTAGCATATCGAACTCGGATAGGAAATCGCTCTCTACCTTCCACGGAAGTACTTAATTTCATGCCCCCAATGGCTGCTTCTATAAATTCTTGTACATCTCCCACATTCAACCCGTATCTAGAAATTTTTTCTCTATCGATTTCCAATTCCAAATAGGGTTTGCCCACAATTCTATCCGCAAAAACGGCCTCCTTTTTCACTGAAGGAACTTCTTTGAGGTACTTTTCAAGTTTCAGGCCAAAAGCCTCTATAGTGGCAAGGTCTGGACCATACACTTTTATTCCCATGGGAGCTCTCATGCCCGTTTGAAGCATGACTAGGCGGGTTTCTATGGGTTGGAGTTTGGGTGAACTGGTGATCCCTGGGAGCTTGGATACGGCTAGTATTTCTTGCCAAATAACATCTGGATTTCTAATGTGGGACCTCCATTGGCGAAAATATTCACCCTCCTCGTCTTCCACCAACTCTTGGATGTCCAAATCAGCAAGTTCCATGGTGGAGGGATCGAAAGTAGCCCCACTTTTCAAGAGGTATTTACCATCTTCCACAGCAAACCTAATTTTTTTACCCTGGCTATCGGTGATAAACTCTGATTTGTAAGTGATGGTATTTTCATACATGGTAATGGGAGCGGGATCAATGGCAGTTTCCGCTCTACCAGCTTTCCCCACTACCATATTTATTTCAGGGATAGAAGCTACCAGCATGTCAAGTTTTTGGAGTACTTCTTTGTTTTCCTGTATCCCGGAATGCGGCAAACTGCTGGGCATGAGTAGAAAAGACCCTTCATTTAAAGAGGGCATAAATTCTTTTCCCAGTCCAGGGAAGGCGTGGCTCAATCTAGACCAAAGTGCATTTGTTCTTATATTTAATCCCAACTGATCAAACCCTTTGGGTACAAAGTAAAATATACGTCCAAAGCCCAACCAAACTGTAAATCCTAAAAAGATGATCACTAAGGGAAAGAATAAAAAGGTCCTTTTATGTGCAAGACACCAGGTCAATAGTTTGGGATATACACGTATAAAACCCGCAAATCCTGCTAATATTCCTCCTACCAATAAGGCGACCAGAATAAAATTGACAAAAGTGCTCACGGATACTCCCAAGGGCATCCATTGGGTAGTCAATAACCAGGTGACAAAAAGGAGGGTAACCCCAATTTTCAGTTGGGAGATATAAGGCTCCAATTTATCAGGGTAATAAGCTACAATTACGTGTACGAGCCCGAAGCTAAACAAGAACCATCCTGCCCAGGACCAAATGGTAAAGGCAATTATTGGCCCTAGAATTAAAAAGGACAGGTTGAGGTATTTGCCAATTTTTTGAGCGGGTTTTTTCCAACCCAATACCCAATAAGAAAATGCAGGCAGTAAAAATAGGGTAATCAGAACTGCCGATACCAAAGCAAAGGTTTTGGTATAGGCCAAGGGCCCAAATAGTTTTCCCTCTGCTGCTTCAAGGGTAAAGACGGGTAGGAAACTGATTATCGTAGTGCCTACAGCGGTAAGTATGGCTCCTGAAACCTCAGCAGAAGCTTGATAAATAGTGCTAAGAAGATGTTGACCTTTTGGGGCAATTTCTTGATGCCTTAGAATGTTTTCATTCAAAATAATCCCTAAATCAACTAGGGTTCCTATGGCAATAGCGATACCCGAAAGGGCCATAATATTGGCATCTACTCCAAAGTACTTCATAAATATAAAGCTCATTCCTACAGCTAGGGGGAGCAATGAGGAGATCAAGAAGGATGCTCGAAGATTAGCAACCATTACAATAATCACCAAAATGGTGACCAGTATTTGCAAATTGATTGCTTCGTAAAGAGTACCTAAAGTTTCATAAATCAAATTAGATCTATCGTAGAAAGGCACTACTGTCAATTTAGAAACGCTGCCATCTGCCAAGGTTTTGGTGGGTAGGCCTGGAGCTATTTTCTCTAGCTCTGCTTTAATGCCTTCAATGACTTTCAAAGGATTATCCCCATATCGAGCAATGACCACTCCTCCAACGGCTTCTGCGCCCCCTTTATCGAGAATGCCAGACATGTTTCGTGGTTGTGGACCTAGATTTACCTTAGCTACATCCTGGATTCTTACCGGCACATTTTCACTCACTTTTACTACCGCTTGATCCAAATCTTCTAAATTTTTTATGTAGCCAAGTCCACGAATAAAATAGTCGACCTTGTTTATTTCTATAGAATTAGCAGATACGTCCTGATTGGATTTACGGATAGCTTCCATTACCTCCATAAGGGTTACTCCATAGGCCTTTAATGCTCCTGGATCAACATCAACTTGGTATTCCTTTACATAACCACCTACAGAGGCTACTTCAGCCACACCCTCTACGGAGGTTAGGGCATAACGGATATAGTAATCTTGTATGGTTCTTAGTTCTTCGGGATTCCAACCTCCATTGGGATTTCCTTCCTCGTCTCTACCTTCTAGGGTATACCAATATACCTGACCAAGTGCTGTAGCATCGGGACCTAATTTGGGTTGGACGCCTTCTGGAAGTAGACCGGCCGGTAAGGAATTGAGTTTTTCTAAGACCCTAGATCTGCTCCAATAAAATTCCACATCATCTTGAAAAATGATGTAGATGCTTGAAAAACCAAAGGCAGAATTGGAGCGAACACTTTTAACTCCAGGTAAGCCCAACAAGGTGGTCGTGAGCGGATAGGTAATTTGATCTTCCACATCCTCGGGAGACCTACCCATCCATTCGGTAAAAACAATTTGTTGGTTTTCTCCAATATCTGGTATGGCATCTACAGGGACAGGATCTCTGGGAAATCCACCCAAGTCCCACGTAAAGGGGGCTGTAGAAATTCCCCATCCCAAAATGAGTAGAAGAAATAGGAGGGGTACGAGTTTATTTTCAAGAAAAAAATTTAGGATGCGATTGATCATAATTACAAGGATTAAATACATTAAGAATTCCAAGCCTTTAGGTCTTGGAGAATCAAAAAGGCTTGGAAGGACCAAGCATTTCCTTGAAATTAAATCAAAAAGGTTTGGAAAAGGATCTGAAAATCCTGCAGAATAAGTGGGGGAGCCTCAAAACTAGGAAGGGCCTGGTTTGCAAAAGGTAAAAAGTTAAAATTGAACTGGAAAAAATAGAAAACCAGGGGAATAGACTGAAGATCTACCTGAAAATCTAAGGATTTAAGCTGAAAATCGTCATCTACCTGTAAGTGTTGTGTGGTGTTTTCACAGCATGATTTCGGATCCTCACTAGAATTTTCCCCAGTTTCGGAATGCTCCATTGCCATGTTCATTCCACAATCCAGGTGCTTTGCTCCAAAGCCAATAGAAGACTCCATTTCGTGTCCCATACACCAATGCGTAGTCTTGGCCATTCCCATGGTGGAGAACAGCAAGATGCAGGAAAGAAGTATGGAAAAAAGCGATTTCATGATACAAACATACGATTTTTTTCAAAAAATGAAATATTTCATCTTTTCTTTACTTTGGAAGCATCTACTTGAGCAAGGAAGCCTGCTTGGAGTACGACCCTTTGGATCGCTTCAGCAGTTAGGGTATCTGTTTCTACCGTGAGTGTACGATTTGGATCCTGAAGATCTACCTGCCAAGTATGTATTCCTTCTTGCTGCTCCAGTTTGCTAGCCACTTTAGATAAGCAATTAGAACATTGAATATTAGTTTTGAAGGTAATTTTTTTCATTTATAATTAATTGATAATGAATATTTTAAAATTTTAATAATAGTTAAAAATTAAATTATTTAGAAACTTTTAAACTCAACTTCATGATGTAATCGTTCATAAAAATTACGTCATGTTCCTAAGATTTGTTTTTTAAAATCAAGAAATTTCCCACTTAATGCGTAAGCTATTGCTCACCACTGCTACAGAGCTCAGGGCCATGGCTGCGCTGGCGAGCATGGGGTTTAATAAATACCCAAACATAGGATACAAAACACCTGCTGCAAGGGGTATTCCTAAGAGGTTGAAAGCAAATGCCCAAAATAAATTTTGCCGAATTCCTATCACCGTACTTTTAGATAAGCGTAAAGCTTGAGGTATTTTGGTTAAATCTGAACTCATAAGGGTAATCTTGGCAATGTCTAGGGCTATGTCTGAACCTTTTCCCATAGCCATACTCACATCCGCTTGGGCCAATGCCTCTGCATCATTGATTCCATCCCCTGCCATGGCTACTACCTGACCTTGTTCCTGAAGCCTTCGAATAAAGTTATATTTATCTTCTGGCATACATTCCGATTGAAACTGGCTAATTTCCAATTGCTGCGCTATTGCTCTCGTTGGATTAAGTTGATCTCCAGAAAGAAGAAAAATTTCTATCCCCATCTTTTTTAAATCGGCTATCGCCTCTTTCGCATTTTGTTTTACCTGATCTTCAATCCCAACCAGAGCTAGTATTTGCGTTTCATTACTTAGGCATATAATCGTTTGCGCCTTTTCTTCCCAATTTTTTACCAATTCAGCACAAGTGTCAGTCCACGACACTCCTTGAGAAATGACCCATTTTTTACTTCCAAGAAAATAGGTTGTACCTGCAATTTTACCTGTAATTCCAGATCCAGGAATATTCTCAAATTCTTCAACCTCTAAAAAGGGAAGATTTTTATGTACTACATAGGATATAAGCGCTTCAGCCAAAGGATGACTAGATTTTCTTTCCAAAGCCAGGAGCAAAGAAGAAGGATTTAGAAATTGAGAGGAGCTGACTTCCGGATTTTCCCAGTAATTGCTAACTCTAGGTTTACCCTCGGTCAATGTTCCTGTCTTGTCTACCACCAGAGAAGTAACTCGGTATCCCAGTTCTAAACTTTCTGCATCTTGAATAAGAATTTGTTGTTCTGCAGCCTTTCCCATCCCCACCATCAAGGCAGTAGGTGTAGCCAAGCCTAGGGCACAAGGACAAGCTATTACCAATACAGATACTGCAGATAACGTACCGTAAGACACTGCGTTTTCTCCTCCAAAAACCATCCAGCATCCAAAGGTTATTACAGAAGTTAGGATGACAAGGGGAACGAATATGGCTGAAATTTTATCCACCATACGCTGAACAGGGGCCTTACTATTTTGGGCTTGTTGAACCCTTTGAATAATCTGAGCGAGTAGGGTAGTGCTACCTACTTGTTGAGCAAGGATTTCTAGACTACCCTTCTGGTTTATTGTCCCGGCAAAAACTCGGGACCCGAGCACCATTTCTACGGGCAAGTATTCTCCGCTGAGCATGCTCTCATCTACATAACTTGTTCCAAAGACTACTTGGCCATCAACTGGAATTTTTTCTCCAGGTTTTACCAGAACCCTATCTCCTATTTTTACTTCCTCTAGAGGGATCTCTTCTACCTGATCTGGAAGAATTCGGGTAAAGGTTTTGGGTTGCAGACCAATTAATTTTTTTAAGGCTGTACCCGTTTTACTTTTAGCTCGCTCTTCTAACGTTTTTCCCAAAGAGACAAATACCAATATCACCGAAGCTGATTCAAAATAGACATGGGAATGTAGTCCTTTGACGTGCCAATACTCTGGAAAAAAGGTATTGAAGCAAGAAAACACAAATGATATCAAGGTGCTAAGGGCTACCAAGGTGTCCATGGTGGCTCTACCATGTCTAGCTTGCTTTATTGCTCTGAGGTAGAAATGTCCACCATAATAAAAAAGTATGGGAACGCAAAGCACCATGCTTATCCATCGTCCAGGAACCCAATCCATAAAAAACATACCCAAAATAAAGACAGGTAACGTTAGGATGGCAGCAGCTATGGTCTGGCTTTTAAGATGTAAGTAGGTGTTTTCCTGAATTTCAAAGACCGCTTGATTTACTTCTTTTTGGGTTAAAATCAACCCATATCCCAGTTCTTGAAGCGCCTGATCCAATCCTTCTTCCGTTATGCTCTCGTCCCAGACGATTTGAACGGTGGATGTAGCAAAATTTACCTGAGCTTCTTGAACACCCTGGGTATGGGCAAGGATGGTTTCTACGCTAGATGCACAGGCGGCACAGCTCATCCCCGTCAGGGGAAAAGTTCTACGATGAACGCGGGTTGGTTCAGTGGGCATAGCGATGAACAAGAGAGAGCTATATACCATACGGCAAACTCAACTCAGTGATCCTACAACACGCAGGAATTAGGAGTGGTTCACGAATTAAAATAAAATGAGCCTAAGGCTAACAGCTTAGTCGGGCAGTTGGACAAGGATTTATTTTCTATCCAACTAGAGTTCTAATATGCGCTGTATGTCTTTTGCCAGGCCAAAAAGAACGAGAACATCTCCCGATTGAATTTTTGTACTTCCGTTGACTACTCCTACCACCTTTTTGATAATTGATTTTTTACCCAGCATGTTGGTTCGTTCAATTTCGTGGATGATGGTAATCACGCTGACTTTATACTCTCTTCTCAGATTGGTTTCTTCCAAGGTCATGCCAACGTATCGCTCTGGGGTTTTTACTTCGATGACATTATAGTCGTCTGAGATATCAAGAGAATCCAGCACATTCTTCATTTGTAGCCTTTTCGCCATGCGTTCAGCGGAATCTTCTTCTGGATGAACAATTTCTGAGACTCCAATTGCCTTGATGACTGTTTCGTGCACGTCATTAATTGATCTACTAATCAAGCGGGTCACGTTGAGCTGTTTAAAAATGGCTGTTACCATGATTGAAGCGCCTACGTTCTCTCCAATGGTGATGATCACGGCATCACAATCCTTGTAGGGTAGAGTTTTGACTGTTTCCGCATCCGTGGCATCCATCAAGATTGCATGGGTGATTTTGTCTTTTATCTGCTCGATTTTAACCTCGCTAGAATCTACCCCAATAACTTCATGACCCAATTCGGTCAAACGGGCGGCTAAAAAGCCACCAAAATTACCCATACCTACAATAATGTATTTCATAGTAACAATGTATTAAGAAATAAAGACCCCTTCCTGAGGAAATTTATAGCGCAGGGAGCGGGTTTTTCGAATGAAAGCAACCAACACGGTCAGGGTACCTACCCTTCCCAAAAACATAATCAAGCAAATGACCAATTTAGAGCCTGTCGCTAGCTTTGCTGTGATTCCCAAACTCAAACCCACCGTAGCAAAGGCAGAAAATACTTCAAAGGCTACTTCTAAAATACCCAATTCAGGATTAAAGAACAAAACCATAAATACCCCAAGTCCTATCACCAAAAAGGAAAGTAGAATCACCGCAAAAGCTTTTCTTACAGTTTCAGGATCAATTTGTCTATTAAATACTTCCACACGATCCTTTCCCTTGGCAATACTCAAGGCATTTAGCACTGCCACGGCAAAGGTGGTGGTTTTAAGTCCACCCCCCGTAGAACCAGGGGAAGCACCTATCCACATCAAAATTAAGTAAATCAATACGGTGGGCAGAGCGAGTTGGGTCATGTCTACTGTATTGAATCCTGCGGTTCTTGGGGTAACGGAACCAAAAAAGGCAGTGACTATTTTTCCATAGCCATCAAGGCCTGCAAGGGTTTGCTGTTGTTCAAAAATCCAGTACGTTACAAAGCCTATGAACAGCAATAGTAGGGTGGTCACCGTGGTTAAACTCGTGTTGATATTGAAAACTCTAGGCGTATGGTGATAAAAGGAATCTTTTTTAGTCCAGATATTGAACCAATTTTGACAAATTCTTTTGGTCACTTGCGCATAGGACACGATTACTGGGAAACCTATTCCTCCTACTATAATGGTGATCGCCAGAAGTAGATGTACGTGGTATTCGGTGCGAAAGCCTACTTCGTAAAGGCCATTGGTAAGGGTAGAGAATCCAGCATTACAAAAGGCAGAAATGGAATGAAAAATAGAGAAGAAGAGTTGCTCTGATGTGGATGCGAAAAGACTATCGTCCACCACAAAAAATATTCCTATACTCATTAGTAATTCAAATCCAATGGTAAAGAGAATAATTTTGATCAGGGTGGAGCCTACTTTTCCAATATTGTCTTCATTGATATAGTCCTTAAGAAAAAGCTGACTCTGTAAGGATTGTCCACCTTTAAAAAAGAATCCAAAAAAGCTGGTAAAGGTCATCATGCCTAATCCTCCGATTTGGATAAGTAACATCAAGATAGTCTTGCCCATTCCCGTAAAGACGGTAGCTGTATCGACTACGATTAAACCAGTCACACAAACGGCAGAAGTGGCGGTAAATAGGGCATCAATCCAAGAAATACCTCCTACGGTCGCATTGGGTAGCTTTAGCAAAAGGGTGCCTATAACGATCACCAGCAGGAAGCTAAGGATAAAAATTAATGCCGGATGAATAGACATTTTATTTATTCCCAGGCTCAAACGACTCATTTCAATAAAAAAAAGTAGAAATATAAGAAAGTTGGTAATTAGGTTTTCGTATGCTTGCAAGTCTTGCCAATTTTCCAACCACCCAAACTCAATAGCTGCTGTAAAATGTAAATAGAGGATAAGAAAAACCTCTAAATTCAGGCGTTTGGTACTCGATTCTTTGTAAATAAAAATCAGCCTGTAAAGATAGGTTTGTCCCAAAATCACCAGTATAATTCCATAAAAAAAGGAGTGAATGGAGATAATCTCTTGATCAGGAAAACCTAAATCGATGATCCAGACCATAAAAATCAGCAAGGTAGATATTACCCGAGTGAGGCTATTTGTCTTTTTTACCCACTGAAGGGCCAAAATTTGTTTGTCCGGATTTTTAAATAGCCCAGAGTAGCTCATTTCTTTCGATCTTGCGTCAAATGTACAGGAGATTGCATCGAATTTCCACTAAAAACTGATTTATTAATTTGGTAAAAGCTAAGAAATTCTACTGCGGATGACAAATCAAAAGGTATGCTTAATTTTTTAAATATGATAAATCATTTTTCTTCAGAAAGCCTTAACTTTAAGTAAAACTAACCTTATTCCTTATGAAACATGTTAGAATTACTTTAGCTAGTCTGCTTATGCTAGGATTTTTGTTTTCCACCTTGATGTCCTCTTGTGGTGCTAAAAAGGAGGAAGCCAAGGAAGAAACTCCAACTGAGCAGAGTGGGGAGCATCCCGAAGGTGGAGAGCATCCCGAAGGTGGAGAACATCCAGAGGGTGGAGAACATCCTAGCAAGGATGATTCTAAAGCTAATGCAGATGCGAATAGTTAAACGAAAGAGCCTCTGAATGAGGCTTTTTTTTTAAGAATTTCTTTTAAAGGTAAAGTAGGTCGTTGCTTTTATTTCTTTTCCATCCACTTCTAAATAGGGATAAGCCAAAAAATTAATTGGTCCTTGAGAAGGACTTGGATTAAATACTAAATCTCTCCCTCTAGTAAATTCAATTCTATTGGCAGGATGCCTCCCAAAATAGTAGGTAGCCAAAGCGGTATACTTATTGGCTTCGCTGATGTCAATGGGCCACCATTTTCCTTCTGCATAAAATTCAGCCCAACAGTGGTACCCATCAATTCCTCCTTCGTTTCTATCTGATGGGATTGAAGCTCCGATGGCAAATCGAGCAGGAATTCCCACAGATCTTGCCAAGGAGATGAAATAGGAGTGAAATTCAGAACAGTTGCCTGTTTTGGAATCACAGGCATAATTGGAATCCCCCTTTCCATATGCACCAAATTTCATATAACGCATGTTATCTATAATATAATCGTAAAGGGAACGAGCCTGGACCAAATGAGAATCTTTTAATTTGGGCCCCAAAACTTCTTTAGCGATTTGTTCAAATCTTCCTCCCACAGGCATTAGGGTGTTTCCTGCCAAATACAGTGCTGGATCAGGTTTTTCAGCGTCGTATGGCCCTTTTTCTTTTCTTTGCACTTCGTAGGTGAGTTCTAAGGTCTTGCCACTATCCTCAGGGCCTAAATTCATAAATAATGCTTCATTTCTATGAATAGGATCTTTCAATGCCGATGATTTTATCGGTACTGATTTTTTCAGAAGTTCTACTTGCTGGAATTCATCAGAAATAGGAACAGGCATCCAGAGTCGGGCAGGGCCGGAAAAATCAGGTAAGATTACCGTGTATGTAAATTCAAAATTATCTTTTCCTTCAATGACTCCCAGTAAGGAATTATCTGCTTGTTCCAAAGGTACTTGATACCAGGTTTTGTCTTCCTTCTGTTTCCAGCTGTAATAGGGTTTTCCATTGAGTTTGTGAACAGAGGTCTGGGTAATACTCATTTTCCCTGGGATACCAGACATGAAAAAGTCAACGTCGTAAACATCTCCTTTTTCGTCCACTAGATCTACACAAGCAAAATGACGCTCAGGCCCGAGATTAGATAGGTACTCCGTATGTACCCGTACCAATTTCATCTTGAGGTCATGATTTTGATCTTTGACGGGAAAAAAACCATCGTTTGACTCCGTTTCTTTATCAATATATTTCTTTATTTCTTGCTCTATTTCAGGGATTGAAATTTCTTGGGAGAGCATTTGCTCCTCTTTTATCTCCGAGGAGCTATTGCAGGAAATTATTCCAAAACCTAATAATACTAGTAAATTGATTTTAAGATATTTAATCCCTTTCATAGTATAGTTTTACTTTAATAATTAACCTATGCCCCAATTAAGTAGAAGATAAAATAAAGAAGGGCAAACCAAGCAGCCCAAACCCGTATAGAAGGTGGCAGTCACAGCTCCATAGGGAACTAAGGTAGGATCTGTAGCCGCTAAGCCTGCCGCAACGCCACTAGATGTACCCATAATCCCTCCAAAAGCCATTGCGGCGCCAGGTGAATCTAAACCAATTTTTTTTGCCAATACGGGAGTTAAAATGGTTACAGTAATGGTTTTTACCACACCAGTACCTATACTTAAGGCAATTACCTCCGAACTTGCTCCCAAAGCTCCACCTGTAACAGGTCCTACAATATAGGTACACGCTCCAGCTCCTAGGGTACAAAGACTGATTGCATCTCGGTATCCTAAACTCCAGCCAAGGATAACTCCCGCACTAAAAAATACAGCTATTCCTAAAATCAGAGAGACTAATCCCAGAACACCACTTTTTCGAATCAAGAGAAAGCTAGCTCCAGCTGCTGTGGCAACGATTGCAAAATCCCTAAACATCGAACCTCCTAAGAAGGCCAATCCGTTAAATAGAGGTAAATCCGCAAGACCTTGTTTTCCATCTGCCCATACTCCACCCAAGTACCCAAAAACCAAGGCAATTCCTATGGCTATGGCAGAACCAGGTATTTTTGAAGCAAAAACCTTTTTAGAAAGAATATCTGTGGCCCAGGTCAGTAAACCTACCCAGAGTAAAGCGAAAATCAGCCCATTTTTTTCTATTAAAGACAAAATTGATTCCATACCTACTGAGGTTTGATGGTTTTGATTAAAACAAAAAATACCCCAAAGGCTAATACTACAGGAAAAATTCCAGACAAAAGGGCTAAGATTCCTGAGGAAACTGCAGATTTTACATTTAAGCTCGCCGCCATGGCCAGGACAATGGGAATATAGAGTTTGTTCCAAAAATCGATGCCAAATGCAAATTCCTCTGTCCAAACTCCTTTCTTTTCTAAGAATTCTTTCAGGAGCAATAGATATATCATGGCAAATCCCACACCACCAACATTGGATTCAATCCCTAGGAGCAATCCAAGTAAATCTCCACATAGCATTCCAAAAAGAAAACAGATGGCAAGTAAGGCAAGTCCTTTGATCATAGGGTTAGTTTAAAGTCTCGCTAAAGTATTTTTTTACTTCATTTTTTACCACTTTCCCCATAGCATTTCGAGGAAGTTCCTCTAGAATACGAATAAGTTTTGGAATTTTGTAGGAGGGAAGTTGGCTTTTCAACCATTCCTTGATTTCTGAAATGGAATTTAGCTCGGAGGAAACAATTCCTGCGGCTACTTTTTCACCCCATTCTTCGTCTGCTATCCCAACTACCGCGCAATCTATTACTTGGGGATGCTTTCGGAGTACTTCCTCGATTTCCAAGGCGGAAAGTTTGTATCCCCCTGATTTGATGATATCTACCGAATCCCGTCCTAGAATTTTATAATATCCCCTTTCTATGCAGGCAATATCACCTGTTTTGAACCAACCGTCTTGAGTAAAGGATTTCTTGGTGGCATCAGGTTTTTGCCAATACTTAGCAAACACGGAGGGTCCTTTCACTTGAATTTCTCCTGCTTCTCCAGGCAGTATGTCTTGATTTTGTTCGTTGACCAAACGTACTTCTACTCCTGGGAGAGGCATCCCGATATACCCCGCTCTCCTCTTGCCTCGGTACGGATTGCTAATCGCCATGCCAATCTCTGTCATTCCGTAGCGCTCCAAGAGGTAATGCCCAGACACTTGTTGCCATCGCTCCATGACAGATTGAGGCAATGCAGCAGAACCCGACACCATCAGCCTCATCCTTTTCATAGAAGTTCGCAGGGCATTTTTTCTTGTTTCTGAATAAGAGTCAAATTCTGAAATTAACTTGAAATAAATAGTAGGCACAGCCATAAATACACTCAGATTTCCTTTTAAAAAGATATCAAAGACTTGATTTGCCTCAAAGGGATGAAGAAATTCTAAGGTTGCACCCGCACAGAGTGCACAAGAAACGATGTTGATGAGTCCATGCACGTGGTGCAAGGGGAGAAGGCAGAGGGTATGATCTTTTTCTGTCCATTCCCAAGCGTGGATCAAGGTCCTAATTTGAGATTCAAGGGTGGCATGGGTACTCAATACTCCTTTGGGTAGACTGGTAGTCCCAGAAGTATAGAGAATCAACGCCCCTCGGTCTAAAGAAAGTGTTGGGAGGGAAGATTTGCCTTGCCGCAAAGGAATATCGTCTAAAAGAAGTAGGGGCAATCCCTTTTCCTTTGCATAGGAATCCAAAACCTTGTCATGATTTCGATCTACTATCAGACAGGAAGCCTGACTATCCTCTATGACATATGCTAATGAGGGTAATGGGTAGCTTAGGCAAAGGGGAACTGCAATCCCTCCAGCTCTCCAAATGGCCCATTGGGTAGCCACAAAAGCAAACCCTGGGTCAACAAGGAAGGCAATTCGAGCTTGATTTAAGTCTCCCTTTTCTTGCAGCAAGTGATTGGCTACTTGGGCACTTCTTTCCCAAAGTTTTCCATAGGTATGTTCCCCAAGATGGTCCAGGATACCAATTTTCTCTGGGAAACGAAGGGCGTTATGGAACAGGGAGATCACGAAAAGATTTTTATGAAATATAAAAAATTCAGACTCAAGTTGAAGCCCTTTGATGTAATTGTATTTTGACCAGGTTTTCCATGTTGGAAAAAGCTAAAAAATAACTTGAAATTAGTTACTGGAGACTAAGGAGGAAGCCTCTTGATCTGCAATAAGCAAGGCCGATTCTTGGGAGATGCTACCAGCCGGAATGCTGGGATCTTTGGATAGTAGTTTTTGAACCATGGTAGATTTTTCTAAACCAGTTACCACCCAAAGTATTTTTTTTGACCGGTTTAAAAGGGGATAAGTCATGGACATTCGAAACCTGCCTTGGTAGGGGGCTTGAGTCCAGGCAATGTCTTTTTCCTTTTCCAAGCAAATGGGATCTCCAGGCACCAAGGAAGCGGTATGTCCATCATTTCCAAGTCCTAGATGAACCAAATCAAGCATGCCATTACCCGTTACTTCCTGAAGGGTATTGGCATACTCATTTGCACCTTGCTGCTCGTCCTCCCTGGTAACTGGCATGGGGTAAATATGTAACTGGGTGACTAGGGGACTCCCTTCTATGGTTTTAAACAATTGGGTAAGATTTCTATCGGCATGTCCGTCTGGCGCCATCCTTTCGTCCACTTGAAACAAATGAATCCGATGCCAGGGCAAATCGGCTTTGGCCAAGTACTTCAGCATTTCCCAAGGGGTTCGTCCTCCGCTAAGAGCCATGGTAAAGAAGTCTTTCTTGCTCAAGGTCTCTTGAATGAGTTCTTTGATGAAACTAGCTGCGTGTTGAGCAACCTGGTCTGC
>VGMU01000003.1 GCA_016866385.1 Bacteroidota bacterium
GTGACTCGGGATATAAAAATACTTGATCTCTACTCCGGTAATTACTAGCTTCGACTCTCCAAACCAATCCTTCCCAAAGCACATAATCTAGGTTGGCCGAGAATCCTCCAGTAGAAAAACCAGAAGGAGTATTTTCTGTAGGTACAATCACACCAGCCCGATCTTGGTAATACTCCAAACGGAAGGCTGATTTTAATCGTTGATTCCAAGTCACCTGACCAATTACCACAGGACTATACCAAACATCGTAAGCTCTGCTCCCCATTTGTTGCTGCTGAACCCCCAAATCCATTCCAAGAATCAATCCAAACGAATCTCCAACTTGAAATTGTCCATATAAATTTGAAAAATATCGTGATCTCCTAGTCAAATCTGGATCATTTGAACCCAAAAAAGTGCTCCAATTTATGAGCATACCCTCCTTCGGACGATACGAAACCTGAGTACCTAAGGAAGGTTTTTTAGTTCCTTCCACTCGAGTAATTCGTTGCCAACCATTGAAGACCAAAGCAGAAAAAAACCATTTGTCCGAAGGCTGAAAACTCACCTTCCCGCCTGTTAAAAAATAGGGTGTGTTTTCCGCTAAAATGGAGCGCGTCAAGGTCAAATTATCTGTAGAAATAGCGCTTTCAAATCCAATATGAGAAGGCAAGATACCCGCGTCTAGCCACACATTGCCTTTCTTCGACAGCAAAACTCCTGCATTTGCCTCAAATACATGTTTGAGTATCCCCGGTTCCTCTGCATAATTATCCACGGAGTAAGAGCCTGCATGAAGCGCTAAATTTCCACGAAACCGGTCTTGGGAATAGGCTAGCTTTACCAAACCCAAATTTAGCACTACCTGATTGTGTCGGTTGTGGTTGCAAAGAAAAGGAAGCCTGGTTTTGCCTTCAGGCTGGTTGAAATCATACCCATAAAATAAATCGACTACCCCTGAAATTTCCCATTCCTTGCTTGGAATCCTAGCCATACTGTCCACCTGGGCAAGGCTTTGGAGGGGAAGGCCTAAAAAAAGGAGTATTGCTAAATTTCTAGCCCATGCCCTATTACTCCATGCAAAGCTTGAGAGGAATAGCAGGGAAAAAGTCCGAAAACTGGTCAAACAATAAATAATTTAGACAGATTGGTACACACAGCTGGTGAAGCTAATAATCTAAGCCTACACCCTCACCTTCGTCGTACCCCCACCCTTCAAGGTAATCTCCACGGGTGCATTAGATTTCCAGTGTCCTCCGGTAAAATCAGGGATATCGATAGAATTGGAGCGGTTGGCCACAGACCATTCACTCATTGGGGTGATGCAGCTCCACAAGGCAGCATCGTACACATCTTGATCGAGTGGCAGCCCATTGCGCAAGCAATCAATCAATCGCCAATCCATCATGAAATCCATGCCTCCATGGCCTCCGATTTGTTTGGCTAGTTCACCTACCTTTTGTACAATTTCTGGGGTATATTTTTCTTTCAACGCTTGCATCTCCTCTTCTTTCATCCAGCTGTGTCCTTTAGCTACCTTTTGCTCGGGATACTTTTGCGCATATCCCTCCGTACCACTCACCACATGCAAACGAGAATAGGGACGAGGAGAAGTGACATCGTGTTGAATCATTATGCTTTTTCCCAATTTGGTTTTTACTATCGTGGTATTCATGTTGCCACGATAGGTCTTGGCCGCATAGCCATTCCAAAAGGAATCCTGCTCGGCAAGCTCCTGGGCTTTTTTCTGCATTTGAAAGTCATTGGAAGACAAAGAGGTCAAGTAATCCATCTGATCCCCGCGATTGATATTTAATATCTGACAGATGGGCCCAAGTCCATGGGTGGGATAAAGATTCCCATTTCGGAAATTTTCCTCCAGCCTCCACATGCCTTGATAGCCTTTTTCCTTGTCAAAGTTGAGCCAAACCAAATCGTGAATGTATGCTCCTTCTACGTGTACCACATCTCCAAAAAATCCCTCACGGGCCATTTTCAAGGTCATCAGTTCAAAAAAATCGTAACAGCAATTTTCTAGCTGCATGCAGTGTTTTTTAGTCCGCTCGGAAGTTTCTACCAGTTGCCAGCAGTCTTCCAAAGTTCTGGCCGCAGGCACTTCCACGGCAGCGTGCTTGCCAGACTCCATGGCATAGACCGCCATGGGCGTATGCCATTCCCAAGGAGTAGCAATATAAATCAAATCCAAATCGGGTCTCTCGCACATCTTTTTCCAGGCATAAGGAGAACCTGAGTACAATTCAGGTCGGTGAATGCTTCCTTCCAAGGATTGTTTCGCTTTCTCCGCGCGATCAGGAAGTAAATCACAAAGCGCCTTAATCTCTACCCCCTCAATTTTACTCAAGCGATCTACTGCTCCAGGCCCACGCATGCCCAAGCCCACTATTCCTACCCGAACGGTAGCTAATTTGGGAGCAGTAAAACCCGACATGTTGAAAGACTGAACTCTAGAAGCTCCATAGGCCGCTTCCAAAGGCAGCTCCTTCATGGAAGCTGCGAAGGCGCTACCCGCACCAAATAATCCTATTCCCGCTAATCCTGTGGTCTTTAAAAATTCTCTTCTACGATTCATGGTCTTACAACGTTTTTGGGTTTGTATCCCCTATTTACTAAAAAAACAAAAAAAAGTCCCTACCGAAAATCCAAAAAAGGAAAGCCGAGACTAATTTTCAGGAAGAGGCGAAGTTCGAATATGTTCCAAGTTGATCTCGGAAAGCATTTCCAATGCCCCAGATTCATACAAAACTTGCATGGAATCTAAGGGCGTTTCTTTTCTTACAGGCTTGAAATTGAGGTAATCTTGAAAGCGGATGCCTCCAACTTCCTGGAAGGCTCTCACTGCTCTGAACCTCACCCCACCCCCATCGGTATGGTACAAGTACGCCATGTAATCCATTCGATAATCGTCCACCCCAAACCAATACAAAAACTCATCTTCAAAGTGCTCTCCTCCTCCTTCTGCCTGGAAGGTCACCTTTACCTTATGGTAATCTTTTCCCTTGATCCTGGTTTGTCCGAGGTAGGTTTTGATAGCCGCTGCATCGTTTAACCCGTAGGGTAAAAAAGCAAAATAAGCCACTGAATTCACAGAGCGTGAAAAAGCACCTACCCGTTCTTCGGTTAAGGTATCGATCAGAACTCCATTTACTTTTCGTATAAAGCCGGTATTATTCAAGACGTCTACTACCTGACCGGTGGAATCTGTAAATTCTCTACTATACTCAAAGGAACTTGGGGATTTAAAAATAGAATAATGAGTTCCTCTAAAATCAAATGAAACGGCTGTTTTTTGATATAATTCACCCCCGTGGGCAGCGATGGCAGCATCCACAATTTTTTCCACCTCGCTCCTAGAGTCACAGGAAATTCCAAAAAAAGTGAATGATAGTAAGACCAAGCCAATGCTCAATGAGTTCATAATTCAAGAAGTTGTTTGAAAGCCTTTTTTATTGAGTGAAGTTACGCTTTGGAAATCAATAGACCAGCTCGAAGTTGTAATAACGGTACTCCGCCCTAAGAAACAAGCGGTTCCCTGATTCATCCACGCGCCAGCTTTCTCTGGTACCGTGAAACAACAGGTTGTCAGCTTGCTCGCTTTTCAGGTCATAAATCAAACTTCGATGGTCTTTTAATTGCACCTCAGTGCCAAGCAGGATGTAGGTATGGGGATCAAAATAGTACCACCAAGTATCCTTACCCGGACCATATTCCACCCGAATAGACTCGGCCTCTACACCGTTTTCCAAAAACTTCCTTCCTTCATAACTGAGCTGACCTCCTTGATCTAACAGCTTCCACGGCTGAGCTACCGTATAAAAAGCAGCATCGAAATCCTTTCTTTTTTCTGCGAGGAAATCAGCATTTAAGACTTCATTCGCTCCCATTTGGTAGCGAAAAATAAATCCATCCCAACTCATGCTATGAGCCACGCTATCTTTGGTCCAGGAAATGCTTCCTTCAAATTTTGGGGCCATTCGAAACTCATGCCATTGGTCCACCTCTGACTCCACTTTCCCTTCTGCATCGAATAGGCGCGTCCATTTCCTAAATTTGATTCCCTTCAAATTTTTCCAAGCCTCCTGACCCCCATGGACCGCTACAGATTTTTCAAGGAGTTTCCTAGCTTGTTCCTCTGGACTTGGAGTACATGCAAACAAAAAAAGAAGAAATAGGATAAGGCTACTAGTATTTTTCATTGGACCAAGGTAAAGGTTCTTTGTTTTCTAAAATAATCCAGGTATATCCCTAGCATTACCAAGGTATATTCTAAAATCAAAAAAATTGGCTTTTCCTGAACAGGGTTTTCGCTGTATGCTTGGTAAGAAAAAATGGCAGCAAATGACCACAAGACAAAAGTCCATTGACCTGCTAATACACTCAATCCTAGCGCTGGCAAGAGGTACCAGGGATGCACTACAGGTTGTATTAAAAAATAGACCAAGTACAGCATTGCCCACACTTTAGGTAAATTACATACCGGGGTAGAAGACTGCTTCCAAGCAAGAAAAATACTACCCAAAAAAACAATTCCTAGGCCTGCTTTGGTCAATATAGCAATGGTATTGTACCCCGCAACCCAATACCCCAATGCTCTCGCTAGGTAATATAGCGAGGCATTGAATTCAAACCGGCCTTGATAAAGCTGCAAGCTTTGGTAGAAATACTTCCAGCTTTCATTTAGGATTAAGGGAACAAAACTCGCTACCAGGACAAGGAAAGTAATCCCCCAGAAAATTGGATCTCTTTTCGTTCCCTTCCAAGAAAGTAGCAGGGGAGCAAGGAGCAAGGGGAGCAATTTGACAGCTACAGCCATGCCCCAGCCTAATCCAGCAAGGGCATGCTTGCCTGCATCAAATCCCCATATCGCTAGCAAAAGAAAAAATAAAACCAAGCCTTCGAAGTGAAGGTTCCCAATCGTTTCTAAAATAACTAAAGGATTTAACCAGTAAAGAAGAATGAGTTTTTTGGGCCGTTGAAATCTCCCCAAAAGCGTCCAAAGGAGCCAAAAAGTACCTAGCTCACCAACAAGCAATATACCGCGTAGGGCAAGAAAACCAGGATACACCTCATAGTGGGTAACTTGAGCCCCCAACCAAAAAAAAACTTGCTTTACTGGAGGGTACACGGAGTAGTATGAGGCAGAATTAAGTTGGGGATAAGCGTGTTCCCAAAAAGAATTTTCACTTCCCGATACTTGATTCTTCCATTCTTCAGGACTAAATAAGTAAGGGTTTTGGCCCTCTTTAATCAAATTACCATCCCATAAAAACCTAAGCCCATCCTCAGACCAATTGGGTTCGTAAAAAAAAACACAGGCTCTCAATAACACCCCTAGGAGCAGTAACTTTTGCCAAGAAAAATGCTGCTCCCAGCACTTGTAAATCCCTAGGGTACTTCCGAAGGCAATTAAAAACAAGGTGAAAGTTAGCAAGTAATTTTCCCTTGGCACCTGCGAAATAAGCCAAAGACTACTCCCATGACTAGCTAGGAGTAGTAGGATAAGAACCGTTTTCTTTCCTCCACTCAAAGCCCTAACTCCTTTCGAAGAGGTTCAAAAATTTTTTCGTTCTGCTGCCAATAAGCCAAAAGTTGAAGATTTGTACGGGTAGCGGTAGTCACTTCCTGTTCCCCTTTTTCATTGGTCCAGGTTTCGGTAAACCCAGTGATTTCAAAAGGAAATTGCTGCTGGTACCGGATAGCAACCTTTCTTCCGATTTCAGTGTAGGCGATATGCAGTTCGGATTGATCAGCTCCCAGTGGCTTTCTGGTGAGGGTTGCCTGCTCTGCCTTCAGTGGGAGATGAGAAAAGCGTTGAAAGATCAGGCTTGGAATCAAAATGACATTCCCCAAAGGAACCAAGTTAGGATTCAACCGGATTAGCGTAAAAAGTTCTTCTTCGGTTTGCGCATCGAGCTGCAGTTCCTGATCCCCTTCCGATTCAAAATAAGAAAATTGCTGGGCAGTATATTTGCCATTTTTAAAATTCAATTGCGTAAATGATTGCCCGCACCACTCGGTGACTGAGGCGCTTAATTTGGGAGCTACTGCATCTTCATAAATGGGAGTAAATACCGATAGCATGGTGTGGTACGGATAAACTCCCGTGACAAACTCCCGAGTCATATTGAGTTTCAACACTTTCTGCGCATCCGATGGGCGTTGCTCTGGATGATCCAACTTCACTTGTTTGCTTTTGGAAAAATCCTCTGTCACAAAAATCATCACAGCCTTTCCAGGACGCACTTCCCCGTACCTGCTTTGCTGCAAGTCAAACACATTGACCTCTGCCTTTCCTTGGTACCAGTAGCTGGAAAATTTTCCTTCATCCATCCCTTCCCTTCCAGAGGGAGCACAAGCACACAACAAAAAAATTACATGAATTAAAATCAGCATTGAATGATTATTTAAGAAAAAGACCTTATGATTCATGTTGGTTCCAGGGGGATTGATCATCGTAGTACCTCTTGATTTAGAAAGTAATCCATGACCTGGGTAAGGGATTATCCTAGGCCCAATATTTAAATATCGTAAAAATTATTTTATAGCCTGCTCCCAAAACTCCCTTGACCGTACCACTTACCTTGGAACTCCCGATTCTCTTCCGGTAACTTACCGGTACTTCTAGGTACTTCAATCCAGCACGATGCACTTTGATCTGCATCTCTATGGTCCACCCATAATTTTGATCCACCATCTCCAATGCTAACAACTTCTTCCATAGGATGGCGCGAAATGGACCTAAATCCGAAAATTTTGCTCGGTACATGACTTTCATTAGGGTGGTGGCTAGCCAATTTCCAAACACTTGGGGAAGAGTCATAGATCCTTTTTCACGGATCCCCATGGTCCTTGAGCCAAGGACAAACTCCGCCTTTCCTTCCATAATAGGGTTTATTAAGTTCATCATTTCTTGAGGATAATCGCTGTAATCTCCATCTAAAAAAATAACGATATGGGGTAGAATTTCCTGACTTTTGATCCAATCCATGGCTGTCAAGCACGCTTTTCCATACCCTTTTTGAGGTTCAAAGACCACCTGGGCCCCCGCTACTTTGGCTACTTGCGCCGTACGATCGGTGGATCCATTGTCTGCCACCACGATATGACGAACTTGCTTTGGAATATCCAAAATCACCTTCGAAATCGATTCTTCCTCATTGAAGGCGGGGATAATTACATCTATGATGGGAGTAGATGACATACCTTTTTTTAGCGTGACTTAAATGAGTATAAAAATACTATACCAAATCCCAAACAAAGGATGCCATGCAAGGGGAGAAATACGTAGCTGCCTTGGAAAAAACCAAAAACAAGCATTCCTCCAAATATCATGGCTAAAATTCCTTCAATCCAGGTACTGATAGGAAAGGTTCTCCAACGGTACACATTGGACTGTAAGGGCACTAGACCAGCTTCTAAATTGAACTTGGGCGTACGTATGAATGGCGATTTCTTTCCCGTAAGGCCCTCCAATACAGCTTGGGTATTGTGCAGGGACAATCCCATAGAAACGCAAAGAAATAAAGGAAGCTTCCAAATCACGCTGGCAAATGAAGTCCAGGAGAAGCCTTGTGCCTGAAGGTAAGCCATCATATAAACTCCGGCAACCATCACAAATCCCAGCATGGATAATCCCGCAAGAGTTGGAAAATAAGAGTATGTCTGCTCTTCCCTGAGTAACCAAGTAAGTCCAATGCTACTTAAGCTGCTGAGAAAAATAGCCACAAACACCGTCGAGTTAAATAGATGGGCCAAGGCATGAAGTTTAACTCTCCATCCATGCGGTTCTCGCAAAACTTGCCAAATATGCTTGACCGCACATTCCGCACCCCCTTTATTCCAGCGAAATTGCTGAGACTTCACTGCTGATAAAATCGGCGGAAGTTCTGCAGGAGATTCCACCTCAGGACAGTAGACAAATTTCCAACCTTTTCGTTGGGCCCGATAACTCAGATCTAGATCCTCCGTCAGCGTATCCTCATGCCAATTGCCCGCATCTAGGATGCAGCTTTTTCTCCAAATTCCAGCAGTGCCATTAAAGTTAATAAACGCTCCTTGGTGGCTTCTTCCCAACTGCTCTACAAAAAAATGAGCGTCCAAAGCAAAAGCTTGCAACTGTGTCAGCATCGAATAGGGTCGGTTGAGGTGAGTCCATCGGGTCTGCACCATGCCTATGTCAGGTGAAGAAAAATGAGGCAAGGTTTTCTGCAAAAACTCAGGATCTGGGACAAAATCTGCATCAAAAATGGTAATAAACTCGCCTTGAGCCTTTTTTAACCCTTCCCTCAATGCACCTGCCTTAAATCCGCTTCTATTCTCCCGATGCAAGTAGCTAAAATTCAGTTCAGGATAGTGAATTATTTTTTTTTGAACCAAAGAGGTGGTCACATCGGTACTGTCATCCAAGATTTGAATTTCTAGCAATTCCTTAGGGTAGTTTAGTTGAGCTACAGCTTCAATCAGCCGCTCCACCACATATTGTTCGTTGTAAATAGGCAACTGCACCGTGACCCTTGGAAAAGTCTTGATCTCTGTGGTTGAGGATTGCTTCTGCTTTTTTAAAGCCTTTAAAAAATGAAACAACAAATGTCCTTGGGCCAAGCTATAAAAAAATACAAACAGCATTCCTGCGAAATAGAGGATAGCAAAAAAATAGAAGCTGAACATTTATTTTTTCAATTGAATGGTTTGCCTTCCTATCAGGATAGGAAAATCATGGATACGATCCTTTTCGGGTCCGTTTTCGAGTTTCAATACTCCGCGAGGACAAACTGTAGCACAGATTCCACAGCCTACGCAGGAAGATCGCACGATATTTTGTCCTTGTTGAGCATAGGCCCTTACGTCAATACCCATTTCACAATGGGTAGAACAATTGCCGCAAGAAATGCATTGTCCTCCATTGGTAGTGATTCGAAAACGAGACTTAAACCGTTGCACCAATCCCAAATAGGCAGCCAATGGGCAACCAAACCTACACCACACTCTATTTCCCATCAAGGGATAAAATCCTGTACCCACCACTCCAGCAAATGCGGAACCAATGGCAAAGCCATAGAAAGCGTGTACTTGATTGGTCAGGTCTCCCAACACCTTAAATCCAGAGAAGTAATTGACCAAGGTCAAAGAGGTCATAACCACAGCCAAAGCAAGGACCCCATGTATGGTCCAACGCTCCCATTTCCAGGCTTTGAGCGACTTGTCTGAAAGGTGTCGAAAAGAATCACCTACCGTTTCAGCCAATCCTCCACACCCACATACCCAAGAACAATACCAGCGTTTTCCATAAAAGTAGGTAAACACAGGTACAGCCACTATGATCAATAAACATCCCCATGCCAACATAAAAAGGCCAAGTCCACCACTACTTAAAAAAGTTGAGAGTTGGTAGTCAAAGAAAAAATCATAATCCAAAGGCCAAATATTTTTGAAGTCAAAGTAGGGTTGATTTAAACGTACCAATACCTCAGGAATTAAAAAGGCAAAAGCAGTCTGAAAAAACATCACGGATGCAGTTCGGAGTTGCTGATACCTATTGCCGGCATATTTGCTAAACATCCGAATCCCCATAACCAAAATGGCCAAGGTGTACACCAAGCCATACAAAAACCATTGGCTAGCAGGTCCTCCAGAGAGAAGCTTGGAGAGTGGCTCTACCATCCATACTAAGGAAACCAAGTAGGCCGGAAACCAATACAAAATCACATAGAAGAGTATCAGGTAGGAGCCTACTAGGATCCCAAGAAGTCCCCTATTGGTCAAAGATGAATGGAAAATGCCTGCAAAGGCCCCTCCAGGACTTTCTTCTTTTTTCTTAGCTAAATGGAAGAGTAAGCCCCCAGCCAAGCAAGAACCCAAAGAAAGTAGCAAGCAAAGTAAAGGATGATCTCTGCTAGGTCCTTGTAAAGCTGCTTTGGCCAAGGAAAATCCATAATCCTCCCAAATCACTTCTTCCCATCGACCTTCCACTTTTAAAGCTTCATTGTAAGGATCCAACTGCTGATGATAGGCCTGTAAAAAGGAATAGGTGGATGAATAGGAAAAACCATACATAGGTGCCAGTAATTCTTTGACTTTTTCTCTATGGATTTCTTTCACCTCTGAGCTTACTAGATCTTCCCTTAAGTGATAACTTCCCAAAAAAGGTAGAACAGTGAATGCAACCACACCCAAGAAAAACAAACCAAGTCCTAAATTTTTCACTGTGATCATGAGCTAGATCCAAATAGGTGATGAAACAATGATCTTTTGGGGAGGGGAAAACTTACACCAAATTGAAGTTGAAATGATTTTTGAATTGCTACATGATAGGGAGCAAAAAACTCAGGGTCAAAATTTGCTTGATGCAAGGTAGAAATTACTTGAAGCCCGGACCATCCTTCCCGAATGGCTCGATCGAAATATTCGTGCCTTAAACGAAATCCTAAAGCCAAAACGCCTAAAATTTTACCCCCTGCATCCATTTGCATGCGAAATGCAATTTTTCCGCTCGGATGCTCCCAATAAAAATCTTGAATCTCATCTCCCTCTTCTACTGCGATGACTCCATAGGTTTGGTATTCTATTTCAAAAAATTTAGCAGAATTAAACCATACACCAGGAGCATAAGGTTGAGGGGAAGTACAGAAGTTTGCCGCCAAGGTTTCTCCATGCATTCTACCAGTATACCAAACTTGTTCAATGTTCTTTCTTCCTTCTCCAGGTGCATATTCAAATTCAGCACAATCGCCTATGGCATAGACATTCGGTGCTGAAGTTTCAAAATAGGAGTTGACCAGTACCCCCCTTTGGATTTTAATCCCTGATTTTTTTAAAAAGGCTACATTTGGAGTTACCCCAGTGGCAAGGCCGACAAACTCACAGGAAATTTCTTCCCCTTGGGAGGTGCGAACTGCCCTCACTTTCCCATGCACCCCTGGAAGAATCTCTTTTAACTCCGTACCTAAGCGTAGGTCAATGTCCTGCTCCTTCAAGAGCCGATGCACCAAATCCGCTTCCCGCTTGGGCAAGGATTGTTCCCAAAATCTAGATTCCCTTACCATAAAAGTGACGGGAATTTTTCGGTAAGCAAGCATTTCTACCATTTCTATCCCTATCAAACCTCCCCCTACAACTACCGCTCGGTTTACATGAGTAGATGTATTGATCTCCATTGACTCTAGGTCCTGCTTGGTGTAGAGTCCTTGTACACCTTGCAGGTGCTGCCCTGGCCAATAGTAAAAAGCAGGGGTAGATCCTGTAGCTAAGATCAAGTAATCGTAACTTAGATCTTCACCTGTATCAAAACTCAGTTTTTTAGCATCTACATCCAGGGCGGTGACCCATGCTTGCTTTAAGGTAATTCTATTTTTACCCCAGAACTGAAGCTCATACGGATAAAGATGTTCCCATTTCATTTGCCCCATATAAACATACATCAGGGCTGTACGTGAAAAAAAATAGGGAGATTCTCCAGAAATAACGGTGATTTGCACATGAGGATTACCTTTTCGCAAATGTCTTGCAAAAGTGATTCCTGAAATACCGTTGCCAAGGATCACAAAATGGGTAGCACTCATGCAGATTAGTTGAACCTAAACTTACTCAAAAATTAAGTTTACTCGTTCAAATTCCAATTGTAGTCCAAAAAAGAAACTTTGGCATTGGGAGCAATTTTTACCTTGGAGTACTTGTTTAGGAACTCAATCAATGTTCCTCTTTTTGTAAAATCACCCGTAAACCAAGAAAAAATAGAGGAAAGCTGTACCGATTGGGTTCCCAATTTATTGCGAACAGGATCATTGATAAAGGCAACAGTTACCTTAGTGAGTTGCGCTTCTAACTTGTCTGCTACAAAGGCTTCATTGAGTAGTGGGGGACAAGAAATTGAAGCACAATTGATGGCAAAATGAATCCTGGGCTCATCAAATTCCTTTCTTAAAATTCCATGTTCTACCTCATCCAAACTCATGTCTACGCCTGCAATTTTAAAAAATTTATAGTGCCAGACATCTTTGATTAATGGGATTTTGAGCTTGGGACCTAAATCACGTATGCTTTTGGTAGGATAAAAATCTACAATCAACTTTACCGTGTAGGCATTGTATGCATTGATCCAATAGGCAAGCTGCTCATTTTTTGACCATTTGCTTCGGTCAGGGGCATTCTCAGAGAGCAATTTGAGGTAGCTTTCCAACTTTGGCTTTTCACGTATAAAGCCTTTGTAATCTACTAGGCCATTGGCTTTGACATGGGTTTTTACTAATTGATCCCAGAGCTGGTGGCTTGGTGGCGTGCTTCCCACTTTTCCCACCACCGGACTTTGGCAGGAGTAAAAGAAGAAAAGGGATAGGAAAAAAGATGTTCGAAGAGCTAGAATCATGAGAAAATGAACAAATTCAACTAGTGGAAATGAGCTTTAGAGATGGGTAAGGATAGGGATTTTAATACACTTTTTCTCCCCTATTGAGCCAAATGCCCCAGGATTTGGAATAGGTATGTACTCGGGTAGTAGGTTTGCCTTGGGAAACCAATTCTCCCCCATCATTGGCCCATTGCAAGATCCCTCCATACAAATTATAAACTTTGGAAAATCCAGCGGCTTGCAATCTTTTGCCAATTTCTTGAGATCTAGCCCCCACGGTGCAATAAATAAGTACAGGCTGATCTTTTTTTAGTTTCCCCACGGATGAAAAGGAAAAGGTATCGAAACCAACCCATATCGCTTGGGGAAGATGACTGACTTCAAATTCCTTTTGCTCTCTAGCATCCAAGACTTGGTAATCACTTAAATTATTGATTTGAGTGGGTTTTACCGTTGAAAAGCCCTCATCATAAAAGGTACTCAGCAAGGCTTCATACGCCTTTGATTGAGCAAAAGAAGTCGTAAAAAATAAAAAGAAGACAAGAGTGAAGCCAAGTAGTTTACGCTGCATAGAAGAATTAAGATAGGATAACTACTAAACCTAAATTCTTGCACCTAGGTTTAGTTTACCTGTAAAAATCTGAAAGACGCACCAAACCCTTTCTATCTTTGACAATAATTTTTTTTCCTTCCAAATCAATTAACCCATCTTTTTTAAATTCTGACAACAAACGGATCACAGATTCCGTGGCAGTTCCTACAATGCTAGCAATTTCTTCCCTGGTCAAAAGCAGGTCAATTTTTTGGCTATTTCCACCCTCTATCCCATAGGAACTTGCCAATTGAAGAAGGACAAATGCAAGGCGCTCTCGAATGCTCTTTTGAGAAGCATCCGTGAGCTTGAGTTCTAAAATACCTACCTCATGACTGAGTTGTTTGGTGATTTTTTTGAAAAACTCTATGTTTTTTAGGAGTGTATTTAAAAATGCATCCCGTGGCACAAAGCAAATCCGCGCATCTTCAATAATCATAGCCGAATTGGTGTAATTCTCTTCTCCAAGCAAGGCAGCATAGCCCAAAAAATCACCTCTTTTAGCAAGATGGAGAATTTGTTCCTTGCCATTGGATGCAGTCTTGTAGACTTTTACCACCCCAGCATTGATGCAAAAAATTCCCAAGGGTTTGGTGCCTTCGTAATATAAAATTTGGCCTCTCCAGTGTGCCACATGATTTTTAACCTCTGAAATCGAACATAAATGCGATTCAGGTAAGTTGGAAAATAAGGATTGCTTTCTTGATCCACAAAGCTCGCAAGGCGTAAAAGTAGTCGTAGTTGATTGCATAGGACAGTAAAGAGTTAAAAAATCAAAGGAAAATTTAAATAAAAACTATTATTAATACTATAAAAATTAAAATAAAATTAAGGAATTTCAGGAAAACTATCTTTTTGAATATATTCTTCTAGCAAGACATCCAGATGAAAAAATACATGCTTGCGTCCATTCGATAAGGTTACGTACGGACATTTTAGGGTTTGGTTGTATACAAAGGCTTGAGACACCACCTTTTGGTCTATTTCAATATCAGGTGCCTTACACTCCACCAAGAGATAAGGTTTTCCTTCCCTATCGTAAATAAGCAAATCTGTCCTTTTTTGAAGGCCATTGTAGCGCATGCCTTTTTCAAGGACAAACCATCCCTTAGGAAATCCCTTAGCAATTAAAAAATGAATCCAATGCTGCCTCACCCATTCCTCTGGAGTGAGCAGGAGGTGCTTTTTTCGAAGAAAATCATAAATATACATCCCTCCCTCCTGTTTACTAAGCTGAGGTTGAATGGGGGGCAGGGAAAGTACGGGTAAGGAGACCAACTCAAAACGAAAGTTTACTTGCAATTCAAATATGGCATATTTTCATTGGATAACTGGTCTATTCCTTTTCAAAGCATAGGTAAGGGCCGATTTTTTCAACCCAAGCTTCTTGAAAGATTTTAATTTTTAATAAATCCTGTGCCCGCTCGTAGGGTCCATGCTGCATCCTGTAAGCTACCAATACCTTGGCCTCTTGGTAACTGATGTAAGGATGCTGGGCCAATACCTCCTGATTTACTCGGTTGATACATATTTTCTTTGGAGGGACCTTATCGAAATCAAAATACTCCCATAAGGAGGAAATCGCCTCTGGTCGCAGACCAAACACTTCTTGAAGTTGCTCTGGAAATATAAAGCCTCCCAAAGATTCACGGTATTTGATAATCCTACCGGCAGTCAAAGCACCAATACCTGGCACAATCTGGAGTAGTATGGAATCCGCTTCCGATAAGGGAAGTCTACGAATACGGTCTTTCACCAAGGCATCTCCCTTTCGTTTCACTGAATCCATTGGAGCGAAAGTGGGCAATGGAGAGGTTAATATATGCCCCCCAGTACGCTCTAAACTGTCAAGTTGCGACAAGTACCTTCGATACATATCTTCTCCCCTTTGATCCGAAAAATAACGCATCACCGTAGGAAGCAAGGAGAGCATGAGCAAGGTGGGAAGTAATAAAAAAAAACCTTGAGATTCCTTCTTGGTAAATCCCAAATGGGTTTTTAACCAAAACAATAATTGGTTTATCATAAAAAATAAAGTTGAAAAAATTACAGGCTACTAAGTTAAGCGTAGGTGATTCTCCAAACAAGCTTTATATCGACAGAATAACTTTTTAAGAATATTATTTAGAATATTTCTAAATTAAAATCATTGAATGAAAAATAAACTTTAAGGGAGGATTCCTCCGTTAAATTTGCAGCCGAACCTCTAAAGCATGTCTACAAGTTTTAAAGCCTTAAGTCTGTCTCACAAAACTGCTCCTGTGGAAGTAAGGGAGCAAATTTCGTTAGACGACCAAGCAATCCATAGACTTTTGATTAAGTTAAAAGAGGTTTTTGTAGTTACAGATGCATTGGTACTTTCCACTTGCAACAGAACCGAAGTTTACTACAGCCATGAATTGGATCTAAGCCATGAAATTCTCCGACTGGTTGTCTTAGAAAGTGGAGGAAATCTCGATAAAGAGTGTGACGCTTTTTTTGAATTCCTGGTAGAGGAATCTGTCGCAGTTACCCATCTTTTTCGGGTAGCCATGGGGCTTGAAGCTCAAGTGATTGGAGATATTCAAATCATCAATCAAGTAAAACGAGCTTATCAGACTTCTGCAGATCTGGATCTAGCGGGTCCCTTTCTTCACCGCTTGCTACACACCATATTTTTTACCAACAAGCGGGTAGTCCAAGAAACCGCCTTTCGGGATGGTGCCGCATCCTTGTCCTATGCCACCCTTGAATTGATTGAAAGCCTTACCCAAAATATTTTCGAACCAAGGATTTTAATCCTTGGCCTGGGTGAAATTGGAGAGGATGTAGCCAAAAACATGGTGCATTTACCCCATGCCAAGGTGCAAATCACCAACAGAACCTCATCCAAAGCAGAGCAGATAGGTATTCCTCTGGGTTTTGAGATCATTCCCTTCGAAGAGTGCTTTGCTGCCATAGAAGCTGCCGACGTTATTGTTTCTTCTATTCGGATGCCAGAAATTTTTATTACCAAAGAACGTGTGGGTTGCTCTCCTATCCCCGGGTTCAAGTTATTTGTAGATCTCTCTGTACCTAGAAGCATAGAAACCTCTTTAGAAGAGATTCCAGGGGTAGTCCTGTACAATGTAGATAATATTCGAAGTAAAGTTACCGCAGCCTTGCAACTCCGACTAGAAGCCATTCCCCAAGTGGAAACCATCCTGGAGGAAAGTATAAGTGAATTCCAAGGATGGTCCAAGGAAATGTTGGTATCCCCCACTATACAAAAATTAAAACAAGCTTTGGAACAAATTCGCCAAGAAGAATTAAGTCGCCATGTAAAGCAAGTGGATCAACAGCATGTGGAATTGATAGAGAAAATCACCAAAAACATGATGCAGAAAATTCTTAAAATTCCAGTAGTCCAATTAAAGGCTGCCTGCCAGCGAAATGAAGCTTCAGAAATGATTGCCCTGCTACATGATCTATTTGATTTAGAAAATCAAAACAAGGAAAAATAAGGCCGGTAAACTTGTGTTTTTACCCCCTTTGCAGTAGTTTAAAGTTTAAGCCCCACGTACTACTTCGATGTCCAAGCAAGCATATTATTTCCTAATTATATTTTTTCTGAGCTTTCCTGCATTTGGACAAAATTGGGAGGTTTATGACTTTAGTGGTAATCTACAGGGTAAGGTGGCTTACCAAGACCTTGAGCTTTTAGACGAATCCGTTCGTGTAGGAAAAAGTGATAGTAGTCTTTTTTTGCTTTCGGCAGATCTTCGACCCATTATAGATCTACAAGCCAAAGAAGTTTATCAATACCTCAAACCTTGGATCATCGTAAAAGGTCCTGGAGGACTGGGTGCCTTCCACGAATACGGTCAAAAAGCCTTGCCTACTGTATACGATGAAATACAAACTTATCCCACGAGGCTATTGGCCAAAAAAGGTTCAGATTACTACGTATACGAAAAATCAAGCGGGAAAACCCGCTGGTTAGGAAGTTCAGACCAAGCCCTCCTTACCCACCAAGGTATGGTGATTTTAAAACAAGGCGATAGTTATTATCTACCGCTATCTCCTACTCCAGAAAAGGCATACGAACAACTTGCAGTCAATGAAGGAAATTTTTTACTTTCCAAAGAACCTTCAGGATTTGGTCTTATCGACCAAGAGGGAGCTTATGTACTTGAGCCTGTCATTGATCAATTGGTGCATACCCGTGGGGATAGCTATTACGGATACGATGAAAACCAGTATTTACTCATTAGAGGCTTTGAAAATAAAGCTCAAGTCAAATACAATTCCTACCATCAAATTACCAAAGAAGGTGATTTGATGTTGGAATATATTCACGGAAAATTAAGACGGGTAATCGAGGAGGAAGGAATTCTCTTGGATGCCATTGGAATGGAATCTGTTACCTTAATTGGTAAAGATCTTTACAATGTGCTTTTTAGAGAAAATAAAATGGGGCTGCTTGGAAAAAATGGGTGGTTGGTCACCCCAAACTCCGATGCGGAATGGATTGGTAATGGAACAGAAGGCCTATTTCCGGCTAAGAAAAATGGAAAGTATGGATTTCTGACCCCATCCGGTACTTGGGTGATTCCCCCTAATTTTTTGGAAGTAGGTACTTTTTCTGAAAAAATTGCACCTTTCAAAAATTCTAGTTTATGGGGTCTCGTCTCTAGCGATGGAAAAATCCTAACAGAGCCCAAATGGGAGGAGATCAAAGATTTTTTCAAGGGAATTTCCATTGCCAAATCCAATGGGTCACACTACCTGATCCGACCAACAGGTGAACTTACTAGTGAAATAGGATTTGATAAAATTTCTAGACTGAAAGAAGGTTATTTCCTGGTTGAAAAAAATCAAAAAATGGGCCTCATTTCTGTTTCAGGTACCCCTATTTTACCCTTAGAATACGATTGGATTGAGGTAGAGCATAAGGATTTTATTGTGGTAGTAAAAGAAGGACTTTCTGGGGTAGTGAAAGGAAATGGGGAAAGCTTTTTGCCAGTAGCATACGAACAAATTCATTTGGATATTTCCGAACAAAAAATTTTGGCAAAAAAGGCACTTGAAAAACCAGCCCAGCTGGAAAGTGCTCCGCCGAGTGTAAAAAGAAAAAAGGGAGAGTAATCTCCCTTTTTATTTAAGATTTATTAGATCCTGAATCTTTACTTTCTTTACCTGAATTGGCAATGGAATCCCGCATGGCTGTATCTGACTTCACATTTTCCATTTTGTAGTAATCCATAATCCCAAGTTGACCAGAGCGAAATGCCTCTGCAATGGCTTTGGGAACTTCTGCCTCTGCTTCTACTACCTTGGCCCGCATCTCCACATTTTTTGCCTTCATCTCTTGTTCAAGCGCCACAGCCATCGCCCTACGCTCTTCTGCTTTTGCTTCTGCCACTTTTAAGTCTGCAGAGGCCTGATCTATTTGAAGTTTTGCCCCAATATTTGCCCCTACATCGATGTCAGCAATGTCTATGGAAAGAATTTCAAAGGCAGTACCAGCATCCAATCCTCTTTGCAACACCAGCTTAGAAATTTTATCTGGATTTTCTAAGACCGATTTATGGGTAATGGCAGAACCTATGGAAGTGACAATTCCCTCTCCTACCCTTGCCAAAATAGTCTCTTCTCCAGCGCCTCCTACCAACTGGGCAATATTGGCCCTAACAGTTACTCGTGCCTTAGCCACCAATTGAATTCCATCTGCTGCTACAGCCGCAACATTGGGCGTATTGATCACTTTGGGATTTACGGAAATTTGAACAGCCTCAAACACATCTCTTCCTGCCAAATCTATTGCTGTTGCCTGCTTAAAACTCAAAGTGATATTGGCTTTATCTGCAGAAATTAATGCTCGAATTACTGCAGGTACATTTCCTCCTGCCAAAAAGTGAGTTTCTAGATCGTTGGTTGTCAGTTGCAAGCCTGCTTTTGTGGCAGTGATCATTGCATTGACAATGAGGCTTGGTGGGACTTTTCGGATTCTCATTCCGATCAATTCCCCAATACCTACGCGTACATTAGAAAATTGTGCTGTAATCCAAAGATTAACCGGCACAAAATAGAGGAATATAAATAAGAGAACGATGCCTGCAAAAGCAGCGATCAAAACGAATAAAAAACTACCTTCTACCATAATGATTTATTTTACACTGATTGTATTGTGTTCAAGTTTACTAATTACTACCGTAGCTCCAACCTCAATAAAGCCAGCTTCGGACTTAACTTCATACCATTCCCCATGAAATACCGCTTTTCCAATGGGCTTAATATCAGAAACAGCCTTTCCTTCCATCCCCACTTCCAAGCCTTTTGTCCTTCCGTCGTAGGCCCCTCCCGATTGTGTAGATTTTAAAGAAAATTTTCTCCATAATCCTGAAGAAAATCCATACCAAACCGCAGCGAGATGCAATCCAATGGAAAGCCCTGAAATTCCCAAAGCCACTTGATTTTCAAAAGTCAAAAAGGCATAAATCAATCCGATTATACCCACTATAATACCTAAAATTCCTACGACGGTAGTGCCAGGAATAAACAAAATTTCAACCAAGACCAAGACCAAGCCTAAAAGTATGAGGCTCAATAAAATTAGCCATTCCATGTGTGCCGATTTGAATTACCTCTAAGCTACGAGATTATACCGAAACCAACATCAAAATTGAAAAAAATCAGGAGCATCCGATAATCAATAGGCTTTAGCAAAAAGCACCCTTCCAGCGGAAGGTCTGCCACTAAATACGCAAACTCCCTGCTCTGGTTTTTGATCCAATGGAATGCATCGAATGGTTGCCTTTGTCAATTCCTTAATTTTCTCTTCTGTCTCGGAAGTCCCATCCCAGTGCGCAGAAAGAAAACCTGTTTTTTCCTCCAGTACGCGTTTAAATTCCTCCCAAGAATTGACTTCTGTAGTCTTTTCTTTTCGAAACGCTAAGGCTTTTTGGTATATATGGTCCTGAATTTCCTCCAAGAGTTGTTTGATTTTTTCAGCAATGGGCATTTGAGCTAAATCAAAAGAGAATTTTTCTAAAGTATCCCTTCTAGCAAGTTCTACGGTATTGTTTTCCAAATCTCTAGGTCCAAGTGCAATTCTAACAGGCACTCCTTTTAATTCGTACTCAGCAAATTTCCAACCGGGCTTTTGGGTATCTCTATCATCAAATTTAACGCTGATTCCTGCTTTTTTTAGGTCAAGCATAAGTTCCTTGGCCTTTACCGAAATCATGGCAAGCTCTTCTTCCCCTCTATAAATAGGGACTATAACGACTTGGAAAGGAGCAAGTTTAGGTGGAAGCACCAAGCCAATATCATCGGAATGAGCCATGATCAAAGCTCCCATCAAGCGGGTACTTACACCCCAAGAGGTACCCCAAACGTAATCCAATCCTCCTTCCTTTGTCGCAAATTTGACCTCAAAGGCTTTGGCAAAATTCTGTCCTAGAAAATGGGAGGTTCCTGCTTGTAAGGCTTTTCCATCCTGCATCAAGGCTTCAATGCACAAGGTCTCTTCTGCTCCTGCAAAACGCTCATTTTCTGTTTTTTTACCCCTTACCACAGGAAGTGCCATATACTCTTCAGCAAACCGAGCATATACCTGCATCATCTGTTCTGTTTCGGAAATGGCCTCTTCCGCAGTAGCATGTGCCGTATGTCCCTCTTGCCATAAAAATTCCGTAGTTCTTAAAAATAATCGGGTTCTCATCTCCCATCTTACCACATTGGCCCACTGATTGACCAAGACCGGCAAATCTCTATAAGATTGAATCCAATTTTTATACGTACTCCAAATCACCGTTTCTGAGGTAGGCCTAACGATCAATTCTTCCTCTAATTTGGCTTCTGGATCTACAATCACTCCCGAGCCATCTGCTGCATTCTTCAAACGGTAGTGGGTCACTACTGCACATTCTTTGGCAAAACCTTCTACGTGACTAGCCTCCTTGCTTAAAAAGGATTTAGGAATAAAAAGAGGAAAATAGGCATTGCTATGCCCAGTCTCTTTAAACATGGTATCCAATTGGGCCTGCATTTTTTCCCAAATGGAATACCCGTAGGGCTTGATGACCATACACCCTCTTACTGCTGAATTCTCTGCTAAATCGGCTCTTTTGACGAGCTCATTGTACCAAAGTGAATAATCTTCACTTCGTTTGGGAAGTCCTTTACTCATTTATTTGTAGAATATCTAGAAATCTGCTTATTTTTGGTACTAGGGAAATACAAATATAACCCTAAAAGTACAACCTATACTTGGTACTTACGTTAAACCAAGTAACAATCTACTTCACCCATGAAGAAATTAGCCCTATTACCCGCCTCTTTGCTTCTTGGTGCGAGCGCACTGCTATCTTGCTCTACCAACAAAGCAGCCTTGACTGCCGCAAATGACAACATGTATTTCATGGCTTCGGACATGAAAAAAGTGACTCAAAATGCTGTAACAAACAACCAACCAAACACCTTTGATGGTCTTGCTACAGCCACTGGGGCTCCCCAAGATAATTTCAGTTCCAAAAATGTGAACCCAGATTATCTTGCTCGCTATGGACAGGTAAATGCGCAAAATTCATCGGATGTAGTCTATTTTGACGAAAATCAAGGCGTCAATTCTGGGACAACTCCCAATATTGATGTATACAACAATTTCTCTGTCTCCAATTTCAATTCAGGATGGAACAATACCTCCTTCACGCCTGGCTTCTCCCCCTTTGGGTATGGGATGATGGGATTTAGTCCTTGGAGAATGGGATTTTATGATCCTTTTTTTGGTCCAGCTTGGGGTTGGAGATCAGGTTTTAACTTAGGTTTCAACTGGGGATGGGGCAGACCGTACTATTCACCTTTCAATCCTTATTCTGGATACAATGCCTTCTATGATCCTTTCTGGGGCGGTTCCATGTGGGGATCTCCTTGGGGTTCACCTTGGGGTTGGAACACCCCCATTTATGCTACAGGGCCAATTATTATTATGCCAGGAAATGAATACGGGGATCGCCGAGTAGTTTATGGAGCAAGACCTTCTAGGGGATCTTCTATGAGTAGCGGAACAGGGGGAGTTGCTCAATACCCAGGAATTCCTACCACCGCCAGGGCACAAGCACGTCAGAACGTAGCCAATGCTAGTGGTGGAGTTTCACCAAGACGAAATGTGGCCAATGAATCCAATCGAATGGCTACTTCAGATTTTAGTTCTTCCCAAAATGATTATTACAATACCGGAAGAAGCCGTGTTGCATCAACCTCCTCAGGGGTCAACTCACCGGCTTCTGACAGAGGAGCTGTAGTTCCAAGCAGAAGTTCTTCCACTTCAGCAAGACCGTCAGCTACCGTACCAAGTTCAAGTAGATCTGACTACTCTTCACCTAGTAGAAGTTCCTACTCTTCAGGAACGGGAAGATCTTATTACGGAGATGGACCTTCCTACAATAGATCGTCTTCAGAAGGTAGCTATTCACGATCTTCATCTTCTTTCGGTAGATCTGAATCCTCCTCCTATTCTTCCGGAGGGGCGCCTAGCCGATCAAGTTCAAATTCTGGCTTTAGCGCTCCTAGTAGAGTGAGTACTGAGGGAGGCTTTAGTGCTCCAAGCAGAAGTTCAAGCGGATCCTCAGGAGGTTCTAGTTCCGGAGGATCCAGAGGAAGGGGGAATTAATTCCCCCTTTTTTTTTAAAAAAATTATCCCAAACCCTCACTTTTTTCGTTACTATTCACAAACAACCCTTTCGCTCCATGAGATTATTCTCTTTGCTTTGTTGTCTTATTTTATTGTCCTCAAGTAGCCTTATTGCCCAAAGTGGTTATTTTGAAGATGCTCTTAGATTCAGTAGAACAAGCCCAGTAGGTACAGCAAGAATATTGGGGGTAGGAGGTACACAATGGTCTCTTGGTGGAGACGTGACCTCTCTTACAGGTAATCCTGCTGGATTAGGTTTTTTTCAGTCTTCCGAAGCCAGTATAAGCTTAGGCTTAGATAATTGGGGTATCGATACCGAATACCTCAACCAAAGCAAATCCTTTTCTACTTCTAAATTTTCTCTACCCAACTTGAGTTTTGTGGGGGCTAATCCCAAGGGTCCCTTGGAGAGAGGTGCTTTTAAAGGGGGGGCTTGGGGATTTAGTATTCAGCGCATCGCAAATTTCTCCTCCGAGTTTGGCTACTATTCCGATGTTCCTGGTCAAAGTTCTATCCTTGATTTTTACTTAGACGATTCTTTTGGTGTTGCTGAAAGTCAAATTGAGTCTAGAGGACTAACGGGTCTAGCTTACCAAACTTATCAGATCAATCCCATTACTAAAAATCCTGACGGAAGCACGATTTCAAATCCAAAGAGTTACGATTCTTTTGTTTTAGGCTTGCCTTTTCAGGACGAAAACATCAGTCAACAAGGAAGCGCTAGCCAACTTAACTTTGGGTACGGTGCTAATTTTAACCACAAGCTTTTTGTTGGAGGAAGCCTTGGGATTAGGTCCTTGGAATTTACTTCAGAGAAGGTCTATAACGAGGAATTTGCTGACCAACCACTGATTAATTCTTCTCTAAATGAACGCTTATTTATCAATGGAACAGGTGTTAATCTTAATCTTGGGCTTATCTATAAGCCTATAGACTATGTAAATTTGGGATTTGTGCTACAAACTCCTACCTGGTATGCCATGAATGAAGAATACGAAGCCAATATGACAGCTAACTACGATAATTATTTTTTCAAAGAAGAAAATATAACCTTGGGAACTGAATCTGCAGCATCCGATATATTCCTTAGCAATTATGGTTTGTATACCCCCTTAAAAGTGGGTGCTGGAGCTACGTTTTTCTTTGGTAAATATGGCTTTTTATCTGCAGATATAGACTGGATGGACTACAGTGCTGCTCGAATAAGTTCAAGGGATTTTAATGAAGGTCCTGACAATCAAGTTATTCAAAATACCTACACCAGCACGTTCAATTATCGTTTGGGCGGAGAAGCTAAAATAAATCAATTTAGACTTCGCGGAGGATATGGATACATGGGAAGTCCCTTCTTAAACTCTTCTTCGGATCAAGGTACACAATCTCTTTCAGGAGGGATAGGATATAAGTTTAAATCAGCCTCTTTTGATTTTTCTTTGGTAAATCAGCAGTACACCTCTCTTTACAGAAGCTATCAAGTACTGGATCAAAACGGGTTCAACTATGGTCCATTGACTCAGGTAAAGCATTCCATTACTTCAGGAATCATCACCGTTGGGGTTAATTTTTAAGAATAGAAATCAATTCAGCAAGTAAAAGCTCAGCGGAGAAATCTTCGCCGCTGAGCCTTATTTTTGCTTGGTTATAAAAGTACTCTCTAGAAACTAGCAAGGATTTTAATTTTAGGGTTATTTCTCCTTGGTCTAAGCCTTTAAAAAGTGGCCTCTGTTGTCCCTTGGCAGATTGAAGTCGTTGAGAGACTTTATGCAAGGGCACATCTAAATAAACCGATACTGATTTGGCATTGATGATATCCATGTTATCGTTGAAACAAGGGGTCCCACCACCAGAAGCTAAAACAAAGGAATCTTCAAGATCCAATACTTCCTTTAGCGCTTGGGATTCCCATTCCCTAAACACCCCCTCGTCAAATTCAGCAAAAATCTCTGGGATTTTCATTCCCACTTTATCCTCAATGAGATGATCTAAATCTAAAAAAGTAAACCGAAGTTCCTTGGCAAGTTGCCTACCAAAGGTGCTCTTTCCTGAACCTGGAAGTCCTATTAATACTACTTTTAGTAGCATACTCATAAAAATAAATCAATCACTTCCTCGACGTCGGGGGTATTGTTGTGGTGGTATTTTTGGATAACTACACCATTTTTCAACAACATAATTCCTGGATTAGCACGCATGATTGTTTTTACAACAGTTGCGTCTGCTTGGAGTCCTAAAATAGACCAGCCTTGTTTTTTTAATAAAGCATCGATCTCTTTCTCGTCCGCAGCAGCCATAAATACGATATCAACGGGGGCTGACTTTAAAGAGGTAATGAGCTCACCCATTTCAGAAAGGTGGGAATCATTCATTTTTCCCAAATTATAACTAAGAATAATCACCTTATTGCCTTGAAATAGGAACTCTGAATGATCTCCTTCGGAATTCCAGGCCGCAAAGTCTGAGATTTTAGGAAGTGCTTCTGGATTATTGAGGGTCATCTCTACAAATTCATAACCTTCTTCGCTAGGATACTGATCTAAGTACACCAGCTTCCCCTCCTTTTTCATTACATACGTATGTTCTAGGGGGGCTGAGGGTTGCATATTTACAGGAATATTCACACCTTCTTTGTAGGCTCTAAAATCAATAAATGGAAGATTTTGGATCGCATATATGGCCAATCCTAAGGAAATTACAGCACACCCTAAAGCCAAATAAATCGTCCACCTTGGGCTTTTTTTAGGCAAATCATTTCTAAAGAATACTAGAAACGAAATAAGCACTAACAAAATCACGTCCTTGTAAAAAGATTGCCAAGGGGTCAATTTGATTGCATCTCCAAAGCAGCCACAATCCGTAACTTTATTGAAATAGGCAGAGTAAAATGTAAGAAAGGTAAAAAACAAAATCATGGAGGCCAGGGCCCAAATGGTAGCTTTCAAGCGAACGCCAAAAAGAAGCATCACACCCAGGATCACTTCCGACACCACCAGGAACACCGACAAGGGTAAGGCGTAAGGTTTAAGTAAATCGAAAAAAGGTGCGATATCACTAGAAAAGACCCCAAAGTATTCTTCTAGTTTGATGGCTGTACCTACTGGATCATTGATCTTAATCAGTCCAGAAAATACAAATAGCCCCCCTACCACAATTCGGAGAACCCATAGAAAGAGTTGTTTACTCATGATATCCCAGTTTAATTAGGCAAAAAACAGAATAATTGATGATGTCCTGATAGTTAGCCTCGATACCTTCCGATACCAAGGTTTTCCCTTGGTTATCTTCGATTTGCTTTACACGAAAGAGTTTCATCAAGACGATATCTGTCATAGAACTAACCCGCATATCCCTCCAGGCCTCTCCATAATCGTGATTTTTATTTTCTAAAAGACCCTGTGTATCGGAAGCCCAACGATCATAAAGAGGTTCGAGTTCTTCGAAGGGGATTTCCATACGCTCATCTTCTGCCAGTGAAAGTTGAATTAATGCAATCAAGCAATAGTTGATAATCCCAATAAATTCATCTACAATGGGATCATTAACCTTTTGACTCCCTTTTTCTTGTATGGATCGAATGCGTTGGGCCTTGATGAAAATTTGATCGGTTAAGGAAGGCAAGCGCAATACCCTCCAGGCTGTGCCGTAATCCTTTGTTTTCTTTCGAAACAGTTCTTTACATCGGGCAATTACTTCCTTATATTCGTTGCTTGTATGCGTCTCCACAACAGGTACATTAATGATTCCCAATTCAATTCTAAAATCTCCGTTCGAAGATAAAGGTTTTCCCCAAAAATTTACACTCCGATTCCAGGGAAGCCTCTATACCTTGGATAAACCCAAGGTAATGGGAATTTTAAATTTCAGTCCAGATTCCTTTTTTGAGGGAAGTAGAATTGCTACAGATGAAAAATCCGCCCTGCAAAGAGTTGAAAAAATGCTTGAAGAGGGCGCAGATATTTTAGATGTAGGAGGGTATAGTTCTCGACCTTTTGCGGAACATATCCCCGTTGAGGAAGAAATCAAAAGGGTAGTTTCTGCAATAGCAGCAATCAAAAAAACCTTTGGGGAAGTAATTATTTCTATTGATACCTTTCGGGCTGCCGTAGCTCAAGCTGCGGTAGAAATGGGAGCAGCTATGGTCAACGACATTTCCGCTGGAAATCTGGACGAAGCCATGCTACCTACCGTAGCCAAGCTGGGAGTTCCTTACCTAGCCATGCACATGAGAGGGAATCCTCAAACCATGCAAGAGCAAACGGATTACCGAGACCTTATTCCAGATATTTTAAACTACTTTGCTTCCAAAATTGAACAATTTAACAAGTTGGGAATTAGAGATATATTGGTAGATCCAGGATTTGGATTTGCTAAAACTCAGGAACAAAATTTTGATTTGCTACGCAACCTTCGTAGTTTCAAGCAATTGGGTTTTCCTGTAGTCGTAGGAGTTTCTAGGAAATCCATGATTTACAAAACCCTTAACCTTAGTCCATCTGAAGCGTTAAATGGAACTACCGCCTTGCATATGTATGCTTTGATCCAAGGAGCCCAAATTCTACGCGTACATGATGTGAAAGAAGCCAAAGAAACCATTCAACTTTTCCAACAATTAGCCCCTTGAGTCTACTTTTCAAAATAGGATTTTTAGATATCTCCATCGTCAATATGATAGATATTGCGCTGGTGGCGGCTCTTTTGTATAGAGTTTATAGACTGTTGAAAGGTTCGGTAGCTATTAAAATATTTTTGGGATTTCTATCCTTATATCTGATTTATCTGCTAGTAAGTGCATTGAAGATGGAATTACTTTCCATCATTTTAGGTCAGTTTATGGGCGTAGGTGTGATTGCTGCCATCATTATTTTTGCCCCAGAATTTCGCAAGTTTTTGTTGATTTTAGGCCGATCTTCTATCTTCTCTGACGACAGTGTCTGGAAAGATTTGTTGTTTTTCTGGAGAAAAAAAGACAATTCCGCATTTAACATTAGCCCTATCATTGATGCAGCGAAAGTGTTGGCGGGCTCCAACACCGGAGCACTGATTGTGATTTCTAGCACCGTAGAGCTTAAATTTTATGCTGAAAGTGGAGATATTCTCGATGCAGAACTATCTAAACGATTGTTGATTTCCATTTTCAACAAGCAAAGCCCTCTTCACGATGGGGCTGTGATCATCCACCGAGGAAGAATCAAGGCAGCAAGGTGCATCTTACCGGTAACCGAACGTGAAGTACCTGCCCAGTTTGGACTAAGGCATAGGGCAGGCATAGGCATGTCAGAAGCTACAGACGCCTTGATTTTGGTGATTTCCGAAGAATCTGGACAGATTTCTATGGCAAAAAATGGAAAAGTATTGCATAACCTTTCTTTCCAAGAGGTAAGAGAAATCATCAACGACTACCTCAACAACGAAGATTTGTATGACAGGTTTGAAAACCTTTCCGAATACGACCTAGCAAATAAACGTGAAGTAGCTCAAAAACCTATAGGCTAATTCAAAAGAGCATCTTTTCCGCAGGAATTTTACTTGATCACCCCCAATTCTTTACCCACGTCGGTAAATGCAGCTATAGCCATGTCCAAATGTTTCCTTTCATGTGCTGCGGAGATTTGAACCCGAATTCTAGCTTGTCCTTTGGGTACTACTGGGTAATAAAATCCAATCACATAGATACCCTTTTCAAGCACTTTTTCAGCCATTTTTTGGGAAAGTACGGCATCATAAAGCATGATGGGAACGATGGCATGTTCCCCTGGCTTGATATCAAAGCCAGCCTGAGTCATTTTTTTTCGAAAATACGCCGTGTTTTCCTCCAATTTATCTCGGAGCGCAGTAGTTTCAGAGAGGAGGTCAAATACAGCAATGGAGGCTCCTGTGATGGAGGGAGCTAAGGTATTAGAAAAAAGATAAGGTCGTGATCGTTGACGAAGGAGTTCTATGATTTCTTTGCGCCCAGAAGTAAAGCCTCCTGAAGCCCCACCTAAAGCTTTACCTAGGGTTCCTGTGATGATATCTAATTTGCCCATTACCCCCCTATATTCATGTACTCCTCTACCAGTCTTTCCCATAAATCCAGTAGAGTGGCATTCATCAGACATGACCAAGGCTCCATATTTTTCAGCTAGGATAACTATTTTATCCAATTGGGCGATGGTTCCATCCATGGAAAATACTCCGTCGGTAACTATAATTTTTTGTTGTGCTCCTGCTGCAGAAGCATCTTGGAGTTGCTTTTCCAAATCATCCATATTGTTGTGTTCGTACCGGTAGCGCATGGCCTTGCACAAGCGAACCCCATCGATGATGGAAGCATGATTTAACGCATCTGAAATGATGGCATCTTCTGGACCAAATAAGGGTTCGAATACTCCCCCGTTGGCATCAAATGCTGCGGCGTAAAGAATCGTGTCTTCTGTACCTAGAAAAGTGGAAATTTTTTGTTCTAATTCTTTATGAATGTCTTGCGTACCGCAAATAAATCGCACGGAAGACATCCCAAAACCATGAGTATCAATGGCAGCTTTAGCGGCTTCGATCACTTTAGGATGGGAAGAGAGGCCTAAATAATTGTTTGCACAAAAATTAATTACTTTTTTTCCTCCCGCTATGGTAATTTCTGCAGCTTGAGGAGAAGTAATAATGCGTTCTTTTTTAAAAAGCCCCGCTTCCTGAATGGCCTTTAATTCTTGTTGAAGTTTGGGTTTAAATGAATCGTACATGATCAAGCAAATGGGAATAAAAGAAGGGTTAGAGAAATTCTGCAAATAAAAAAAACACGCTGCAAAGAGGTGTTTTTTACTATTTTTGCGCAGTACAACCCAAATATAAAACAAAAACCCGCACAAAAGTTAGGGGTTTTTTGAAAGACTACCCTATGGATAACATCCTTGTTATTGGAGCCTCCGGTCAATTAGGATCAGAGCTAACCTGGGCACTAGCTCAACAATTTGGTGCAGCGCATGTCATTGCTACTGACCTGAAGCATCTATCCAAAGCAACGCTTGATTTTTGCCGATTTGAGCTTCTGGATGTTATGGACAAAGAAGCTTTATTTACTCTGGTTAAAAAAGAAGGGATTACGCAGATCTATCATTTGGCTGCTGTATTATCGGCTGCGGGGGAAAAGAATCCAAGTGCGGCATGGCGACTCAATATGGACAGCCTGCTTCACGTTTTGGAATTAGCTAAGGAACTTCCCCTTGAAAAAGTGTATTGGCCTTCTTCTATTGCTGTTTTTGGACCCAACACCCCAAAAATCAATACCCCGCAATTTTGTGTAAAAGAGCCCAATACCGTGTATGGGATTAGTAAACTGGCAGGGGAAGGTTGGTGCAACTATTATTTTGAAAAATATGGGGTAGATGTTCGCAGTCTAAGGTATCCAGGATTGGTGGGCTACAAGTCCTTGCCTGGGGGAGGAACAACCGATTATGCAGTAGATATTTACCATAAGGCAATCCATCAAGAGCCCTTTACCTGTTTTTTAGAAGAAAATAGTTATCTACCCATGATGTATATGCCTGATGCGGTAAAAGCTACCCTAGACCTAATGAATGCCCCAAGGGAGGCTGTAAAAATTCGATCTAGTTATAACCTCGCAGGCATGAGCTTTTCTCCGAAGGAAATTTTTGAAAGTATTAAAAAACAAGTACCAAATTTTCAAATCACCTATCGGCCTGATTTTAGGCAAGGCATTGCTGATTCTTGGCCTGATAGCATAGACGATAGTAGAGCCAAAGAAGATTGGGGCTGGAGTCCTGCCTACACACTAGATAGCATGACCAAAGACATGCTATCACAGCTTCCCGCCTATTTTCCCCCTCAAGGGTGATGATTGATTTATTTGGATTGGATTTGTTCGGGATCAAATCCGATTACAAGGCTGCCATCGGGATAGCGTAATATAGGCCTCTTGATCATGCTAGGATTTTCTACAAGTAACTGAAGAGCCGTATTTTTCTTCATCAGGGCTTGCTTCTGTTCCTCACTCATTTTTTTGTAGGTAGTCCCTTTGGCATTGATCAAGGTGGAAAAATCTACCTTCTTTCCAAACTCTTCCAAGAGAGAGAAAGTTGGCCCCTGTTTCTTATAATCCATGAAAGTGTAGGGGATATGATTTGCCTCAAGAAAGTCAAATGTTTTTTTCATGGTATCGCAATTTTTTATTCCATAAACCTTCACTTCCATAACTCCTAATTCTTGTGAATTTCCTTCATACTTTCCTCATGCGCCTGCAGGATAAGATCTATTAAATCTTCCGTCAAGGCAGTGGATAAAAATAAACTTTCAAATTGGGAAGGAGCCAGATACACACCCCTTTTCAGCATGCTTTGGAAATAGGCGCCAAATCTTTGGGTATGGGATGTTTTGGCAGATTCAAAATTCTCCACTTTTTGGGATGTAAAGAAAAGAGAATACATACTTCCTAGGTGGTTTAGCGTATAATTCATACCCAATCTCTGGTTAATCTCTTGGATTCCCTGCACTAGTTTCGTTCCAATATCTTCCAAGTTGGCATATATTTCAGGATGGGTACGCAAATGCTTGAGCATGGCTAATCCTGCTGCCATAGCGATTGGATTGCCTGAAAGGGTGCCTGCCTGATACACGGGCCCTGCCGGTGAAACGAATTCCATGATTTCTTTTTTTCCTCCATAGGCGCCAACTGGCATTCCGCCTCCAATAATTTTTCCTAGGGTACTCAGATCTGGGATGACTCCCAATCGTTCTTGTGCACCTCCAGGAGCAAGGCGAAATCCTGTCATGACCTCATCAAAAATTAAGACAATGCCCTCTCGAGTACACAGATCTCTCAAGGCTTGCAAATAGCCTGGCTTTGGCAAAACCAAGCCCATATTTCCCGGCACTGGTTCCAAAATCAAGGCAGCAATGTCTTTGGGGTATTTGGAAATCACGTTTTCAACTGCTTCCAAATCATTGAAAGGTACTACCAGAGTATCCTTAGCTGTTCCCTGGGTGACACCAGGGGAATCAGGAGACCCTAAGGTAATGGCTCCAGATCCTGCAGAAATAAGGAAAGAATCTCCATGGCCATGGTAATGTCCTTCCATTTTTATGATTTTATCTCTGCCAGTATATCCACGGGCCAGACGAATGGCAGACATGGTAGCCTCTGTACCTGAATTGACCATACGTACTTTTTCCACGGAAGGAACCATAGCTATGATAATTTCCGCCATTTCCACCTCCCTGCCTGTAGGAGCCCCAAAGGAGGTACCCCATTCCATGGCTTTTATGATAGCTTCCTTGATAAAAGAAGGATTGTGCCCAAGCAGCATGGGACCCCAACTATTAATGAGTTCTATGTAGGCATTACCATCTACATCATATAGATAAGCACCTGAAGCACTTTTAATAAATATGGGTTCCCCTCCTACTGCTCGAAAAGCACGAACGGGAGAGTTTACACCTCCTGGAATTAGCTGTTTTGCTTGTGCAAACAACCTTTTACTTTCTGAAAATTGCATGAATTACTGTAAGGGAATCAATTCACCCGCCTCAAGTTTAAAAACAGGTGTGTAGGTATTGTTGTTTACTTTTTGGAAATTAAATCCCCAGGTGAGTTTTCCAGGCTGAAAGGATTTTTGATCCAGGGAGGCCCTCAACTCATAATTGTACCCGTAATCGGCATTTTTATAAATCCAATTAACTAGCTCAGCACCAAGAATGGCATGGGTTGGCGGGTAGAACAAATAACTTTCATAATAGCTGTCTCGAAAATCGTTTAATTCTTGGGAATTGTAGTTGGGTGTATTGTTGGAAATAAAATAAAAATTAGAAAACTCCAACATTTCGTAGTTTGAAAAATTAAAGCTTAACCAAGAATCCATCACCAATAGCGGTACCGAGGTAGAAATACTTTCCATGAGCGAAAATACGGGCTGGGCAATGGCAGGATCATCAGAAAGCAAAATTATTTGTTGGACAGAGGGCTTATTTCCTCTTCTCACCCCCAAGCCTTGAAGAAAGGACGCGGCATTTTTGGAATCTATTTTTTGAAATTTTTGAATGCTAAAACCTGCTTTAGGCAAGTGTTCTTGAAGTAAGTAGGCTAATTTTTCATCGCGGGCATTTCCACTATACCCTATGGCCACTGATTTACCCCATGCTTGTGAGCTTAGAGAACTTAAAATACCTTGTGCCAGGGATGGAACCGAAGGGCGAAAAAGGTAACTGTATTGGGCAGATTCAAATCGATCCCCAAGATTTGACAATGGGTGGATAAAAGGTATTTGTTGGGTCTCTGCGAAGGCACTTATAAGTTCTGTCTCCTCAAGATAAATAGGGCCTAAAATAACATCTGCCCCCAAAATTATCGGATCCTTGAGCAGCTTCAAAAGGTGTATGGTATCTCTTTTTGAATCAAAGGTGTGGAGTTTGATGGGTACTCCCTGCGATTGAAGTTGACTTATTCTAAGTCGAATACCTTGGTAAAGTTCATCGGTAAAATCCAGTGCCTCTTTGGTTGAAATTAGTTGGTCTGGGCCTGAAGTAAAGGGTAAAATCAGGACCATATCCAAGGTTTTATCTTTTAAGTCTTGGTTCACTCCAGAACGAATCACCTGATTGAGGACATTTCGCTCCACCTGAGTCATCACCGATTTTTGTTGTAAAACAAACGCTAGTGCTGCGGTATACCCGTCATTTTGTTTAAACTGTTCCAGATGGGTGATCAAAAAGGATGGGGATACCTTTTGTAAGAAATTGAATGAGGCATTATAGCCTTGCTTTACTAGATGTTCCGCCTTGATCAATTTTAATTCATTCAGTGCTTCTAGGTGTTGTCCTAATTGAAAATAGGTTAAAGAAGCTAGGTAATGAACCTCATCTGATTTTTCCCAAGATTTTTGTTGGATAGGACCGAGCAAAAGTAAGGTACTGCTGTATTCTTTAAGGTAATAAGCAGCCTCAGCACTATACAAAGAGGCATAAAAAGAAAGATTTCCATACTTTTCTAGGTCTAAAAATTCTGCAAACCCCTGTAGTGCTGACCTGTAATTTTTTTCATCTAAGGAGGTTTTAGCTTTGAGGTAATTTTGAGGAATTTCCTGAGCCCAAGAAGTGCCTAGAAGAAAGAAGAAGAAAAGATAAAGGAGGTATTTTTGCATTTGGAGGAGAAAATCAAAGCATGGTTTTCGCTATAAAATTAGGTCAATAATTTTAATAATCGATACGAAGAGCTTGGGCTTCATAGGTCAATACCTCGCTGCAAGTAAGAGTTGGAGTTCCTTGTGGCTAAGTCCAAATTTTTTAGCCAAAAAGGCATTGGTCAAACTTCCTCTGTAGGTGTAGACTCCCCGCAAAAACCACTTGTAGGTAAAAATCATTTCTTCCGCTCCACCTAAGTCATTCATTTGGAGGACAATGGGAGTGAAGATATTGCTTAAGGAGTAAGAGGCCGTTCGAGCTACCCTAGATGCAATGTTGGGCACACAGTAATGAATGACGTCATGAACTCGGTATACTGGATGTTCGTGGCTAGTCATTTTAGAGGTTTCAAAACATCCTCCTTGGTCAATAGACACGTCAATCAAAATACTTCCACGAATCATATTGGCCACCATCTCTTCGGTAACGACCAATTTATTAATCCCCTTTTCAGCTCTAAGGGCTCCTATCACTACATCAGCTTCTGCCAAAGCCTGAGAAAGGCTAAAGTTATCGATGGTGGAAGTGGAAATTTGCTGTCCTAAAAGCTGCTTTATTCTCCGCAATTTGTAGATATGGTTGTCAAAAACCTTGATAGAAGCACCCAAGCCTAGGGCTGTTCTCGCGGCATATTCGGCTACAGTTCCTGCGCCAATGATCACAACTTGGGTTGGAGGAACACCTGTAATACCTCCTAGTATCAATCCCTTTCCTTCATTGGCGCTAGACAAATACTCAGCAGCAATCAGCATGACCGTGCTACCTGCAATTTCTGACATGGCACGAACCACTGGCATGCCACCCACCTTGTCTTCCAGGTATTCGAAGGCTACAGCCGTAATTTTTTTATCGTTTAATGCTTGAATAAAGGCAGGGCTTTGTTTTTCAAGTTGCAATGCAGAAATTAAACAGGCACCTGCATTCATGTCAGCAATTTCCTCGAAGTTGGGGGCATTGACCTTTAGCACCACATCTACTCCAAATACTTCTTTCCTAGAGTAGCTAATTTTTGCACCTGCATCTGCATATTCCTGATCTGAAAATTTTGCTTGTTCCCCAGCTTTGGATTCTACAAGGACCTCAATTCCATTATTACTCAAAAGCCCTACAGCTTCTGGGGTCAAAACGACCCTTTTTTCTTGGTTTGAAATTTCACGAGGTAAACCAACTTGAAGTGTTTTTCCTCCCTTTTTAACTTGCGCAGGGGACTCTTTGGGAATCAAACCCACGGAAGCAATTTTTGACAATTCAGTTCCCATTTTGATAATGGTAAAAGGTGACTTTACGTTCTAGCTCAGAAAGGGTAGAGATTTCAATCATAAAAAATTTTTCTGGTAAAAATGCGGCAATTTTTTCAGGCCATTCTATCCAACAATAATTTCCACTATAAAAATACTCTTCTATTCCAATATCCAAAGCCTCTTCGGGAGTTTCTAGTCTATAAAAGTCAAAATGAAAAATTTCATTCTTGGTAGCGGTGCTGTAGGGGTGGACTATCCCAAAACTTGGACTGCTGACTGGATCTGTAACCTGTAGTACCTTGGCCAAGGCTTTAATGAGGGTAGTTTTTCCTGCTCCCAAGGGGCCGCGAAATACCCAAATCTTTTCGTTTCCAGCTTCATCAACCAAGCGCTGTGCCAGTTGGGCGATGGAGGCTAGTGAATACATTGCAGTGCTTGCCATAACTACGTTTTGGAACGCAAATGTACAATGGGAATGATCATTTCCTCCAGAGATATCCCTCCATGTTGGAAGGTATCTTTGTAATGGCTCACGTAATAGTTGTAATTATTGGGGTAGGCAAAGAAGTAATCCTCTACGGCAAATACAAAACTAGAGGATACATTCAATTTTGGAAGAAGAGCATCTTCTGGCCTTTTAAGTTCAAATACTTTCCCAGATTCGAAATTCAGGTTTTTTCCCTGCTTGTAGCGAAGGTTGGTGGTGACCTGTTTATCTCCAAGGATTTTGTAAGGTCGATTGACTCTTTTGGTACCGTGATCTGTAGTCAAGATAACCTCAGCTCCGACCTGCTGGATTTTCTTCATGAGTTCAAAAAGTGAGGAATGTTCAAACCAACTCTTGGTTAAAGAGCGGTAGGCAGACTCATCGGGCGCCAATTCTCGAATCATTTTCATGTCTGTTCGGGCATGAGAAACCATATCTACGAAGTTGTAAACCAAGACATTAAACTCTTGCTGAAGTAAGGTATGAAATTGATCTAGAATGGCTTTGCCTTCCTGCATTTGTAGAATTTTGTGGTAGGAAAATTTTGAGCGTAGGAGGTTGCGATCCAAGTTTATTTTTATCCAATCCTCTTCGTTTTTGTTTTTTCCTTCTTCAGAATCTTCATCTTCCCATAATCTAGGATAACGCTTGGACATTTCCAGAGGCATCATACCCGAAAATAATGCATTGCGTGCATAGGAAGTAGTCGTAGGTAAAATGCTGTAATAGCTTGACTTCTCTTTAATCTGGAAATATGGAGTGAGTAAGGGCTCTATTTCTTCCCATTGGTCCAAGCGCAAGTTATCTATGACTATAAAAAATAAAGGAGATTTGGTTTTCAGCACGGGAAAAACCTTCTCTTTCATGACTTGATGAGAGAGTAAAGGGGTTTCTTGGGAGGGTTGGGACAACCAACCCAAATAATTGGCTTTTATAAACTTAGCAAAACTGGCATTGGCTTCAGTCTTTTGGGACTCCAGTACCTCTAGCATGCTTTTGTTTTCGGTACGGTCAATTTCCATTTCCCAAAAGGTAAGCCTTCTGTATACATCTGACCACTCTTGGGCCGAATTGGCTTCATCAAGAGCTTGGCTGAGTAGTCGGAATTCTTGTTGGTAATTTTGAGCAGTTTTGGAGTCAATCAATTGCTTATTCTGCACTATTTTTTTTACCGAAAGCCATATTTGGTTCGGATTTAAGGGTTTGATTAAGTAATCCGCAATTTTTCCTCCTATGGCTTCGTCCATCAGGTGTTCTTCCTCACTCTTGGTAATCATCACCACAGGAATCTGGGGTTTGATCTGCTTGATATGTTGAAGGGTCTCTAGACCAGTCATCCCCGGCATCATTTCGTCTAAAAAAACTACGTCAAAGTTTTTGCTTTCCACTTCTTCAATGGCGTCCAAACCGGAATTCACGGTAGTGATTACACAACCCTTTTCAGTTAAGAAAAGAATATGTGGTTTGAGTAAGTCAATTTCGTCATCAGCCCACAGGACTTGGAATTTTTGAGCCATCTTTCTTCCCTTTTCTTTTAAAATTATAATTACTTTTGCGTCAATCAAATCCGTGCTGATTGAAAAGCCAAAAAATATTAAATGACCCTGTTTATGGGTTTATCACTATACCAAGTGAATTAATCTTCTCCATCATTGATCATCCTTATTTCCAACGATTACGGAGAATAAGGCAGTTGGGTTTGACCGACTTCGTCTATCCTGGAGCACTTCATACCCGATTTCATCATGCCATAGGTGCCATGCACTTGATGCGGATTACCCTGGACAACTTAAGAAACAAGGGTACGGTCATTTCGGAGGAGGAATATGAGGCGGCCTTGATTGCAATTCTTCTGCACGATATTGGGCATGGACCCTTTTCCCATGCCTTAGAATACAGCTTATTTCCTGGAGTTCCCCATGAAGCTTTGTCCCTTTTGACCATTGAATTACTCAACAAGGAATTTGAAGGTAGGCTAGGTCTAGCACTTCAGATTTTTAAAAATCAATACGAAAGAAAATTTTTAAATCAGCTTGTATCAAGTCAACTGGATATTGATCGCTTGGATTACTTGCAGCGGGATTGTTTTTTCACTGGAGTATCCGAAGGGACCATTGGAGCGGACCGCATCATCAAGATGATGGCAGTGAAAGAGGACCAACTGGTCATTGAGGAAAAAGGGATTTATTCCATTGAAAATTTTTTAAGTGCACGAAGATTAATGTACTGGCAGGTTTACTTGCACAAGACTACCGTTAGCGCCGAAAAAATGTTGATCAACCTCATGAAACGCGCCAAAGAATTGGCTCAAGGGGGAAGAAGATTTTTTGCTACGGAAGAGCTGAACTACTTTATGGAGCATGAAGTAAGTTTGGTCGAGTTGCAAACCAATCAACTCCTGCTAAAAAAATTCCTTCAACTGGATGATTTTGATATCTGGGGAGCCATCAAGCATTGGAAAAATGATGAAGATGTGGTGCTAAAAAATATTTCTCAGATGTTTTTGACGCGAAACCTATTCAAAATTCGTTTAGTCAACGAGGCCTTTTCCTCTTCTGAAATTGAGGCGCTTCGGGGCAAGGCCTTGAAAAAACTTCAAATTCCAGAATCCTTGTTGGATTACTTTTTTTCCTATGGCACAATCAGCAATTACGGCTACTTAGAACAAGATAGCATTTCTATACTGACCAAATCAGGAGAAATGATAGATGTAGCAGCAGCTGCAGATTTACCAAACATCAAAGTAATGAGTAAGATGGTGGAAAAACATTATGTGTGCGTAGCAAAAAGCGTAATTTTACCTCACTAAACCCCTGAGCTACCTATGGAATTTTCCTTACATCAATTGGCAGAAATTTTGGGAGGATCTGTAGAAGGAGATGCGCAACAAAAGGTGACGCGACTGGATAAAATCCAAGAAGGTAAACCTGGAGGAATTAGTTTTTTGTCAAACGAAAAATACGAACCCTACCTTTACGAAACTCAGGCCACTGCAGTCATTGTCTCTGAAGGTTTTACACCTAGCAAACCTTTATCCACTACACTCATTCGCGTAAAAGACGCCTATTTGGGGTTTACCTTGCTCTTGGAAGCCTATGCAAAGATAAACCAAGAGGCCTTGCTTGGGATAGAAGAACCTAGCTACATGCACGAGAGTAGTACCATGGGGGTGCAAGGGTACCGAGGGGCATTTTCCTATATTGGGAAGCACTGTAGGATTGGGAATAAGGTGAAAATCCACGGTCATGCCTACATAGGCGACCGAGTAGTTATCGGAGATGGGACAGTAATTCATCCTGGGGCTAGGATTTGTGCAGACACTCAAATCGGAAATCAATGTGAAATTCACTCAGGCGCTGTGCTAGGTGCCGATGGATTTGGTTTTGCTCCTCAAGCCGATGGTACCTACAAAAATATTCCACAAATTGGTAAAGTGGTCTTGGAAGATGAAGTAAGCATAGGGGCCAATACCACCATAGATCGGGCAACCTTTGGGGCCACAGTAATCCGCAGAGGGGCTAAAATTGATAATCAAGTACAAATTGCCCATAACGTAATAGTCGGAGAGCATACCGTAATCGCTGCACAAACGGGTGTTTCAGGATCTACTGAAATCGGAAATCACTGCGTGATTGCAGGAAAAGTGGGGATTGTTGGACACATAAAAATCGCAGACCATACCACCATAGGAGCAAATACTGGCATCAGCAAAACCATCAAAACTTCAGGGCAAACGCTCTTTGGTTTTTTAGCAATGGATGTAAAAGAATTTCTAAAATCCTATTCAGTGTTTAAAAACTTGGATTTACTTCAGAAACGCGTCCAAGAACTTGAAAAAAAGGGGTAATTTTGCCTATTAATTTTTCTTAGGATATCCAAGAACATGAAAGTTAAACAACATACCATCCAAAAGCAGGTTGAAATGTCCGGTGTAGGCCTTCACACGGGGGTAGTTTCCAACATGTGTTTTCTTCCCGCTCCTCCCAACCATGGAATCAAGTTTCAGCGTGTAGATTTGGAAGGTAGACCTACCGTAAATGCAGATTGCGATCTGGTGGTAGATGTATCTAGAGGAACTACCTTAGAGCAAAATGGAGCAAGGGTATATACCGTAGAACATGTTCTTGCGGCCTTAGTCAGCATGGAAATTGATAACATCTTGATTCAATTGGATGGCCCCGAACCTCCCATCATGGACGGTTCTTCCATACAATTTATCGAGGTGCTGGAACATGCTGGCCTAGAAGAACAAAATGCCTTGAGAAGGTTTTTTGAGGTTCAGGAGAGTATACAATACAAAGACCCTTCCCGAGAAGTAGAAATGGTGGCCTTGCCTACCAACAATTATCGAGTCACTGTGATGGTGGATTACAACTCCCCCGTTTTGGGAAGTCAACATGCGTCCATCACAGATATCAGTCAGTTTAGATCAGAAATTGCTTCTTGTAGGACCTTTTGTTTTTTGCATGAATTGGAGATGCTTTACAAATCCAATTTGATTAAGGGGGGAGATTTAAACAATGCCATTGTGGTGGTAGATCGAGTGGTAGAAAAAGAAGAGTTGGCCCACTTGGCAAAAATGTTTAATAAAAAATCTGTTGAGGTAAAAAAAGAGGGGATTCTCAACAATGTGGATTTGCGATACAAAAATGAACCTGCGCGTCATAAGTTGCTTGATGTAGTGGGGGATTTGGCCTTAGTAGGCAGACCATTGAAAGCTCAAATTATGGCTGCACGACCTGGCCATGCCGCCAATGTGGCTTTCGCTAAAAAGCTGAAAAGAGCCATGGAGCGAGAAGGGTCTTCCCAAATTCCCTACTACGATCCGAAATTGCCACCGGTGATGGATATCAACCAGATCAGTAATATCCTTCCCCACCGCTATCCATTCCAATTGCTTGATAAGATCATTTACCTTGACGACACCGTAGTCGTAGGGGTAAAAAATGTGACCATGAATGAGCCATATTTTATGGGTCATTTTCCTGGAAATCCCGTCATGCCTGGTGTCATGCAGGTGGAAGCCATGGCGCAGACCGGGGGAATTTTGGTTCTTAGCACCGTAGAAGATCCAGAAAACTATTGGACCTATTTTTTAGGTATTGAATTGTGTAAGTTTAGAAAAATGGTTTTGCCTGGTGATACCATCGTATTCAAATGTGAATTACTAGCACCCATACGAAGGGGTATAGCCAAAATGAAAGGGGAGGCCTATGTGGGAAATAATTTGGTATGTGAGGCCATCATGACAGCAAGTATTACTAGAAAAGATATATGATAAGTCCCCTGTCATCCATACACCCTGACGCTATTCTAGGCCAAGGGGTTCATGTTGATCCCTTTACCATGATTCATGAGGATGTGGTCATTGGTGACAATACCTGGATTGGATCCAATGTCACCATATATCCAGGGGCAAGAATTGGGAAAAATTGCAAAATTTTCCCAGGCGCCGTACTGGCTGGAATCCCTCAAGACCTTAAATTTCAAGGAGAAGAATCTACCGTAGTGGTAGGAGACAATTCCACTATCCGAGAGTGCGTGACCATTTCGAGAGGTACGGTCGACAAGCAAACTACCGTGGTAGGATCTCATTGCCTGCTTATGGCATATGTCCATGTGGCTCACGATTGTGTGATAGGAAGCCATGTGATCGTAGCCAATTCGGTACAAATTGCCGGACATGTGGTCATCGAAGACTGGGCTATTGTAGGAGGATCTAGTGCCATCCATCAATTTGTAAAAATTGGAATGCATGCGATGATTTCTGGAGGTTCCCTCGTTCGTAAAGACGTTCCTCCGTTCACTAAGGCTGCTAGAGAGCCTTTGACCTATGCTGGGGTCAATTCTCTAGGATTGAGAAGAAGAGGGTTCTCTAGCGAAACCATTGCACACATTCAAGAGGTGTACAGGTATTTGTTTTTGAATAGCTTAAACAATAGCCGAGCCTTAGAAGAAATTGAAATCAACCTCCCTGCCACCAAGGAGCGAGACGAAATACTACATTTTATTCGATCCTCTGAAAGAGGTGTCATGAAAGGTTACATCAACTAGCATGCTGAGCGTAGAGGTACTACATGCTTCCAAGCGCTTTCATAACGAGTGGATTTTTAAAAATCTATATCTGCAGCTATTAGAAGGTGATTCCTTGGCGATCACGGGTGCAAATGGTTCAGGAAAATCAACCCTACTCAAATGCATTTCGGGATCCCTTCCCCTTACCCAAGGAAATATTAACTATAGAAAAAATACGGAGACCATTGCTCCAGAGGATTGGTTTCGACACATTTCCTTTGCAAGCCCCTACTTGGAGCTCCCTGAAGAATTTACCCTTGAGGAATGTGTTTCTTTCCATTTCAAGTTTAAAAAACCAGCCTTAGAACTAGGGGACTTGGGTGAAATTCTAGGTTTGGCCGCCCACAAAACAAAGCGTCTCTCCCAATTTTCCTCTGGCATGAAACAAAGGATCAAGCTAGGATTGGCTCTATTATCTGACGTTCCTCTAGTACTCTTGGACGAACCTACCTCCAATTTGGATGCTCAAGGGATAGCTTGGTACCAGCATATGGTACAAACCTATTCTTCACAACGCATCCTTATCGTATGCTCCAACGAAGCAAGGGAGGTGGAGTTTTGCAAACAAAAAATTACATTAGAGAACTTCAAAAAGTGATTTTTTTTCAATTCATGTGCATTCCTTACCTTTAGTAAAAATTAATCCATGCGTCCTTTCAAGATTCAACTAACGCAAGGCCTCCTTCTTGCTTGTGTTCTTTTTTCCTGTAAGGAAGGTGGAGAAAACCCAACTACAAAAAAAACTCCTGAGCAATTGGCTACAGAAGCCCTTGCAGGCACGGGAACTCAGCAGTGGGTAGTGGCTGGAGGGGGAACCGTGACCAAAAATGGTCAAAATATTACAGCTACTTTTTCAAGCTTTGAACTCTTTATGAATGCTGGAGCCTCAAAAACCTATTCTACAAGAAATGGCAATGATTTGTTCGATGCCAATGGAAATTGGAGTTTTGCAGGTAGTAATTTTGACAAGTTTATTTTTACAGGCTCAAAACCAGCGGCAACGCGGGAAATTTCTTTCACACAGACGGGCAGTACCTTGAGATTGGATTTTACCATTCCAGCTCCCGGGGCAAGAGTGGATGGTACCCAGGCTATTTCCGGAACCTATTCGTTTCTCTTGCAAAAAAAATAAGGGGCCTTGGAATTACGCTAAGGTAACTAGAGTTACTCCTGCTCCACCTCGATCTGCATGTTCGTCTTCCAATTTTCGCACGGGAGACATGGTTCGAAGTAAGGACCGGGTCACTTCCCTCAAAATCCCATCTCCTTTTCCATGCACTATCCTAAGGTTTTTTATTCCCAGCATGTGGCCCTCATCAATAAATAGTTGCAATAAGGGCAATACCTCTTCCCCCCGCTTTCCTCTCAAATCTAAATTAGGAGAGAAATTCATCATTTTTTCTGAGGTTTGATAAGTAGATCTCTTTTCCAAGGCCTTGGTTTCCTTTTTAAATTCGGCTTTGGAGATTTTTTCTAGTCTAGACATCTTACTCGTAGACTTCAAATCCCCAATGAGTAGGTCAGCATCCTTGGATTTGATGGCTAGCACTTGGGCAATGGCTCCATTGTCTTTGAATCGAACCCAATCACCTGCTGCAAGTTCCCCTCCCAGGACCTTAATTTCTGGGATTTTTGGAGCGGCTTTTTCAGGTTGCACTTCTGCTTTGAATTGATCAAGTTCCTTTCTCAACTTTTTTGTGACTTCTTTCTCGGCTTTTTCTTCCTTGATTTCCCGGATGACACTTTCAATTTTTTTATTGGTCTGATCCAAGAGTGCCTTGGCTTCTTGCTTGGCTTCTTGCAGGAATTTCTTTTTATTGAGTTCAAGTGCCTCCTTCAATTCCTTATATTCTTCCAGCTTGGTTTGAAGCAGTACCTCTTTTTCCTTGGTCTCTCTGAGCAACTGCTGGTAGGTGTTTTTTTCATTCTCCAATTGAGTCAACAACCTATCGTACCGAACCCTCTCCTCTCCTATTTGCTGCTTGGCATGAGATACGATTTCCTTAGAAAGACCAATTTTGGTGGCAATTTCCAAGGCAAAAGAGGAGCCTGGCTTCCCTATCTCCAATTGGTAAATGGGTTCAAGTTTTTCCACATCGTAACGCATCGCCCCATTGATTAAACCTTGATGTTTTTCAGCCAGAAGCTTCAGATTTCCATAGTGGGTAGTGATGATGCCATAGGTTCCTAGAGCATTCAATTCCAAAAGAATGGATCCTGCTATGGCTCCACCAAACTGAGGTTCTGTACCCGTCCCAAATTCATCAATAAATACTAGCGTTTTTTTTGTAGCATGCTGGGTAAAATACTTCATATTGACCAAATGGGAGGAATAGGTACTTAAGTCATTCTCCAAGTTTTGCTCGTCTCCGATATCAATAAAAAAAGAATCAAAAAGGGAGCTCTTAGAATCTGGGGCAACGGGTATGAGTAGGCCGCATTGAAGCATGTATTGAAGTAAGGCTACGGTCTTCAAGGCAACTGACTTTCCTCCAGCATTTGGTCCCGAAATGAGCAAAAGTCTTTGCTGACCTCCCAAACGAACAGTTAGCGGAATGATTTTCTTTCCTTGGCTAAGCAATGCCTTTTCTAAGAGAGGATGCCTTGCTCCTGTCCAGATAATCCCCCTTTCTTTACTTAATTCTGGCCGAATGCTACCGGTGTGTAGCGCAAACTTTGCTTTCGCTCGAATAAAATCTACCAACCCCAAAAAATTAGTGGCTTTACGCAAGGCTGGAATACTTGGCCTGAGCTGCTCAGTGAGTCGGGTCAGAATCTTGATGATCTCCCTTTTCTCCATGTACTCCAGGTCCCGGATTTCATTATTGATATCCAAAGCCTCTTCTGGCTCCATAAAAACGGTTTGCCCTGTAGCAGACTCGTCATGGATAAATCCCCTCAACTTTCGTTTATTTTCTGCCGCGATTGGAATTACCATTCTGCCTCCTCGTATGGTGATGGCTGCATCTTCCGAAGTCAATCCCTTTGCTGACGCTTCTTTAAAAATGCGTTCCATTACTTTTCGTAGTCTGCTTTCTTCGTAAAGTAGCTGCGTGCGGATCAGTTGCAGTTCCTTAGAGGCATTAGATCGAAGTTTCCCTTTCTCATCGATGATTTGTTCAATGCTTTGCAAAAGACGAATATCCAAATCTTGAAGCAAGCCCAGAAGAGCAGTCAAGGTAGGATAGAGCTCTTGATTTTTTTGAAAAAATGAGATGCAGTTCTTTAGGGTTTGTAGCGCAAGTTTCAGCTCTTGAAACTCCTCCAATTCCAAGAAAGCCCCATCTACTTTTGCCTTTTCTAGGTAGGGAATGAGATTGGTGAAGTGGGCTTGGGGAAAACTTTCTCCAGAGCTAAGGAGGTTACAAAATTCTTCCGTTTGCAGTAATAGACGCTGCAACTGTACCGGGTCCGAAGAGAAGGATATTTTTTCTACATATTCCTGGCCTAAAGGAGAGGTACACTCCGCTTTAAGCCATTCCTTGATTTTGACAAAATTTATTTTTTGCTCAAGATTTTTAGGATACAGCATGGGAATTATTCCTTGGTTCGGGAATTATTTTCGAGCACTACCAATGAATCAATCACACGGGCATACATTTGGTCCATTTTCCCTGCATCTTCCAAATAATAAACCATGCTCTTGGTAAATAGGGAGTCGGAAACTCCATGTTTTCTAAATACTTCCTCCTCCATCAAGGAATATAAGACCTGAGAGGAATCAAAGGTGATGGGTAATGTACTCGCCTTACCCTCTGTCAGCTGAATATCAATCAGAATAGCAACCATTTGGTCCTCCGACAAAACTTCCTGGGAAGAATTGGATTCGGTGCAGGAAAAGCTCGAAAGCAATAGCAGAAAGGTAAGAAAGACTTTGTTCACCTTACAAAATTAGGTTTTTTTAACGGATTAAATCTACGAGTGAGGAGGCACTCAAATTTTAATTTTCGCTACAAGACTTTAACTTAGCCAAACAAATCCCATCCATGGATCAGCTATTTAGCAAATTACGGAAGTACGAAATCATGATTCGTAAAGTGGCCAATAACCACTTGCAAGGGGAATACCAATCGCTATTCAAGGGTTCGGGATTGGAATTTGATGACCTTAGGCCCTACCAATACGGTGATGATGTCCGTACCATCGAATGGAAGGTGTCGGCAAAAGGGCATGGAACCTTTGTAAAGACCTTTAAGGAGGAAAAAGATCAATCCGTTTATTTTCTATTGGATATTTCTGGAAGTCAAGACATTGGTCAACAAGGACAAAAGAAAATTGACCAAGGAAAATTAATTGCTGGTGTACTTACCCTTGCAGCAGTCTTTGAAGGGAGCCAAGTAGGATTGATCTCCTATTCGGATGAGAAGGAGAAATTAATTCTTCCCACCAAAGGAAGTAAGCAGGGAGTAAAAATCATACGAGGAATATTTGAGCATCAGAATAAAAGTCTAAAAACTGACTTGAATGGGCTTTTTTCTTTTGCACTCAACTTGATCAAGAAAAGGAGTATTTTGATCATTATTTCTGATTTTATCGATCAAGGGTACGAGCGTTCTTTTAGAGCTCTTGCTGAGCGACACGATGTAGTTGCCATTCAACTCACTGATCCTAGAGAATCTACCTTACCTACCTTAGGAATCGTCCCTATTTTCGATAAAGAAAGAGGAAAAACCACGTGGATCAATACTGCCTTTGGGACCTTTTCCAAGAAAATATCCGATACATTTACCCAGGAGAGAGAAAACTTAAAGGAGGTTTGTAAAAAAAATCAAATCAATTACCTGGCCATTGATTCTAGACAAGATATTGTAGCTCCCTTGATTGATTTATTTAAGTACCGAAACAAACGAATGAAGCGTGGGTAAATACAGTGCTGTACTTTTATTTGTTTTATTGAGTCTTCCTGGTTTATCGCAGAAAGTGGAGCTCCGTGGGTACTTTACCCAAGATAGTGCCAGGCTTGGAGAGCGGGTAGGTTTTGTACTCAAAGCAAGCTATCCGCAGGCTAGTCAACTTATTTTTCCTGACTCAACTTACGATTTTTCTCCCTTTGTTTTTTTAGAAAAAAAGACCTTTACCTCCAATACTCAAGAAGGTATCACGCAGGATAGTGCCATTTATTTTCTATCAAATTTTTCTTTGAGTTCTACTTCCTACTTGTCTTTGCCTGTATTTGAGTTAAATCGATACGATAGCATTACCTATTATACTCCGGAGGCCATGATTCAGCTGAAATTGACCTTGGACTCTATCCCCGAGCAATTGGTATTTAAAGAAAATAACGTTTACCAACCCTTGGAGAAATCTACCAATTGGCTCCTGATTGGAATCATTACGGGAGGAATTTTAGGTACCCTATTGATCCTTTTTTTACTTTTTGCCAAGCGCATCCGTGCTATTTTCAAAAAGAATAGGGAAAAATTACGCTGGATACAGTTTGAAAGGAAGTGGAAAAAATTAGGCGAACAACTTCAGAAGAAACCTTCCCAGCAACTCGCCGATGAGGTGGTAGGTCTTTGGAAAGGATACCTTGAGAGCATTACTTCCCTACCTTTTCAAGAGTGGACTTCTAGTGAAATTGCTACTGCATTAGAAGATAAAGAAGTCTTTCATGCCTTACGAAGTATTGATATGATTATTTATGCGGGTGCTCAAAGTGAAACGCAATCCGCTACCAACTATCTTCTTGAAGTAGCAAAGTCAAAATTTATTCTACGTAAAAACCAGATAAGACATGATAAAGTCGCTCGCTGAGTTCTTTTCTTGGTCCTGGTTTTTGCCAGAGACCTTCCAATCCTACGAATGGGAAAATCCTCTTTTGCTGAACCTCCTTTGGTTGATTCCTGTACTTATCTTACTTCGCAAATTTGTTAAGTTTCTCAAAAGACCTGTGCTGGAGCTTTCCCTACCCAAAAAGGCAACAAAAGGGAATCCTTGGACCTATCTCAGACTGATACCAAGTAGCGTGTTCTTTTTGTTTTTAATTCTCTTGGCGGTGGCCTTGGCTAGGCCACAGCGAAGTAACGAACGGGTAGAACAATATACCGAAGGAATTGACATCCTGCTGGTGATGGATATTTCAGAGTCCATGGATCTGCAAGACTTTAACCCCAATCGTTTGGAAGCTGCAAAAAAAACCGCCATAGAATTCATAAATGGACGATTTGGAGACCGAATTGGCATGGTTGTATTTTCTGGAGAAGCTTATTCCCTATCTCCGCTTACCAACGATTATGACTTGCTTACTAGTCTAATTGAAGAAATCAATTTCTCAATGATTGAGACCAAGGGAACCGCTATTGGATCTGCGATTGCTGCTGGGACAAACCGGATGAAAGACAGCGAATCTCCATCTAAGGTGATGATTTTACTTTCCGATGGAGAGAGCAATGCAGGAAATGTAGATCCTATTTTCGCTGCCCAGCTGGCAACCGCTTTTGATATCAAGCTGTACACCATTGCAGTAGGTAAAGACGGGATGGTTCCCTATGGAACTGATTTTTTTGGGCGTCCAAACATGGTAGAAAGCTACCTTGACGAGTCCACCCTTAGAGAAATTGCCAGCATAGGCAATGGTCAATTTTTCAGAGCCTCAGACGGTCAAGCCTTGAATTCTATTTTTAAAGAAATCGACAGGTTGGAAAAAACGGAAATTCTTGAAAATAGGTATAAAGAAACAGCCGACTTTTATAGGATTTACCTTTTTTGGGCCATGCTTTTGTTTGTCCTTTGGCTTGCCTTGAAAAGTGCCTTTTTTAATAACTTCCTACTGGACTAAGTGGAGTTTACGTTCCCGATGCCATTGCTCCAAGCGATGGTTCATCCAGGAAAACCAAAGGGGAGGAATACAAGCCACAAGAATCATAAACGAATATCCTGCAGGAAGCTGTGGGCTATCATCCGAATGGTCTAAGACCTGGTACCTTTTGTGGGCATGGGCATGGTGATCGGAGTGGCGTTGCAATTGGAACAGAAGAAAATTACTAACCACATGGGAGGCATTCCAGGAGTGTAATGGGGTGACTTTTTCGTAATGGCCTGAAGGCAACTTCCTTCTCTCCATGCCATAATGCTCCAAATAATTGACCAGTTCAAGTAGAGAAAAACCTAGCACGCTTTGGACTGCAAAAAACACTGGAACTTCCCATACCCATCGATTTTGCAAGTAGGAAAAGAAAAGAAAAACAGAAACTATAAAAAGGAGGGGCAAAAGCTGAAACCAAATCATTTGATTGGATAAAGAAAGCCAGCTGAGACCCTTTTTTTTGAGACGCTCTTGCTCCAGTCTCCATGCACTCAGGTATCCTTGAGTCACGGATCTCCACCAAAAAGCATAAAAATTTTCCCCTTTTCTACTTGTGGCTGGATCCTCAGGAGTAGCCACGCGTACGTGGTGCCCCCTGTTGTGTTCTATAAAAAAATGCATGTATGCCACAGTCATCAGTAATACCTTTGCATAGGTTTGCTCTAATTTTTCGGTCCTATGACCCAATTCATGGGCTACTGTGATGCCAATCCCACCAGTAATCAATGCCATTCCTGTGGTAAAAGCTATCCAACTAATACGCTCTAACTCTTGGCTACTAACTACATAAAAACCCCAAAACAATAAGGCCAGTTGAATATATACCCAGATAAAAGTAATGAGTTTGTAAAACCTCTCCTTGGTAACTTGGCTTACTTCGGCAGCAGGTACATTTTTTGTGTCCTTCCGAAGCATATAATCCATCAGTGGTACCAGTAAAAAAACAAAAACATGGATCATCCACAGAAAAGGACCTCCCAAATAAGTTCCTAAGACCAATAGGGCGGGGAGAATCAAAGCGCTAAAGAATCCTATTTTTTTCATCACATCTCCATTTTCCGAACCTAAATTAGAGAATTAGAGGGAAGAAAAAAAAGCCTGTATGGCTATAAGAAGCAGGATGCAAGAGACAAGACTGAGTTTTTAGTAGCAAGTATCTAGAAGCAAGAAACAAGAGATAAGAAAGTTTGTATTCGGCTGCCTGCCGCAGGCAAGTATTTCGTACTTTAACCTTCCTTACTCTAAACCATCCTTATCCTCAATACCGAAAAGAGGGCAAGGGAGCATGGTATTTTCTCCCGGGACGGGAGGAAAAAACATAGCGTAGGGATAGTTCATGACTACCTGCAGAGCGACCCAGGCTATAACTTGAAAGTGGAAAATCAAAGCTATATCCAATATCTAATCCTGAATCTAGGCTTAGTCCCACCATACTAACCAATGACTCGTGATTGGGTAATCCGTACTTGGTAGGTAAGCCACGGTACCAAATCCCCAAGGCCAGAGGATCAAAGAAAAATTCGGTCCCAAGATCGAGTTGTGAAAAGCTCCCCTGTTCTTTGTAATTGAACCCTATGGACAAAGAGCGTTCTTGATCGGTATTATTGAAGTAGTCGTTGATATTTCCTGGTGCCAAATCAAATCGGTATCCCCCATGAATTCCCATTTTCATAGGAAGTTTATTGCTTTCTCCTGCCAAGAAACTGATGTCGGGCTGAAATAGATGGGCTACAGAAGTACCAAGCCATGCTCTTTTTCCATAATAAACCAAGCCTGCATGGGCATCGCTGGCTCTGATTTGACTCTCCCCTTCAAAACCGTTTCCACCTGGGTTGATGGTTCCTGTAGCAATATTGAGCTGGGAGCCAAGCACCACTTGGTCAAAAGCAGCATCTCTGGCCACAAAACTCCCTTGGATGCCTGCTTGAATAAAACTGGATGAAGAAAGTTGTACCCTGTAGCTGTAAACCAATCCCAGTTCGTTCCAATTGGTTTTGGTAAACGACTCGCTTGCACCTTGGACAATTATTCCAAATCCAGAATTAATCCTCTCTTCAAAATGATCTGCAAAGGCAGTATAGGCCAAAAAGGTCTGGTCCAAGCCTGGCCATTGATTTCTAAAATTAACTCCGAATCGGGTCTTCCCCGAACTTCCAGTCATGGCTGGATTGAGGTAGATGGGATTGGCGTAGTATTGACTATATTGAATGTCTTGGGCCAGGGAAGTCAAGCTCATCAAAGAAAAAACCAAAGCCAATAGCCCTTTCCCTTTCATCGGATCAACCTAAATTTTCCCTGTGATTCTACTTTTTCTCCATCCCTTGCTTTGCCCGTTATGTTGTAAAAGTAAAATCCAGCATCCATGAGATTGCCTTCCAAGGTCCCGTCCCAACCCTTGGTGTCAAGTTCTTTGGTCCTAAATATCAATTCCCCCCATAGGTTAAAAATAGATAACTCCAAGCTTGCTATACCTCTGAATTTAGGAACAAAGGTGGTGTTGCTCGTCTGGGTAGGGGTAAAAGCATTGGGTACCATGAGCCTGTAGCTTTTCGTGATACGGAGTATTTTAGTCATAGATCCCACGCAACCGTAGGCATCGTACCCTTTCAAGGTCACCTGAAATTCCCCCTTTTTGCCATAGGTATGGGTTGGATTTTTTTCAGCCGAAGAAGTGCTATCTCCAAAATCCCATTCCCACTTTACTATCCTATCTTCGGATAGGTCCTTAAATTCCATTACATCGTCCGGAAATATTCCTCCTCCTGCATCGTCTTTGATGCCTGTACCCTGCACTCCAAAATCAAAATCTACATTCAATTCCTTTTCCTGAATATAGACCTCCACTTTCACCGGTTCAGAATAGCAGGTATATGCTTTGGGTTTGACTTGCAATTCATACATCCCAGATACAGCTACTTTTTTCAAGGCTTCATTTTCTAAGACCAATCCTCCAAGAGATAATCGGTAATCGTAAAGGGATGGATTGTAGCCATTAAGTGCGGTAGTGATATCCAAGGTTTGCCCAGGAGTACATCCCACCAGAGGAGCTCTGAAAGTAAGTTCGGGATAGCTGACCCACTTTGCCCGAATAGTTTTGCTTATGGCAGGGCAATTTTTGCGGTTGTAGCCAATGACCTCATACACTCCCTCCTCTTTTATGCGAAGTTCTTGCTGAACCGCACCCGGCAGGATCACTCCATCTTTTTTCCATTCAAATCGTTCATAGATTTCGTTGCCTTGGCCGCTGAGAGTCAACTCTGACCCTTTGCAAAAAGACACTTCATTATTTAGTACTTGATTTTGTCCTAGTACTTTCAGCGTAATGGGATCGGGAGATTCCTTGATGGACAAGGTCATGGCATTGCCTTTGGAGGTTTTGCCATAGCTATCGGTAATGGTGTAGTAAACTGTGACTTGCTTATCAATAAAAGACTCGTTGGGAAAGAAAGTAAAGCCTCCTTCTTGGTCACTGGCCCTAAAAGTACCCTCGGGCAAGACCAAGGTTCTATTTTGTTCCAAGCATCTGGCCTGAGTACAGATATCCCCAGATTCGGCTTCGATAGCGTCTAGGGAGGGATAAAATTGAAGGCAGCGAATTTTACTATTTTCGTTGGGCAAAACCACTTCCTCATCGGTGATATAAAATTGATTTTCTTGACCGGCACACGAGGCAATATCCGAAAAATCAATTCCTTGAGGATCCTTGAGTTGATCGTCAGCAGCCACCTGAACAATAAGATTTCTGATTTCATGAAAATTGGTAGATCCTCCTGTAGAAGCAGCGAAGCCAATTTTCAAATTTTTTGGAGCAGGAAAATAATAGGGTCTATCAAAAATGGTCACCATTCGAGGCTGGTTGAGTACGGTAGTTACTTGCATTTGAAGAGTTAAAAAAAATCCTGGCCCCAAGGTATTGGGTTGCAGCTCCAAAAACACCTTTCTGTACCCTGGCTTGTTGAGATCCGTGACCCGAAAGGTCCCTGCCCCTCCAGAACTGATGGTAAATTGTGCCCCAGGGTTGAGGCCATCCTTGTCTGCCCCCACCATGTTGGTTCTTCTTCCAACCACAAAGGCATAGCCTGAAAATTGATTTCCAGGTCCACGCACGACCACTGCATCTGCTGCTCTCCCGTTTGGATCCAAGGAGGCAAAAGCCCCTGTCCTCCCTTCTTGACTGTTGCCAAAGCCCCCATATTCATCCAAACCAATTCCAATGTATGCCTTGGATAGGCCAGGCTCTTGGTTCCGTGGGGCATAGCCCAAAGATCCTCCAAATCCACCTGCATTGAATACTGGAGTATCTCCATCAAATAAAAATACAGTCAAGCCGTCTGCAAGGAATTGACTTGTACCCCCATAGCTAAAGTATTCAAACTCTGCCTTCAATCCGTAGGTAGAGGGAAAAGGGATATCCAAGTATACGTGTCCTCTCTGGTTTAATTGATTGTTGGTCAATCGCAATACCCCCTCCGTTAATCTAGCATCTCCTCCAAAAATAGTAGTAGCTTGGGTATTAGGGGTTTGAAAACTCTCGCAATAGGGAAATCCTATCTGGGCTACTCCAGAAAAAGAGCAGAGGCAAAAGACCAGCAAAGCGAAGAAGTTTTTTAGCACGCTAGAGAGGATAGAATTGCTAAGTAACGAAAGTGTATGTCCAAAAAAAAGCCCCAAGTCTAATGAACCAAGGGAACTTTATTTTTGAAGATTACCTATAAATGGTCTGCACCCGATCTGGACCTACAGAGACCAAGGCTATGGGTACTTGAAGGGCTTCTTCGAGAAACAGCACGTAGTCCTTCAAGGCTTGGGGAAATTCCTCATAGGTCCTGACCTGATCTAAGGCACAATGCCAGCCTTTCATTTTTTTATAAACGGGTTTTACCTGAGTTTCTGTGATTTCAAAGCTAAGGGTATCTATTTTTTGTCCTGAAGGCAATTGATAATCCGTACAAACGAGGATTTCATCAAATATATTGAGTACGTCTGCCTTCATCATGAAGAGCTGGGTGACTCCGTTGATCATGATGGAGTACTTCAAAGCAGGCAAGTCCAACCATCCACAGCGTCTAGGCCTACCTGTGGTGCTACCGTATTCATTGCCTTCCTTGCGCATGGCATCCCCGGTAGCATCTAGAAGCTCTGTAGGGAATGGTCCACTACCTACACGAGTACAATAGGCTTTAAAAATCCCAAATACCTCCCCGATTTTGGAAGGAGCTACTCCCAGTCCAGTGCAGGCACCAGCGGTGGTGGTGGTGGAGCTAGTCACGTAGGGATAACTCCCAAAATCAATGTCCAAAAGGGACCCTTGAGCACCTTCCGCCAAAATTCTTTTGTTGGATCTTATGGCTTCGTTTACCGTGTATTCGCTATCGATAAGGGAAAGAGTTTTGATAAATTCCACGGCTTCAAAAAATTGCTGTTCCATTTCGGCTAGTGCATCCAAGGGATAGCTGTAAAAGGATAAGGTAGTCTTGTGCTTTTCCACCAAAGCCTGGTATTTCTCTTTAAAGTCTGCAACCAAAATATCTCCGATGCGGAGCGCCGCGCGACCAATTTTGTCTTGGTAGGTAGGCCCTATCCCCTTGAGCGTGGATCCTATTTTTTTATCTCCTTTGGCTTGTTCTAAGGCAGCATCCAACAGTTTGTGTGTAGGGATGATGATGGTTGCCTTCTTCGAGATTACTAGATTTTTCCTAAAGTCTATAGAAAATTTACCTAGCGCGTCGATCTCTTTTTTGAGAATAATAGGATCCAAAACAACCCCATTTCCTATAATATTTAGGATTTGAGATCGAAAAATTCCAGAAGGAATCTGATGAAGGACGTGTTTGATGCCATCAAATTCTAGGGTATGGCCTGCATTAGGTCCGCCTTGAAATCTGGCTACCACTTCGTACTGGGGGGCCAACACGTCCACAATTTTACCTTTTCCTTCATCTCCCCATTGGAGACCTAGCAATACATCCATCTTCATCTTACGCGTGTTATCCTTTGGTACGATTATTAAAGCTCGAAATTTGTGATTCGTGAAAAGAAAAGCAAAGAATGTTCCCCTTTATTCATCAAAATTTTAGTCCTATCTAGAAAAATAGTTATTGGATCTTATCCATTTTTTTGATGAAAATCTGCCATACTATCCATTATAGAGAAAATCCCAGAAAGCTTGGTAATGGCTAACAGCTTAAGGACATGTTCCGATGGGGATACGAGAACAAGTTCTCCACCAGCATTCTTCATTTTGGTAAGCAAGGTGATTAAGAGACCTAGACCGCTAGAACTGATATACCTAACCTTTTCCAAATCAAGAACATAGGTAATAGCACCCTCCCTTAGAGCATCAGTAACAAATTCTACTATTCTTGGACCTACTTCTTCTCCAATTAAATCTCCTTCCATCAAGAGGAAATGTGTTGTTCCCTCGTTTTTTTTACTAAAACTTAGTTTCATGCAAGCTCTTTTTTGAATTCACAATGCTCTTTCTTACACTTCCCATACAAAATCAGGGAATGATGCGCTACCTGAAAATCTAAAATATCAGCTACGGTATTTTGAATAGTTTGTATTCGTGGATCACAAAACTCCAACACCCTACTGCAATCCACGCAAATCAGGTGGTCGTGCTGTTTGTAACCATATGATTTTTCAAACTGGGCCAAGTTTTTGCCAAATTGGTGTTTGGCTACCAGATCGCATTCCACCAATAGGTCTAGGGTATTGTAAACTGTCGCTCGGCTCACCCTATAATTTTTATTCTTCATACTGATGTATAATCCTTCTACATCAAAGTGACCCGTACGACTGTAAATCTCTTCTAAAATTGCATACCGTTCCGGGGTTTTACGAAGTTTTTGATCTTCCAGGTAGGTCGTAAATAACTTTCTAACTTCTTCGAAATGCGAGGGATTCAAAGACATGGGTGGCTAATTTTTCCAAATATACGGTATAGATTCCTAATTCTATTTCCTAGTCAAAGCGGGAAACCTTAAGTATTCCTTCTACCTGATTGAGGTTGCTGATCAGCTGCTCCAAATGTTCCGTATTGTTTACATAAAGCTTTATCGTGCCTTCGAAAATCCCCGCATCTGAATCGATGGTGATGGACCTCATATTTACCTTGAGTTCGTTGGAAATCACCTTGGTGACATCATTGACCAAACCTACTCTATCGGTACCGATGATGCGCAGACCAGCCAAAAAAGCAATTTCCTTTTGACTGGTCCATCTTGCCTTAATCACCCGATTGCCGTGGTTGGAGAGCAATTCCAAAGCATTGGGGCAAGAAGTCCGATGAATTTTTATCCCCTCGTTGATGGTAACAAAACCAAAAACTTCATCCCCTGGGATAGCATTGCAACATTTGGAAAGGGAATAATCCACCACATCCATATCTTCTCCTATGAGAAGTTGGTCGTGATCTGGACCTTTTAGATTTTTTATTTCCTTGGTAAAGGTGGATTCATCCTTTACTTTTTCGACTACCTTGGATTTATTCTTCTGCTGTTCCTTAAACTCTTTAAAGGATTTGATGGATGTAGGATCAATGATGCCTCGACCTACCCGGTAATAAAACTCATTGGCCGTCTTCAGATCAAAATAGGCACGAAGCTGCTCAATCAATTCGGAAGTAAGATCCATCTTCATTGATTTTAACTTCCTCTGGACTATTTCCCTTCCATCCACGGTGGCAGACCTTTTTTCTTCCCTTAAGGCATCTTTAATTTTTGCCTTGGCTCTTGAAGAAACCACCTGTTGCAACCAATCTTCTGTAGGCTTCTGTTTGTTAGAAGTCAAAATTTCCACTTGATCCCCATTTTTCAGTTTGTAGCTGATAGGGACTAGGCGCTGGTTGACTTTTGCTCCAATACATTTGGCTCCTACTTCGGTATGGATCTCAAAAGCAAAATCCAGGGCAGATGCCCCATTGGGTAGGACTTTCAGGTCACCTTTAGGGGTAAATACAAATACTTCATCGTGGAAAAGGTTTCCCCGAAAATCATCCATAAATTCTATGGCACTCCCATCGTTGGACTCCAGCATGCTGCGCACTTGATTGATCCAATCGTCCAATCCAGGTCCTGATTTGCCAGGAGTCTCTTTTTCCTTGTATTTCCAATGGGCTGCATAACCTCGCTCGGCTATATCATTCATTCTTTCGGTACGAATCTGTACCTCTACCCATTGCCCGGTAGTACTCATCACGGTGGTGTGAAGGGATTCGTAGCCATTGGAGCGAGGGGTGCTAATCCAATCTCTGAGGCGGTTGGGATTAGGGCGGTAAAAATCCGTGACTATGGAATACACTTGCCAGCAATCTGCCTTTTCATTTTCCAAAGCACTATCCAAAATGATTCGAATCGCGAATAGGTCAAATACTTCTTCAAAAGGAATCCCCTGCTTTTTCATTTTGCTAAAAATGGAATACACCGATTTGGGCCTTCCTTTGATAGTAAACTTGAATCCTTGATGGGTCAACTCCTCCTCTATGGGCTGGATAAAGGTTTTGATAAACTTGTTGCGGTAGCTTCTCGATTCATTTATCTTCTTTACAATATCCTTGTAGGCCTCGGTATCGGTGTATTTGAGATACAAATCCTCTAGTTCCGATTTGATGGCATAGAGTCCCAGGCGGTGCGCCAAAGGCGCGTACAGGTACATGGTCTCCGAAGCTATTTTCAGTTGCTTGTTTCTCGGCATGCTCCCCAAAGTCCGCATGTTGTTGAGCCGGTCTGCCAGCTTGATTAGAATTACCCTTACGTCATCAGAGAGGGTCAATAGCATTTTTCGGAAGTTCTCCGCTTGCTGAGAACTTCCATAATCAAATACTCCGGAGATTTTGGTAAGACCATCGATGATGGTCATGACTTTGGTGCCAAAATCACGCTCAATATCTTCCAGCTCTAAGTCAGTATCCTCTACGACGTCATGTAATAAGGCGGAAATAATGGAAGTAGTCCCCAAGCCAATTTCCTCTACGCAGATCAGCGCTACCTCCAGGGGATGGTAAATGTAAGGTTCTCCCGATTTCCTTCGCATGTCTTTGTGCGCTTCTAAGGAAATGGTAAAAGCCTTTTTGATCAATTTGGTATCCCCAGATTTCAAGACAGGCTTGGCCTGCCGAAGGAGTCGGCGATACCTCTTGAGAATTTCTTGCCGTTCTTCTTCTACATCCACTTGAATCATTAGCAGGGAATTTTATGCCAAATTTGAGCGGATATCGAATCTGAGTCCACTGTTTTTAGAAATATTTTTTTCACCGCATTGCGGATATTTAGAGAATGTCTGTACCTTTGCATCCACAATTGAGTAAGAGACATGTTTCATTTAAAATCTCTCCTCTCTTGGTCCATTGCGGATGTGGCGAAATTGGTAGACGCACTAGACTTAGGATCTAGCGCCGCGAGGCATGGGGGTTCGAGTCCCTCTATCCGCACCCCACGAGCCCTCAATCCCTCCACTGTCTTTGAGATAGGAAAGAGATTGGGGGTTTTTAGTTCAACACCTGTTTAATTCTTTATACTGTGGAAATTTCTTTAAACAAGCATTCGAAAAACCAAGCCTCAATTAAAATTAAACTAATTGAAGCAGATTATCAACCCAAGGTAGACAACAAACTGAAGGATTATGCTAGAAAGGCAGTGATTCGAGGGTTTAGACCTGGAAAAGCACCTCTTTCCATGGTCAAAAACATGTATGGTACCTCTCTGATGGTGGAGGAGATCAATACCTTGTTGGGTGAGTCCCTCAATACCTATTTGAAGGAACAACCCTTTAAAGTCCTAGGAGAACCCCTGCCTTCGGAGAAAGAATCTGCTTCTATCGATTGGAAGACCCAAAGGGAGTTTGAATTTGAATACAGCATTGGATTCGTAGAGGCTATTAAAATTGAATTGTCTTCCGCAATCAAGGGAGTAAGGTACAGCATTAAGGTAGATCAAAAACTAATTGACGAAACGGTAGACAACCTGACTTCCCAATATGGAGAAAGTACCAATCCCGAGCTTTCTGAGCCTGGAGATTTTATCTATGGGGATTTGAATGCTACTTCAGGAGATTTCTCCAAGACCCTTTCCCTAGATACTACCCAGCTCACTAAAAAGCTAGCATCCAAATTTATGGGTATAGGAAAAGAAGCGGTAGTTTCTTTTGAAGCCAAGGAAGTCAAAAAAGAAGAATGGGTAGCTGCATTTGGATTGTCAGAACAAGAAGCCAAAGATCAGAAGTCAAGCTTCACCTTCAAGGTAAAAAACATCAATAGAAAGGCAAAAGCATCGCTGAACCAAAAGTTTTTCGATAAAATTTTTGGGCCAGATCAAGTAAATTCCGTGGAAGCATTCCAAGAAAAAGTAATGCAAACTCTGGAGCAAAATTACGATAGGGAAGCCAAGGTATTTACCCAAGAGGAACTCAAAAAAGTAGTCCTTCAAGCCGCTGCCCTTTCTCTGCCCGATGCATTTCTCAAAGAGTGGTTGCTTCGTGCCAACGAAGGGAAGGTTTCTATAGAAGATGTGGAAAAAGAATATCCTATCTATGCCAAGCAACTTTCATGGACCTTGGTAGCCAATCAAATCGCGAAAGAACATGGTCTCCAAGCAGAGCATGCCGATGTCATCGAAAAAACAAAAGAAATGATTCGGGAGCAATTTGCTTCCTCAGGACTTGGGGCACAATTGGAAGCCAGCATGGACATGTTTGTAGACAACTACCTCAAAGGAAACGAAGGGCAAAACTACATGAACATGATGACTTCAGTTCAAAATGAAAAAGTATTGACATTGGTACAGGAAAAAATAAAAATGACTGAAAAGAAGGTCACCATTGATGAATTTAAGGAACTTTTAGAAAAGTAATTGAATTATCAGCTTATATTGAAAAGTCCTTTTAAAAGGACTTTTTTATTTTTGTATACAAAGAACACATACGACGATGATCAACAAGGAAGAATTTAGAAAATATGCCATCCACAACCAGGGCGTCAGTGGAACGGCTTTTGACCAGTATGCGCAGCAGATCGAAAACATGACCCGATCCGTGATCGAAGAAAGACCCCAAAATTTCAGAGAAATAGATGTCTTCTCCAGATTGATCATGGACAGAATCATCTTTTTAGGTACGGGTATAGACGATCATATTGCCAATATCATTGTAGCGCAACTCTTATTTTTAGAGTCAGTGGATTCCAAAAAAGATGTGCTACTTTACATCAACAGTCCTGGAGGATCAGTCACTGCAGGGTTAGGGATCTACGATACCATGCAGTACATTGGCCCAGACGTAGCCACTATTTGTACAGGGATTGCTGCTTCCATGGGCGCAGTATTACTAGCTGGGGGTGCCAAAGACAAAAGATCAGCACTTCAGCATTCTAGGGTGATGATTCACCAGCCTTCGGGGGGCATGCAAGGGCAATCCAAAGACATGGAAATTTCCTTGAAATTGATTTTGGCCATGCGCCAGGAATTGTATCAAATTTTAGCCAATCATACTGGAAAAACGTTCGAAGAGATCGAACGAGATTCGGATCGAGACTATTGGTTGAAAGCTCCTGAAGCCAAAGAATACGGATTGATTGACGAAGTCCTTGTTAAAAAACCTAAGTAATGGCTCAAGTAACCTGTTCTTTCTGCGGTAGAGCTAAAAAAGAGGTGGAAGTCATGGTCTCTGGGATTTCCGCTCATATCTGCAATTTTTGTGTTGAACAAGCACACCTGATTGTGGGGGAAGATGAGAAAACCAAAAGAGCTGCTGCTCAGCCTACTTTTCTCCTGAGAAAACCCAAGGAATTGACCCGCTACTTGGATCAGTACGTGATTGGCCAAGACGAAGCCAAGAAGGTACTTACCGTGGCTGTCTACAACCATTACAAGCGCTTGCAACAGAAAGATGATCCCGATGAAGTTCAGATTGAAAAATCTAATATCATCATGGTGGGTGATACAGGAACAGGCAAGACCTACCTTGCAAAAACTTTAGCCAAAATTTTGGAGGTACCCTTTTGCATTGCAGATGCTACTGTCCTTACTGAGGCGGGCTATGTGGGCGAAGATGTAGAAAGTATCCTTACCCGATTGCTTCAAGCTGCTGATTATAAGGTAGAAGCTGCTGAAAGAGGTATTGTCTATATAGACGAAATAGATAAAATCGCGAGAAAATCAGATAACCCCTCCATTACCCGAGACGTAAGCGGAGAAGGTGTGCAGCAAGCCTTGCTTAAATTACTAGAGGGAACCGTAGTGAATGTACCCCCTCAAGGAGGAAGAAAGCATCCTGATCAGAAAATGATCGCCGTTAATACCGAAAATATCCTCTTCATCTGCGGAGGAGCTTTTGACGGTATTACCCGTCACATCGGTAAGCGTCTCCATACCCAGCCCATGGGTTTCAGTACCACAGCAAACCCTATACAAAGTAAGGAGGATCACTTGCTTCATTTTATAAGTGCACAAGACTTAAAGGCATTTGGTCTTATTCCCGAACTGATCGGTAGGCTTCCTGTACTTACCCATTTGGATCCCTTACATCGGGATACACTCAAGCGGATTTTGACCGAACCCAAAAATGCCTTGGTAAAGCAATACGCCAAATTACTTCAAATGGAAGGGGTAGCTCTAACCTTCGATCCCTCGGCAATTGATTTTATTGTGGATAAAGCGGTAGAATACAAATTAGGAGCCAGAGGCTTACGATCGATTTGCGAGGCAATCATCACAGATGCCATGTATGAAATTCCTTCAGATCCAGAGGTCAAAGAACTTCGGATTACCGAGGATTATGCCAAATCGAAGTTGGATAGCTCAAAGTTTAAACACCTTCAAGTAGCCTAATTTCTCTCCCCGACTTGTTTCGGGGATTTTTTTTGTGAGTTAACTCAGTGTTTATTTCTTCCCTAGAAGGAGTCGAGCAGTAGTTGCAGAGGCCGATTGCCTTCCCAATTTTTCGATGACCTGATCGTAGCCTTTTAAAATTTCCTCCCTATACGGGAGATCTTCAACAAGCCTAATGATCTCCTTTTGGAGATGGTGTGCAGAAAATTCATTCTGAATCAACTCCTTGACCACTTGCTTGCCTGCAATAAGATTAGGTAGAGAGATAAAGGGCACACGAATGAGCCTTTTTCCAATTTGGTAGGAAATAAAAGAGGTGCGGTAGACCACTACTTGAGGCACCCTAAAAAGTGCGGTTTCCAAAGTGGCTGTTCCTGAGGTAACTACCGCAGCAAAAGCATGAGTCAACAGGTCATAGGTCTGTGAATAAATCATCTTGATCCCTTGATCTACAGCATCCTGGTAAACTTCTGGAGATAAGTTAGCTACCCCTGCTACTACCACCTGGACTTGAGGAAATTCCTTTACTATAGAGAGCATGGTGTCCAGCATGGCCTGAACCTCCTGCTTCCTACTCCCGGGCAATAAGGCCAGTATGGGCGCTTGGGACAATCCGTGTTGCTGAAGAAAAAGTTTCTGAGGTAAATATGCAGTGATTTCGTCCCATAGTGGATTACCTACGTAATGTACCCTCATGCCAAACTTTTCAAAAAATGAAGGTTCAAAAGGCAATATGGAATAAACTTCGTCTGTCACCTTTTTTAAGGTAAATGCTCTTTTTTGATTCCAAGCCCAGATTTTAGGAGGGATATAATAGTGCACAGGAATTCGATTTTTTTTGGCAAATGCAGCCACCTTCATATTAAATCCACCAAAATCAACCAGAATCAGAAGGTCTGGACGAAAGACCAGAAGATCATTTTTGATAATTTTCAGTGCACGGAGCACTTTTCTGAATCCTAATAAAACTTCCAGAAAGCCCATCACAGAGACTTCAGCATAATCTAAGGTAAGTTGTACTCCAGCTGCTTGTGAATAACTGCCTCCCATCCCTTGAATCTGCATTTCGGAATCACATTGCTTCAAGGCCAAGACCAAATTGCCGGCATGCATGTCGCCAGACCGTTCACCAGAAATGATGTAAATTTTTTTCACCGGATTTGTTTGGTTCAAGTAAAAAATAAAAGTAGGCTATTCGGCCTACTTCCCAAAAAACTTTGCTTACCACGTAGGCTACTCCCCAAAATATTCTACAAAATTTCTTGGAGTTTCATACAGCGTTATCTTATGCAACTCTCCCTGTGTGGTTATTTCCTTGACCGCAGGATAGAGTATTTTCCAAAATTCTGAAACCAAGGTCTCACAACTGGCCATTTTTCCCTGCATAAAGTCCACATCCAAATTTAGATTTTTGTGATCTACCTTATCAATAACCAAGGTTTTGACCACGCTACTTAATTTTTTTAAATCCACTACAAATCCGGTTTCAGGATCTGCTTGTCCTTTTACCGTCACAATAAGTTCAAAATTATGGCCATGCCAATTGACGTTGGCACAGGGACCAAACACTTCTATATTTTTTTCTTCGGACCAATGGGGATTCCAAAGCTTGTGAGCAGCATTAAAATGCTCCTTTCTTGAAACGTAAATCATGAACTTGTAATACTAAGCGCCAAAATTAAAAAAAATAGAAGACCTTACTCCTATTTCACGACTGAAAAGAAGCAAAAGCCTTGAATTTAAAAAAACTCATCTATTGATTTAACTGACGGATCAAAGCGCGCATGTCATCCATATCTTTTACGTTAAGCTTTTGGGATTTGATCCATTCGCCTGCCTTAGCGGCATCTTGACCAAAGATTTCATTGAGGTCCTTCTCTTTACCTTTCATCAAATACACCTTACCTCCTGAGACCACAAACAATTCTTGCTGGGACTGAAATACCTTGGCTGCTTGAGTTCCGTAGGTGGCCGATGGATCATCGGTCATGATCTTGTACACATGAAGCAATAGGATGTATTTTCCCTTTTCTAGCACCTGCACAAACCGTCTTTCTTTCAAGGTCGGAATTTCATAAGCAGAGGTAAACTCTACCAAACCTTCTTTGGAAGAAGTATAGGTAAACCCACTCAATTTGTCAGAAGTATAGGAGAAGAGTGATCCCTCCAACTTGTATTCTAAAGTGTTTTCATAGGCATTTAGGGCAATTTGGAGGCCTTCCACCCATTGTCCATCAGGAAGAAAAATCTTACCCTTGGTAAAATCTTCTAAATAAGCCGATCCCTTTACTTCACGATAAGGGTTGGCGGTAATAGGTATACCCGTACCGTTGTCACGTAAAATGGTCAACTGTGCATCTGCAAAGCTTGGCAATAGGCAAAGCAAAATTGCTACTAGGAGTAGGTTAGTTTTCATCATTATTAGGAAAAAAAAGACCGGAAATTCCGGTCTTTTTTAGTTTAGCTATGAAGATACCACTAAGAAGTGGATTATCTAGTAATTCGAATTTGAACTTTATTGTAGTTGGCGCTATTGCCTACCTCATCGTTACCTACCAACTGAAGTAACAAATCAACAGATCCACCGATCTTACCCGTATTTAAAACGTTTACGGTCAAGGTACCAAAGCTGGAGCCTGCAGGAATAGTCAAGGTACCAGGAGCTACGTAATCTCTACCTGCCACTGCAGTGGTGCCATCGGCTGCTACATTGTAAGTAATGATTTCGTCAGAGGGTCTCTGCTTTCCTACTAGATTAACGCGTAGGTTTACAGTTCCAACGGTATTGGCTACCGTGATTCTAGGATAAACTTGACCTGCCACAGGTGAACGGTCTACAGCATCTTGGAATTCAACCACAAGACCTTCCCAAACGATATAGTTTTGCTCAATGCAAGAAGAAAATACAAGTATGGAGGCCAGAGCGACTAAAGAAAATAACTTTTTCATGATTTCTATTTTTTAGTAGCCTTTGTTTTGTTTAATGTTTGGATTACCATCCACTTCACGCTGAGGGATTGGAGGTAGGATCTTGAAGTCGTCAAATGCTAGGTTTACCGCCGGTGTAGTTTTCACAATTGCTCTTCCATAACGCTTCAAGTCAAAGAATCTATGTCCTTCGAAAGCAAACTCTTTGAATCTTTCCAAAAGAATTTCTTCCAAAAGTGCCGCACCTGAAAGGGTGACCGCAGGAAGTCCTCTAAGAGCCTTGAACGCATTCAATTCGGTCAAAGCAGCAGATTCATTCTTCAAATGATAATTTGCTTCCGCCCTATTCAAGTGCATCTCTGACTTACGGATTACAGGCACGTTGTCTGCATATGCAAAGCCTGACTTGGACATGAACTTGGTACACTCGATCTGACGACCAGCACCACGAATGGTATTTCCAGTAGTGTAAAGTTGTCCTCTAACATCGGCGTTACGAGTTACGTCCCAATTGTTATTGTCAGTAGCAGGAGTGCCAATTTGCAAAGCAGCAAGTCCGAAGAAATTTCTAACTCTAGCATTTGGAATAAAATCACCCCATCCGCCTTGAGAATTTTTGTTCGTTAGGTTCAACAAAGCAGTGTAAGAAGACTGTAGCGATTCGTTTACCCCAATAGACTCTGTAGCCAAAGCGAAGCTAACCTCAAACATGGATTCAGGATGTACTGGAGATCTCCAGCCGTTAACATAAGCAGAACCTGACAAAACGGTACCCACACTACTTGCTAAAGCAGTGGTTGACTCAGCTACTACCTTAGGGTAATCACCTCTATAAAGGGCCACACGAGAAAGCAAGGCTGAAGCTGCTGCGCCAGAGGCATACTGTACCCCTCTTCCTGTAGGAAGCAAACGCTTGGCATCTTCTAAATCTTTGTAAATCTGTGCATACACCTGGTCGATGGTAGATCTAGCTACCTTACGTCCCAAAGCCTCTCCTGAAGATATAACTCCTACGGTCACCACAGGTATGCCCCCCTGATCGATTACACCAGGCTGGAAAATAGCGGTAGGAATATAGGAATACACCTTTACCAGATCAAAATAGTAAAGAGCTCTCAAGAACTTCGCTTCACCTTCCCAACGGGCAAGTTGCGCAGCGGAAGCTCCTTTTACTGCTGTCAATCCGTCCAAAATCAAATTGGCTTCGTTGATCGCAAAGTACGAGTTTTGCCAAAAACCTGCTTGGAAGTGTGCCCCAGGCTGGTTGTTGTTTTCACTTATCAATCGACCGGAATTACTTGTAGTAAATCCTACGTCTGCCAAAGCATCCGACATGGCTAGAAGATCACGTCCATAATTTCTAGTAGACCTTAATTTAGCATAAACCGAATTAAGGGCCGCGTTCATTGCATCTGGAGTAGACAAGGCACCGTTGGCATCAATGGATTGTCTTGGTTGTACATCCAGCAAGCTATCACAAGAGCTCACCAGTAAGGTTCCAGTAAGCGCAAGGAATAAGAAAGCTTTATTGAATAATTTCATAGTTTTTTCCTTTTGAATTTTAGAAACCAATTTGAACACCAAGGGTATAGTTCTTGGTCAAAGGAGTTGCTCCTGTGCCAGCACCTGTAAATTCAGGGTCATAGCCAGGATAATCTGCATAGGTCCACAAGTTCAATCCTTGCATGTATACACGAGCTCTTGAGAGTCCAATTTTGCTTATTAAACTTGGTTTGAAATTGTAGGCCAAGGTCACTTGAGCAAGTCTAATAAAATCAGATCTCAACAAAGCGGCAGAACCTGAATTCCTACTTGCACCTCTGGTTTCGTTACCAGCGTTGGTAGTCAAATTTCTAGGAATATCCGTGATTTGACCGGGAGTTCTCCAAGATCTATCATTCACCTCACGAAGAGCATTTAGTGCCAAACGAGTTCCATTTTCTCTCAAGAAGCTGTACTGACCATCAGAGATAATTCCACCGTATTCGTAAGTGAAGAAGGCAGTAAATTCAAAACCTTTGTAAGAAAAAGTATTGTTCATACCCCCAAAGGTGGTAGCCAAGTTAGATCCAAAGTATTGTCTATCGGCAGCCAATGGCAAATAGGTAATATTACCATTGATATCATACCACATAGGACGACCGGTAGCAGGGTTTACCCCAGCATATAGAGCGATGAAATTAGCTCCACCACCGTCTCTACCTACTGGCTGGCCGATGGCAATACCAGGGTTAGCTGGCAAAAACTTCAAGTTATCGTACAACTTCACGATTTGGTTGTCGATTTTAGAGAAGTTGAAGCTGGTATTCCAACGGAATCCATTTTTATCAACGTTTACTGTGGTGATTTCAAATTCAATACCACGGTTTTGAAGTTCACCTACGTTATTGGCAATGCTTCCAAAACCATTAATCCAGAGGATAGGTTGATCCAATAACAAATTCTTGGTTCTTCTATCAAATACGTCCAATGAACCAGTAACTCTGTTGTCAAAGAATCCGTAATCCAAACCGAAGTTAAGGGTGTTGTTGGTTTCCCATCCCAAATTGAAGTTAGCCAAGGAAGAAGGAAGAATACCTGCACTTCCGGAGTAGTTACCTCCGCCTCCGTAAAGACCTCTCGCTGCAAAGTTTCCGATTTGGTCATTACCTGTCAAACCGTAAGAAGCTCTCAACTTCATTTCCGATACTGAGCTAGAAGATTTCAAAAATTCTTCTTCCACCAAGCTCCATCCTACTCGAATAGAAGGGAACCATCCGTAACGGTTGTTGATTCCGAATCGAGATGATCCGTCATATCGAGCAGTAGCGGTCACTAGGTATTTCTTCTTGTAATCGTAGTTCACCGAACCAAAAGCAGAGGCTCTTCTGTAGCCGGTCCAGAAACCAGTGATGGATTCAGGAGTTGCCGCAGACTGAATAGTTCTAAATTGGAAAGTTGGGAATCCAATACCTGCGCCGGAGATACCCTCTCTAGTTTCAGATAAGTATTCTATACCCAAAATGGAAGAGAGGTTATGAACTCCATTGTAAGATTTATTCCAATTCAAGGTTTGTGTAGTGATAAAACGAGTTCTCCAGTCGGACTGTACGGAACTTCTACCTACTACACCCGCTCCATCTGGAGTACGTGGATCTCGGTAGTTGTCTCCTTGAAGCAAACGGTAATCCAAACCAAATAGAGATCTGAAGGTAAGATTATCCAAAATCTTGTAATTGGTAATCAAGTTACCCACTACGGTATTGGTTCTTTGGATACCAGAATTGTAATCGTTTACCTGCACTATATTTTGACCTAATACCCCAGCAATGGCTAGGTTGTAAGTACCATCTTCGTTGTAAGGATTGTTGTGAGGCAATACTGCGGATGCAGAGAAAGCAGGGTTACCTAAGAAAGAACCTTCCACAGCAAAAGGGACATTCTGCTGAAAGGTAGATAAGTTGATGTTGGTTTCAATGCTCAATCGATCCGAAGCATTATGCGTCAAAGCCAAACGAACGGTACCTCTTTCAAAGTCAATAGGTCGAATAGATGCTTGTTGGTAATTGTACGATCCGGAAAGGAAGAAGGTGGTTTTATCGTCTCCTCCAGAAACAGACAATTCATAGTTTTGAAGTCTACCTAATCCAATCACTTCTCGCTGCCAATCGTAGGTAGGCAAAGCCAATCCTAGCGCGTCCAATTGCGCTCTCGTTAAAGAGGCCCAGTTGGAAGGAAGTCTTCCCATAGTATTTAGGGAGTTGGCTTCAGGTGCCGTGTTGCCAGAATTAATCAATGCATCTCTTCTCATGGCATACCACTCCGAACCTCCAAGTACATCCAAGTACTTCAAGGGCTGGGTTTCTCCTGAGAAGGCGTTGAATTCGAATTTCGCTTTTCCTTGCTTACCTTTTTTGGTAGTAATGATGACTACCCCGTTTGCAGCCTGGGAACCGTAGATCGCAGCAGAAGCCGCATCTTTCAAGATTTCCATGGACTCGATGTCATTCGGGTTCAAGAAAGCAAGTGGGTTAGATTGTGTAAAAGAGGCGTTGGATTGGTTATTCAACTGCACACCATCCACAATAAATAGAGGTTCGTTACCTGCGTTGATAGAACCAACGCCTCGAATACGGATGTTTACGGCTCCACCTGGAAGACCGTTAGAAGACCTTACTTGTACACCCGCAGCACGTCCTTGTAGGGCTCTATCAAACGATTGTAGAGGGAGGTTTTGAATCGCATCTCCTTTAACGGAAGAAACCGCACCGGTTACTTCTCGCTTGGGCTGCGTACCATACCCTGTTACAATAACTTCCCCAAGAGCAGTAATATCAGACTCCAAAGCCACATTGATGGTGGATCGATTTCCAATGGATACCTCTTGAGATCTTAGTCCCACAAACGTGAAGACCAAGACATTGTTTCCGGCTGGGACGCTAATGGAATACCTACCGTCAATATCGGTAGCTGTACCAATGGTCGTTCCCTTAACCAGAACTGTTGCACCTGGTACTCCTTGACCATCTTCGGTCGAAGAAACCGTACCGGTGATCACACGGTCTTGGGCAAATGCAACTGCATTTACTAAAAACAGCATGAGTCCTAGAAGTAAAACTTTCCTCATATCGGTTAAATTTTGATTTAATTTAGTCTCAATATTATTCCTTAAATTGGAATAACTCAAATTTACTACCCAAAATAGGATAGAAAAGTTTAATATGTAAACTGGTTTAAAAATCAAAATTAATTCAATAAATCAAAATATTATTTTGTTTTAAAGAAAAAAAACTTAATTAACATCTAATCAATCAAGGTTTTAGGATGTTAACAAAAGTTAATTTTTTTATTTTTTTTATAGATTTTAAAAAAAAATAACTCAAGAAATGCTCGAAAAAATACAAAATTGTTGTTTTGAACTTGAAAGCAGCTGGGTTTAGAGCACTTAAAAAGAGAGTACTTTTTAGGGATTTTTACCGGTTATTTATAAATAGAAATTTGAAAGTGTTAAATAAAAAATTTCTTTATGAATGATAAGCTTTATCAATGGAGATAGGCAAGCATTACCTCACCTGAATGGTAATTCTCCTATTGAGAGCTTGCTGTTGAGCATTGGTATTTGGGACCATGGGTTGTTGGTCTCCTTTACCTTCCACCTCTATCCTCTTGGGGGCGATACCCTCCTTGAGTAAAAAAGATTGTACTTCCATGGCTCTAAGCAAGCTCAATCGTTGGTTGTAGGCAGCGGCCCCTACATTATCGGTATGACCTGTAATTATTATGTGGACCTCTGGGTTAGTTTGTAAAAATGCGAGTAATCTTCTCAGCGAACTGTAGGACTCTGCTTTCAAGTCGTATTTATCAAAATCAAAAAACACATTTTCGAAGACGAACTCCTCTCCCGCAGCTATAGGTACAAGCTCTACCTGAAGGTCGCTCACATTTTTAATTGAATCTCGATCTACATTGTAAATTTTGGGAAGGAATCCTTTTTTCTCCACGTAAAGACCAGAAATCCCTTGCTCGGGATAAAGCATGATAAATTCTCCATTTTTTCCATCCGATTCAAATTGATAATAGGTACTGTCATTGCTGAGGGAAACCAAGGATAGGGTGGCTTGAATGGGCTGCCCAGTAGATGAATTCCGCACTTGACCTTGGGTCACGGTAACCGACTGCCCCACTTCGATTTGTTGGGGAAAATTAAACCTATATAGAAATGCTCGGTCATTGGCTCCTTGAAAGGTACTGAGTTCGCTGTAATAAGCATATTCTTTTTGTGCGGTAATAAATAGGGCCACCTGATCCAATTGGTCGTTGATGGGTAATCCTAAATTTTCAGGAACTTGAAATTCACCCACTTCAACCCTTGAAAGGAAAATATCCATCCCTCCAAAACCCATATGCCCATCTGAGGCAAAAAAAAGCGTTTCATTATTAAAAAATAAGAAAGGGGAAATCTCATCTTTTGCGGTATTAAGTACAGGTCCTGCATTTTTAGCCTCAGACCAAGATCCGTCCTTTTTTCTGAGGGAATACCAAATATCGTTCCCTCCAAATCCACCTCTCCGATCTGAAGAAAAGAATAAAATTCGGCCATCTGCTGAAAGAGAAGGTTGAGAATCCCAAGAGGAGGAATTTACCTTTGGACCTATATTAATTGGTGCCTGCCACTCCCCATTAATCTTTTGGGCACTATACAAATCACAACTCCCCAGGGAAGAGGGGGCATCACAGGAAGTGAATATCAAAAAATTTCCATCAGCTGTAACTGAGCAGGTTCCTTCATTGTAATTAGAATTAATTTTTTTAGAAATTTCCTGAGGATTAGACCAAGCGCCTGTTGAATCAGCATAAGCATAAAAAATATCCTCATTATTTATTGAGCTTGTCCCATCTCTCTTAGTAAAAAAAAGTTGCATTCCATCTGCGGTCAGTACTGGAAAATATTGTAAGGCATATCCATTTAAAGGAAAACTCAATTTTTCTTTCTCGACTTCTTTTTTGAGTGGTAGTTGCTCTCCCAAAAATTTCATACGGGCCTTCATTTCTAAATAATAGGTCGTTTTTTTGAAATCTGGGTCTAAACTTCCTTCCAATGAAATAAATTCGAGATAGGCTTCCTTAAAGCGACCTTGTTTAAGGTAAATGGTGCAGAAAAGCCAACTTATATCCCTCATATTGGAAGTGGTATCTCGTAAACTTTGTAGATTAGCTTTACCTTGCATCCCCAGTTGCTCCGCCTCCTTGTACTTGCCTTGACTCACTAGAATTTGAATTGCCTTTTGGTAGGCTTCAAAAAAGTTAGGAGCCTTAGCTAAGGCCAATCTAAATTTCTCCAAGGCCTCAGAATGCTTCTTTATCCCGAGCAATTCTTCCCCTTCTTTATACCATTTGATTGCCCTGGAATCTGTCACCGCATAGTTTTGGGCAGAAACCTGGAAAGTTAAGCCACATACAAAAAACACAAGCAGGACTAAACGCATGGATTAGGGAATATCCATAAATTTATGTGTTTGTAACGAAATTTTCCAGCTTGGATTGCTTTTTATAAAGTCAATCAATTCAGGAAGGCGGTCTGCAGCCTTGCTCCACTCGGGCTGAAGGCGAAGCTCACATCCCGAACCCACTCGTGTCGCATGCTCCTGGGCAAAGACCAAATCACTCGAATGGTAGACCACCACCTTGAGTTCATCTGCTACGGAGTAAATGGAAGGGTCTGGCTTCTTAAATTTCTTGGGTGAAAAACAAACCCAATCAAAATTCCCAGAAAAGGGATGCGCTCCGGAAGTTTCCAAGTGTATGGAAAATCCTTTTTCTTTTAGCAAAGTGGTCAATGGACTCATGGGGTATATCAAAGGCTCTCCCCCCGTAATAACTACCAACCTCGCTGGAAAAACGAGGGCGTCAGAGACAATTTTTTCAATGGAAAGTACTGGCCAGAGACTGGCATTCCAACTTTCCTTTACATCACACCAAACGCAGCCTACATCACAACCTCCAAGACGAATAAAATAGGCTGCATGACCTGCAAATTTTCCTTCACCTTGAAGCGTATAAAACGCCTCCATAACGGGAAGATGGGTACCAGTTGTTGTAGATGGCTTAGATTCCATTTGAATTTTTGTTAAAGCGGGTGATTCGACCGCTAGGAGAGGACAAAGGTAAGGGATAAGATTGAAAGAAAAAGTACGAAAGACGAGATACGAGGTACGAAATTGTTAAGTAACTCAAGCATTTTTTGAAGATGAATCTGCTACAAGTCCTTGCGCATCACGATTCGGTAATCCTCCACTCCTCCTTTGGGTTGAAAATCCACAATCTTAAATCCGCGCTTGATCCCAAACTGAATCATCCCAGGAAAGCGGTTACGCGTCTTAAAAAACACCGAAGTAAATCCCTGTGCTTTGGCCCAACGCTCCTGCTCCTCTGCTAATGCTGTTGCAATTCCTTTACCTCTATACTCGGCCCTCACTCCTCCCATCCAGGAATAAAAAGCCTCAGGAAGCTCACTTTGGTAGCCCACCTTAAATCCAGCCAATTCACCTTCCCAGAGTGCTATCAAGGCTAAGGATAAGCGGTGCTGCAATCGGTCTTGATAAAAGGAAAGACTCGCTTTTCCTGGAAATTCTAAGATGTGTTCGTGCACCCAAAGCAGCTCCGGTAGTTTGGCCTCTCGGAGCTGTAGGGGTGGAATTGGGATCCATAGAAAAAGAAATTAGTTGGCGTGCTGGGAAAAGGGATTAGTCTTTTTTGATCGTCGGGTAGGTCACCCCCAATTGCTCTAAGTAGCTTCCGTATTTGGTTTCGTCGTAATAGAACTTTTCCAACTGAGGTCGGAATTGATCCATGATGCTTTTATTCAAATAAATCGGTGGGGCATCCTCTTGAGTTATCATGGGCTTGTAGGTTCCCTCCTTGGTTTGCACATTCTTGAAGTAATCCCATGCCTGAGCTACCAACTCCGGCTGAAGCAAAAAGTCTAAGATCGTCATTGCTTCGGCTTTTGCTCCTGCGGTCACTCCCTTATGCGCTATGGGCGTGGCCATGGCAATGGCATTGCTCCAGTGATGTCCAGGAAGTCCAGGAATGTTGGAAGGAAATCGCAAAGTCACCGTAGGAATTACCCAAGAGACATCTCCAATATCGTCCGAACCCCCGGATACGGGTTCTTTTACAGGTAGACCTAAGGTATCCAGCTTGGTCGCCAGCCCTTCCTCTTTTACGCCCAATTCCTTTTGTACCGCTTTGGCTAGGGTCAAATCATTTTCGTCCCAACTAGGAAGTCCCACCTTAAGTACGTTGAGGTACATTTTTTCAGCGATGACTTTGTTGAAATGCCTAGGCCAAGCAGTTCCCAATACTTTAGAAGTCATGCTTGTGCCCGTCATCAAGGCGGCTCCTTTGGCGATGTCATTGGCCTGCGCATACATCTCCATGATGCCCGTATAGTTGACGTCACGGAAATAATACCAAATAGAGGCCTTTGAAGGTACCACATTGGGTTGGTCTCCTCCATCGGTAATCACGGAGTGGGAGCGCTTCAAGGGATGCAAATGCTCCCGTTTATAGTTCCACCCAATATTCATCAGCTCGGTAGCATCCGCAGCGCTTTTCCCTCTCCAAGGAGCGCCAGCCGAATGCGCGGCATCCCCCGAGAAGGTATATTCCACTGAGATTAAGCCAGTTCCAGAAGTTTGTCCCCAGCTTACCCCAAGGTTATTGGCCACGTGCGTGAAAATGCATAAATCCACCCCATCAAATCTTCCATCTCGCGCAAACCAGGCCTTGGCTGCCACCAACTCCTCAGCAATTCCTGGCCAAAGGATGAGTGTCCCCCCTATCTTTTCCCTTTCCATGAGTTGTTTCACTGCCAAGGCAGCAGTGATATTGAGAGGAATTCCAGCATTGTGTCCTTCTCCATGACCTGGAGCCCCCTCTACCATGGGTTTGTGATAGGCAACTCCTGGATATTGGGATGCCTTGGGGATATTATCCACGTCAGAACCTAGGGCGATCACGGGTCCTGGTCCATTGGACCAGGTAGCAAACCAAGCCGTGGGAATTCCAGAAATCCCTCGCTCGATGGTAAAACCTTGCTTTTCCAATATTCCCGTCAAGTATTTGGAGGACTCTACTTCTTGAAATCCCAATTCAGCAAAGCTGAACACCTTATCCACCATTACTTGGCTTTGTTTATGGTTGGCTTCTACGAGTTGGGATACTTCCGATTTTAAGGCTTCAATTTGCTTGGTAGTGTATTTTTTCTGGGCTCGGATCGGCGATAAAAGACCTGCCGCAATAAGAAGGGTAAGGATTAGCTGTTTTTTCATGGAGGGAAAGTTTAAGTAATGTAAAATAGGGAAAATTGTGACGTCTCTTTCAAAAAATTGATCAATGGTTTAGCAAAGAGCCACAGGAAATGGAAATTATACTATCAAAACCCTGGTATTTTGCTATTTTTGCAAGCGTTTGGCAATAAATTTTAAGTCTAAGTAAGCAATGGCAGAGTATAATTTTAGGGAAATCGAACATAAATGGCAGGAAAAATGGAGTGCTCAAGGCACTTTTAAGGCAGAGGTAGATACTTCGCGGCCAAAATTTTATTCCCTGGATATGTTTCCCTACCCTTCCGGTGCCGGCTTGCATGTGGGCCATCCTTTAGGATACATCGCCTCCGATATCGTCTCCCGCTTTAAGCTCCTGAAGGGATTCAATGTGCTCCATCCCATGGGTTACGATTCCTTTGGCTTACCTGCCGAACAGTATGCTATCCAAACTGGACAGCATCCTGCCATAACTACTGCCCAAAATATTCAGCGATATACCGAGCAATTAAAAAATATAGGCTTTGCATTTGACTGGGACCGCGAAGTACGTACTTCTGATCCAGCCTATTACAAGTGGACGCAGTGGATTTTTATGCAGCTCTTTTCGAGCTACTACGATTTGGAGGCAGACAAAGCATTACCGATCTCTGGTTTGATTTCCCGATTTGAACAAGAGGGCAATGCACGGGTAAATGCTGTATGTGACGAAGGCACCCCTTTCTTCACGGCTGCAGAATGGAAAGCGTTTTCAACGAATGAGCAGCAGCAATTGCTCTTGCATTACCGATTGACCTTTCTTGCAGAGACCACCGTCAACTGGTGTGCTGCCCTGGGAACCGTCCTTTCCAACGATGAGGTGAAAGATGGTTTTTCCGAGCGAGGTGGACATCCCGTAGAGCGGAAAAAGATGATGCAGTGGTCCATGCGAATTACGGCCTATGCCGATAGGTTACTCAAAGGCTTGAACGAATTGCATTGGTCGGAGCCCATCAAGGAGATGCAGCGCAACTGGATTGGTAAATCCATCGGCGCAGAGGTAGTTTTTGCTGTAAAAGGCTCCAAACAAAAAATTCAAGTATTCACCACCCGGGTGGACACCATTTACGGAGTGACCTACCTGGCCTTGGCCCCAGAATCAGACTTGTCCGCAGAGCTGATCACGGATGACCAGCGAGTTGCTGCCGAAGCCTACATTCAGCAAGCAAAAAATCGTTCGGAGCGAGACCGCATGAGCGATGTCAAAAGCATTTCAGGTGCCTTTACAGGCTCTTATGCAATCAACCCATTTAATGGAGAAGAGATTCCAGTTTGGATTGCAGACTACGTGCTTGCCGGCTATGGTACAGGCGCAGTGATGGCCGTTCCTGCGCACGACGAGCGGGATTACAATTTTGCAAGCCATTTTGGATTGGAAATCCGCCAAGTAATCGAAGGCTCTATGGAAAACGGGTCCTTCCCAGGAAAAGGCGGAACCATCATCAATTCAGGCAACTTAAATGGCTTGACTATGAAGGAAGCGATAAGCCAATGCATCGCCTTTTTGGAAGAAAAAGGTATTGGACATGGAAAAGTACAGTACCGCATGCGGGATGCCATCTTTACCAGACAGCGCTACTGGGGTGAACCGCTACCGGTCTATTTCAAGGACGGACTTCCCTACCTGATTGAAGAAAAAGACCTGCCTTTGGTACTCCCGGAGGTAGACAAGTACTTGCCTACGGAAGATGGGGCACCGCCGCTTGGTCGAGCAAAAGACTGGACATATACCACTGAATCGGGTACCTACCCCTTGGAACTTTCTACCATGCCGGGTTGGGCAGGTTCAAGCTGGTATTTTTTCCGCTACATGGATCCAAGCAACACCCACAACTTTGCAGATAAAGACAAAACGGACTATTGGGGAGCGGTAAATCTCTACATCGGTGGATCAGAACATGCCACCGGACACCTATTGTATTCCCGATTCTGGACTAAGTTCCTCTACGACATTGGGGCAGTTTCCATCGATGAGCCCTTCCAAAAAATGATCAACCAAGGCATGATCCAGGGTCGATCCAACTTTGTGTACCGAATCAAAGGGAGTAACACCTTTGTGTCCCTTGGATTGAAGGATAACTACGATACTTCTGCCATGCATGTGGATGTGAACATTGTGCACAACGACCAGTTGAACCTGGAGAAATTCAAAGCATGGAGACCTGATCTAGCCAACGCGGAATTTATCCTAGAAGATGGGAAGTACCATTGTTGGGCAGAAGTAGAAAAAATGTCCAAGTCCAAATACAATGTGGTCAACCCGGACGACATCATCGAACGTTATGGAGCAGACACGCTGCGCTTGTACGAAATGTTTTTGGGACCCTTGGAGCAGTTTAAGCCTTGGAACACCAACGGCATTGATGGGGTTTTTAAGTTTTTGAAAAAATTATGGAATCTTTTCCATGATGCTGATGGCAAATTTGACGTATCAGAGGAAGTCCCTAGTAAAGAAGAACTCAAAGCACTTCATAAAGCCATTAAAAAATTGGAGGAGGATATGGCCAATTATTCCTTCAACACTTCTGTCTCTAGCTTTATGATCTGTGTGAATGAATTGACTGCCTTGGGATGCAATAAGCGCCAAATCCTAGAACCCCTTGTCGTACTGGTTTCTCCCTATGCCCCTCATATTGCTGAAGAACTCTGGGATTTGCTTGGCCATTCTACATCCATCACCAAGGCCTCTTTCCCAGAATTTAAGGAAGAATACCTGGTAGAGAGTAGTTTTGAATACCCCATCATGATCAATGGTAAATTACGGGCAAAAGTCAATCTATCCCTATCCTTAGGCTCGGAGGCCATCGAAAAAGCAGCGCTTTCCGATGCTCAGGTTCAAAAATGGATGGAAGGAAAGGCTCCCAAGAAAGTGATAGTAGTACCTGGAAAAATTGTAAACCTAGTCGTGTAGATAGACCTGAGATGCAGAGCGCTTCACTACCCTTATTTCTTCGTAGCTTTAAGTAAAATACCAACCCAGAAGGATGATCCTGTATTTATTTCCTGTGCGCACTGCCTTTATCGAACGTGACTTGGAAATGATACGCCCGGTTGCGAAGGTGAACGCATTGGAATTTACCCAAAATCCCTGGCTACTTCCCATTTACTTGGTAGTTCAATGCTTTCAATTGCTCTGGTACCTTCCGAATACCAGTCAATACCTCTGCTTTTTTGGAGGATACCATACTGTTCTTCCAGTAATCTTTGGGAAGGTTTTCGGAAAAAAATGCACCATTCAAGCAGGAGGAACCGACTGCATCAACATGCCCGAGATTGGCTATGGCAACTTTCGGAAAAAAGGACTTGCTTGGGCAACCCGCTTTTCATTTAGTCATTGTAGCTTGATTCTTCCTGTAGCGGAAGCGCTGGTGCAGCAGCATTACACCTTTGATCCTAGAATAGATCCTAAGCAAGGACTGATGCATTTGATTCCTAGATTAAAAACACCCATACAAGTGATCCCCAATGGTTTTGATACGGATTTTTGGAAGGAGTTGAATACGGATAGGATTCCATTCAGTTTCATCTCTGTAGCCACCAGTACTTCCACTCCTTCCCGTGCAAGAGTAAAGGGCTATGATTTGATCGAGCGTTTGGCGGCTGCTCGTCCAGAATGGCAGTTTTCTTTGGTAGGAGATGCGCAGTACCACACTACCTGTGCCAATATTCGGGTGATAGGAAAGCTTGCCCCAGAGGACTTGCGTGAACTTTACAATTCTCATCAATTTTACCTTCAGTTATCCACCTCCGAGGGCTTTCCCAATGCCTTGGGTGAAGCCATGGCCTGTGGCTGTGTGCCCTTAGGATCTGCAGTAGGTGCCATTCCGGAGATTATTGGGGATACGGGCTTGTTACTCAAACGAAAAGAGTTGGGCACCATGCAGCAGCTGATTCAAGATTGGATGGATGGAAATACCCAACTGAGCTCTCCTAGAGCGCGTATTGAGCGCTACTTCACCTATGCCCACCGCAGGAAATTGCTACTCCAAGCACTTTCCTTGAAAGAATAGTGGTAGATTCTTAAAAAACAGCGGAGAAGTTACCTCCCCCGCTGCATGTAGAACATCGCTCTTATTTAAATGTAAACCGCAGTACCGGGGTCAATTCAAAACTCTCGAAGGACTCGTCATAGCCCTGCGTGTAAAAGAGGCGCGTGCGCAACCCTACCTGAAAATTTTCACGAAGGGAATGGTAATACTCTAAGCCTACGAATACCCCGAACTCTGTATTTATTACGGCATCATCAAGTAAAATATCTGTAGTATCTATATTTGCCCAAGAGGCTTGGATATAAGGATCCCTGTAACGAAGATTATAAATACCAGCAGCTCCAATCAATTTTTCTTCAATGAAATGTCTTTTATAGAGGAGGTAATGAAAATTTTTCGTTTTCCTTATTCTATAATCTTCAAAGTCAATGAATGCATGGGGTGTTTGTTTGACTGCCGTGTAATCGTTCGAGTTAACTTGCTTGGAAAACCCAAATCCAAATTCATTTTTTCCTGCCGGTCTGAATAGGTACTCGAAGCCAAAGGCTTCCCCCCTACTTTTCACCTTATTATCTTTTCCGTTAATTAGGAAAACGGATGTGAGATAATCATGTGAAACCCCGTAAGAAAAACTTAGGTTAGAGCGTGACAAAATTGAATCTAATTTTTGGGCAAAAACAGATTGCATTGCAAGGGATAGAACAATTGCCATCCAAATAACTATTTTCATAATAAGTTGATTTAAGGTTAAAGAATTGATTCATGGTGCGCTAATCTGGGATATCTGTAAATCTGTGCTCGAAATAAAAGTGCAAAGGTCCAACACTTTTTACATTGAAATCATTCCCGTTTCGGGTACGAACTCCTAAGCTCGTATCTCCTACCACGCTGGCCAAGACAGAACGACGAGACAACTCGGAGTTGGTCCGAAAACGAGAGCCCCCAGTCTCCACCTCTACTTGCACCGAACCTGTAGCTTCTGCGGTGGGTTTTTTGGTCAGAAAATCGTAACCCACCTTGACTCCAGCACTTGCCTTGGCCTTACCGGTAAGGTTGTGCTCGGTAAATAGAAAGAATTGCTGACTGTTTTCGGAAATATCCCAATCGGGGTCGAATTGAATATTAACCGTTTTCCATCTCATTAATTCGATATCATCTTTGGAAAATGAAATTAAATCGTAACGGTAGGTTTCTCCTTCAGCAGTATCGTTTATTGTTCCATTAAAACTTGTTTTTACCTTACTTGACCCTCTAAAAAGTCTTACTTTAACAATTCGACTAAATAGTACTTTATACTCCTTATTGGTAAGTTTTACCTCAGGAATAGTGGTAAACAAAATATCCGCTTGAGAGATGGAGGAATGGTTGACATTGTAATCCAAAATCACCGCATCGGCGGCAGGCTTGGGAAGATCGGGGACGGGAGGCGCTTGAACCTCGTAAAAATCCTGATCAAGAAAGGTAACCACCAGGGTAGGGTGCTGAAAGGAATAGGCATCGTCGACATAGGGAACCAAACTAACTGAAGAGCCAGTGCCTGTAAGCGAGTACAAGAATCCCTCATTCCAGTCCTCCCGGATAAGGGGGTCGTAGGTAGTGGTAATTCCCCCATCGTAGGTATTCCAATCAAACTGCTCTTCGTAAGGAAAGTGAATGACCAGCCCTTGACTTGAAAAAAATGCGATCAATTCTTCTTGTAAGGATGTGCGTTGATGAGCCCGCTCAGGGCTAGATCGAAAGGTCTCAAAGGCCCTGTCCAAGAATGAATATGCACCTAACTGCGCTAGGGCATGGGTAATCAAGGTTTCCCGAAAGGGATTCGTCTCTGTTCGCTGGGATAAATTGTTCCCTGCACGACCCAACTTAGCAAGTTCCGAAGGAGGCATATTTTGTTTATCCCCCAATAAGGTAGAAAGGGATACTGCATCCCCAAAGTCATCGTACTGCTGAATGTACTCACTTAGGGTAATCCGTGCTGCTTTGTTTTGCATCACTTCCCCGAGCAATTGGGAAAATTCTTTGGCAGTCTCTACCTGCTTCCACTCGTCTTGCAGTTGCACTAGCGATCCTTCAGGATCTACTTGATTTACTAGAACCTCTTCCTTAGGAAGGCATGCGTTAAAAAGTAAGGAACCTACTAAGAGGCATCCTAAAAAAAATAATGGATTTCGTTTCATGATTGATTTGTTAAAAAGTGAATGAAAACCTAAAAAATGCACATAAAATAAGGGGGCTAGCCTCAGGGATTCGCCTGGCGATAATGAAAGTATAATAGAAACTTAACTTATTTATTTAAATAAAAAAAGATTTTTTACAATTTTTTTTATTATTTTTAATTTTACTTATATTTTTTATTCTATAAACTAGCTTATTATCCTCCTAATTCAACAGGAAATACCCCTTACCTCCTATTTCTTACCAGATCATGAACCGGTCCTAAATTAATCCACCTCATTTTTTAGAAAAAAAGTAAATTCATACTTGCTACTCCTTCAGCAGGTAAGATTGGGAACTTTATAGCCCAATTTTTTCAATTGAGTTTGGATATGCATTTTTCCATTCTCGAAATTTTCGTAATGATTTATTCATTTTTTCGGGTGAAATCAAAATCTTAAAAAATCAAAGAAGTATTTTTTTTAAACCAAAAATTAGAGATTCAACGCAAAATTGTGGAGTAACGATTTATTTTTGAACCTGTTTTAAAAAATTATTCAATTTAAAAATAAAAAAGAGAGCCTATTTATGAAAAATAGACTCTCTAATTGGGTTTATTGTCAATGGCTTAAAACCATATAAACTTCTGCAATGTGCTGGGTTGAGCAATGATTCTTTGCAGTAAAGTTATCTAAACGTATACAATGCAAAGAACTAATCAAAATTTCAGAAGAACTTTTTAGGAATTTTTTCTACAGCAAAATTTCATTTTTCCTCTGCTCTAAAAAAATGCTTTCATTTTTGTAGGTTAGTAAGCACAATTAACTCATTCCATGGAATCAGAAATCCATCAAGAAAATTCACGTTTTGGTAAATTACAAACCTACCTTCGAGAGTTTGTATATGGAGGTATAGATGGGGCAGTTACTACCTTTGCGGTAGTAGCAGGGGGATATGGAGCTAACCTAGATGCCGGCATCCTGATAATTCTTGGATTTGCTAATCTTCTGGCAGATGGATTTTCCATGTCGGTAGGCGCCTACCTTTCTGCGAAAAGTGAAAGGGACACCTACGACAAGCATGAAAAAATAGAATATTGGGAAATCGAACATTTGCCTGAAATCGAGCGGGCTGAGATTGAAGACATCTACAGAGCCAAGGGATTTAAAGGGGTACTACTTCAACAAATTGTAGATCATATCTGCGCGGACAAAACCCTGTGGGTAAATGAGATGATGAAAGACGAATTGGGAATGATGAGAGATAGCAAAAGTCCCTTCAAAATCGGTTTAGCCACTTTTGCCTCCTTTCTTCTGGTGGGCTTGATTCCTTTGACGGTGTACCTTTGGAATTTCTTCTATCCTTCCTCGATCAATATCTTTTTCTGGACCAGTGTGCTGACAGGATTGGCTTTTCTTTTGGTAGGATGGCTCAAAAGTGTAGTAACGCAGACGTCAGCGCTTAGGGGCATTGGGGAAACTGTCCTACTTGGTTTGTTGGCAGCCGTGGTAGCTTACTATGTCGGAGATGTTCTTGAACAATTTTTCAAATAAATTCCATCAATTCCTCCTTGCTTTAACTACCCAAGACTAGTTTAACAAAAAGCTGATCTAGTTGTGACTAATAAGGGATAGTTTTTGGTCCCTAAATTAATTTACTTAGGTTTGTTGCCATGAACCTTCGCCTCCCTTTTTTTATACTTTTTCTTTACTTGTGGTCGCAGGCTAGTCTGGCACAAATTTCCCCTTTTGAGTCCGAAGTAAGGCAGTTGGGAACGCGGATCGATAGTCTGGGATGGGTACCTGGAGCTACGGTATGGACCGGAAGCTCTACCATACGTCTTTGGACTTCTTTGTCCAAAGACTTCCCTAGAAAGTCATTCATCAATACTGGATTTGGGGGTTCTAAAGCATCCGATTTAGAAAAATACCTCTTTCCCTTAGTGATTCGATTTGAGCCCAATGAAGTATTTATCTACGAAGGAGACAATGACCTTTGGACGGGAGTAGCCCCCCAGGAAATTCTAAATAGCCTAGACCGAATCGTAAGTAGGATTCAACTGGCAGTACCCCAAACTAAAATTTACCTCATAGGAGCCAAGCCCAGCCCTTCCAGATGGTCAAAAAAAGAGTTGTACCAAGTTTTTAACCAGCAACTAGAAAAATACTGTCAATCCAAAGAAGGTGTCACCTTTATAGCAACATGGGAACCCTTGACCGATTCTGAAGGCAATGCCAGACCCGAACTTTATATCAAAGACCAGTTGCATTTAAACGCAGATGGATATGTCGTTTGGGCAAAAATTTTCAAGCCCTACCTAAATTAGGTCCAACTACTTTTTTCTACCCCAAAAGGCTGCTAGCATAGATCCGGTAATGTTTTGCAAAGGGCCAAACACCGCTGGAGCTAGTCCCAGTGTTGTGATTTTTCCCATGGTACTTGAAAGTCCTGAAGCTAGTCCGGCATTTTGCATTCCAACTTCAATGGAAATGGTACGGGCATCCTGTTCACTGAGCCCAATCAATCGTGCTAATCCATAGCCTAAACTATACCCCATCACATTGTGTAGGAATACGATTAAAATTAAAATGGGACCTATGGCCAAAAGGCCATCTCTTCCTGCTGCGGTAATCACTAAAATAATCAAAGCAATGCCAAGCATGGAAACTAGCGGGAGAAGTTTTTCAATCCATCCCGAATTTTTACCAAGCAGCTGATGTACGAGTAAACCAGCTCCTACTGGGAGCAAAATGATTTTGAAAATATCCCACATCATCTTGAGAAGGTAAATCTCAATAAATTGTCCTGCCAGTAATTTCATCAAGACAGGCATCATAAAGGGAGCGAGAAGGGTTGAAATGGTAGTAAGTGTCACTGATAAAGCCACGTTGGCACGAGCTAAAAAAGCGATCACATTGGACGCGGTTCCTCCAGGAGCACAACCTACTAATACTATTCCAGCCGCAACTTCAGGCTGAAGTCCACTCAGATTTGCAAGTCCAAAGCCAATCAAAGGCATGATGGCAAACTGCGCAAAAACCCCTACTGCAACGGATTTGGGGCTTTGGGCAACTGCTGCAAAATCTTTCCAGCTCAGTGTAGCCCCCATCCCAAACATGATCATCTGAATCAATGGATTAATCAATTGAGTAAACTTAAATCCATTAATCTCCTGGAAATGTTGAGGAAAAAACATCGCCAAAGCTACCATTGCGAATATAACAACTGAAAAAGAAAAGCCTTTCAAGTGCTCATTTCCTCGAAAATAAAGGGCAAGAAAAAGAAAGAAGCCAACAGCAATTAAGCCTGTTTCTACCTGAAAGCCAGCTGGAATAGTGTAAATCAAGCCCAGCAAAAGCGCTAAAGCCAGGTAAAGAAAGATTCGTGAATTGGATTTCAAGACGGTATGGTATTATTGGGAAAGTGAAACTATACAAAAAATCTCCCTACCTAAAAAATGGTAGGGAGATCAATAGCTTTAATTAGCTGTATATTCTATCGTGGGATCGTTTTTCGTTCCACTGATCGGTAGGAGCGAAATAACTGGAATCAGACTTGTGTAAATGGGCTTTAACCACCTCCTCATTGATTTCAATTCCTAATCCCGGGGCTGTCAAAGGTACTGGTGCATACCCTTTATCAATCATCTTTACCCCATCTACCTTGGTAAACATGGATTCCCACCAAGGGACATCCACGGAATGGTGCTCAAGGGAAAGGAAATTTTGAGTTGCTGCCGCACAGTGAACATTTGCCATAAACGACACGGGTGTACCAGCCTGGTGCATGGCCATGGAAATTCCTTTTTCCTCTGCATAATCGCCGATTCTTTTGGTTTCCAAAAGGCCTCCCGACGAAGCTAGATCAGGATGGATAATATCCACAGCGTGCTCATCAATCAAAGGCTTGAAATAATTGAGCAGGTAAATATCTTCTCCCGTGGTAGTTGGTGTTTCCAATGCCTGGGTGATGGTTTTATGCTGCTGAGTCATTTGCCAAGGCACCATATCCTCTAGCCAAGCCAATCGATAAGGTTCTAATGCTTTACCCAAGCGAATGCAATTATTCAAATCAAAATGTCCATAGTGATCAGTGGACATTGGAACATCGTAACCGACCATTTCTCGGATAGTGTGGACAATTTTAGCAAGTTCATCAAGCCCTTTTTCGGTGATCTGGATTCCTGTAAATGGATGCGCAGTATTGGCATAGGACATGTAGCCACCAGACCATTGTGATCGATTCCCTTTCAAAATTTCAGGATTCACGATGCAGCCAGGAATATCCATGATTTCACCGATAGAAACGTCCATTTTTAGCCAAGTATATCCTTGATCTTGAATGCGGTAGCGGATTCTTTCTTTTTGCTCTGCAGGATCTTTTCCCTCTGGCGTATCTGCATAGAGACGGACAGAGTCACGGTAACGTCCACCGAGAAGCTGCCAAGCAGGAACATTGTATGCTTTACCACAAAGATCCCAAAGTGCCATTTCTACGCCACATACTCCACCAGCTTGTCTAGATTGTCCTCCAAACTGGCGGATAATTTTGAAGATTTTCTCCACGTTGCATGGATTTTCACCAAGAATTCTGCTTTTCAGCATCAAAGCATACCGTGGATCAGCACCATCCCTTACTTCTCCCCAACCTACGATTCCTTGGTTGGTATCAATTCGCAAAATGGCCGTGCCTCCCATAACAGCTGTATGGGCATACCTCAGATCGGTAATTTTGAGATCCGATGGAGCAGAGGCTCTTTGTACAGATCGGGTAGTTTCAGCAAGCGTGTCTTCAATACCAAGTCCAGTCAAAGCAGCGAGGCTAAAACCTCCCAGTGCTGTTTTCTTCAAAAAATCTCTTCGATTGGATCCTGTTAACGGATTGTCAATTTCTGCCTGCCGCTGCTGGGCATAGGCTCTCTCCGCCACTTTATGGTCGGAGATTAGTTTTTGTAAGGTGCTTTTCATGGGTTTTGTTAGTTGATTAAATAAAGTTTACCAATTCCTTTCTTTAAAATAATCATCAAGCTCCTCCTTTGTCATCGGAAGTTTCCCTGGATAGTTAGCTAGCCAGTTGAGAAAATCTTTTTTGATGTCCTCAGTCCATTCCGAATCAATCTGTCCTGCAAGGTATTTTTTTTCTCTAAGTCTCTGATGACCAAATTGATCACGAAGGCCAGTAACCTCTGAAGTAAGAACCAAATCCTCCACCAGGTGCGCTGGGATAAAAATGATACCGTACTTTTTAGCCAATACTACATCGCCTGGAAGGACAGTAGCACGACCTATACGAATCGGCGAATTGATGGAAGTGAGCATCATTTCTCGGATAAAGGATGGATCTTGTCCTTTAACCCAGGCATTAAAGCCTTGGATTTCAGAAAGGCCCTCTTGGTCCCGTACCGATCCATAAAAAATAACTCCTCGCTTTGATCTCGTGTAGATTGAATTGCCCAAGTTATCGCCAATCAAGGTTCCGTCAGCCATTTTACCGTAGCTATCCGCTACATAAACATCGCCATTGGTCAGCACATCAATGGGCCAAGAATTTGTCCCTCCTTTGGGAGATCTGCCTTCTTTTTCTACTCCTGTAGCTTTGATAAATTTATCAAAATCAGGTCTCAAGGGCATGTATTGAGCAGTCACTACCCTTCCAGTCATCACTGAATCGGGCCAGATAATTTGCCAATCCCCTTCGTATTGATTGTTGTAGCCCTTATTTCGAAGTACTCCCCAAGCTTCTTCAATCGAAATATTCTTGAGGCGCTCCAAAATTTGATCAGAAACTTTAGGTCTTCCGTCTGGGAATCGCTCACCAGTCCATTCTGAGGTCAGTAAACGGATTTGCTCTGGTGTGGCCCCTACATGCTGTGCAATTCCCACAGTGGAAAGCATCCCAAAACTAAGAATTAGGAAGCAAATGCGTTTTAAATTGATTTTTAAATAGTCAGACATATTAGATTGGATTTTAAGTATTATTCAAAAAAAGGAACGCCTTTAACGGCATATTTTTTCATTCCTTCCTCATTGATTTCCACACCGATCCCTGGCTTTTCAGATAGGGTGATGAAACTGTTTTGAGTTCGAGGACCATCATAGGTCACGATATCCTGCCAAAGCTGATCTGTGTCCATGTAGATTTGCCATTCCATAATTTGGAAATTAGGTACTGAAGCACAGACATGACAGGCTGCCATGGCACCAAGAAATGAGGCAACCATGTGTGGCGAAAAAGGCACGTAATACAGGTTGGCTAGATTGGCTATACGTTGAGCTTCTCCCAATCCACCTGCTTTTTGAATGTCTGGCATGATGATGTCGACTGCATTTTCAGAGAGTAACCTTGTAAAGCCATAGGCGAGGTATACATTCTCACCTGTACAGATGGGGGTGGAGGTCTCCTGGGATATTTTCTTATACACTTCAATATTGTCTGCAGGAACAGGCTCTTCTAGCCACATGAGATTCAAATCCTCGTACATTTTGGCCATCTTCAAACCCGTAACCGCATCGTATCTCCCATGCATATCTACACAGATATCTACATTTGGTCCTACCTCCTTACGTACAGCTGCAATGGCATTGTACATTCGATCAATTTCCATTGGATTGGCGGTCCAATTGAAGCGATCGTATTTGTTTGGATCACGCGCATCATCGACATCAAATTTGACTGCATTGTAGCCTCGGTTAACAGCATTGCGAGCAGCCAGCACATAATCAGCTGGTGTCGGATTGGTTGAAATGTAAAGGGCCGTGTCGCAATAGACTCGGATTTTATCCCTGAATTTGCCCCCCAATAATTGGTAAACTGGTACTCCAAAAACTTTCCCTGTTAAATCCCAGAGAGCTGTTTCTATAGCTGTAAGCACGGCAACAAACACCCCGCTCTGCGCTCCTCCAAAAAAAGCTGCTTTTCTAAGTTGCTCCGCTATTCGATTGGGATTGAGCGGGCTTTGCCCTTTAATTTGTTCTCCGAGCCTTTTAACGAGGTGATAGGTGCCCTGAATCGCATCTACAGCTTCTCCACAACCCCAAACATCCTGGTTGGTATACACTTTAACGTATACAGCTCCTCGGACATACCCACATTTTACATCCGTTATTTTCAAATCGGATGGATTTGAAGCGGAGGGAGTTCTTTCCACTGCAGCCTCAAGTCCTTGACCGAAGGTGCTGAAAAAGCCAGCTCCAGCCAATCCAAGTCCTTTTGCAAAAAAGGCTCTTCTACTTTCTTTTAAGTTATCCATCTCTTTTTTAGGTTGATTTTACCAAGTACGATTTTTAAGAAGTTCCTGAATTTGTGACTTTGGGACTGGAAGTTCATCAATGTGTGCATTTAGCCATTGTGAAAAATCGCGTTCGATATCATCCGACCATCTTGCATCTATTTGCCCTGCAGTATATTTTCCTTCTCGCAATCGCTCATGACCAAACATGTCCCGCAGTCTGACGATTTCAGAGGTTACCACTACTTTTTCTGCCAAATGAGCCGGGATAAAGGAAACTCCCCCATCTCTTCCCAAGACCACATCTCCTGCCATCACGGTAGCTTGTTTGATCCGAGTGGGCTGGTTGATTCCAACCAACATGGTGTTCAGGTTTCCGGGTTGGTTGTGATGTGAAGGGTGATAGGAACTGAAATAAGAAGTGAAGCCTCCCATTTCCTTCAAACCGGCGATATCCCGAATGGCACCATGATAGACAATGCCATTACCAGTTTTGGCAAAAATGGCATTTCCAACATTGTCTCCGATAGTAGGACCATTGATTTGGATTCCAAACTGATCCGCGACATAGACATCTTTAGGGATTAAAAGGTCCACTGGCCAGGAATTCTGACCCCGCTTACCTTCTTTTTTACCACGTTCATCAATTGCATCGTGGATATCTGGACGACCGGGGATAAAGGTTGCTGTGACTGCCCTTCCAATCAAAATACTATCCGGATTGATCACTTCCCAACCGTCGGTATATTGATAGAAGTAACCCGCATTCTTCATGACAGCCCATGCTTCATCGTGCGTAACTAGACGCATTCTGGTAAGTAGGTCATCAGAAACTTTGGGCCTACCGTCTGCAAATCGCTCTCCTTTCCATTGCTGAGTCAGAAATAGCATCTCCTCTTTGGAAATCTGTTGCGCTAGCAGCGTAGCACCACCTAAGAACATACTTAGGGAGAAGGCCAATAGACGGATTTTTAAAATAGGGCTTACCATGGGTTATTGAATTTTAGTTTTAATTAGAAAAAAATACAGGTTTGAGATTGCCCAAACCTGTATTTCTAGTTTTTCAATTATTTGTGCCACCAAACTTTGGTCGCCAAATCATCAGCACCCTGAGCACTGATGGCAGCTCCCACATTTTCTTTATTTACAGATATCTCAGAGTTTGGATAAGTAAGCCTATTGATAAATGGAACCTCCCTGCCAGTGAACGGATTAGCAACCAATGTTGGAAAACCACTTCTTCGGAAATTAGCAAATGCTTCAGGGCCATTCATTAAGCTTGAAACCCAATACTGCTCGTTAATTTGTTTCAATGGAGCGGCGTTGTCAAGAGGATTAGCAGCTAAATAGGTAGTAATTGCATCAGCCGAAATCGCTGAGGCAGCATCATAGCTTGCCATTTGCTGCATGTGTAACCGTACTCCATTTGTGAAATATTCAGCAGTAGTTCCTGAGGTAATCCAGCCTCTTTCTCTTGCCTCGGCAAGTAAAAGATTGTTTTGTGAGGCAGTTACGATAAAATTCGGTGCAGTTAACTTTGCAATCCTTCTCCGATCAATCTGGCTAAAGTCATAGAAGCTAGCCAAACTCAATGAGGCAGCAACCTTCACTGCACCTGCATTGTCATTGCCCATGGGCATTCCAATTTGAACTGCAGGGTCAAAGGATTGCCTAGCAACAGTTTGTTCTGGGCCTGACTTAGCACCGACATATCTAACTGCAATTGCTCCTAATCTTGGGTCTTTGGTGCTTTTTAGAAAATTCACAAAAGGCTCTGTCATGTAAAAGTTGGCTGCCTCGGTTGAATTTAACGTATTTCCAATAGGGTTTAGATAGTTGTTGTCGTGTAGAATAACTGCATTGTCAGTATTAAGAAGAATTACACCACCAGCAAAAGCAGTGGATACCACTTGTTTTGCTTTGTTTTGGTCAACCCGACTCAACCTCATTCCAGCTCTCAAAAGCATAGAATTGGCAAACCTCTTCCATTTAGCGATATTCCCAGCATACAAAATATCTGCAGTTTCTATTTTTCCACTTGGGTTTAATGCAGCAGAAGCTTCTGTCAACTCTTTAATTAGGTCATTGTAAATAAATTCCTGAGTATCGTATTTTGGAAAAAATATTTGGTCAGTTACCCCTGCACCCCCCTCTTTGTATGGAATAGCACCATAGGTATCAGTCAACAACATGAATGCTGATGCTTGAATAATACGGGTCATTTGATACAGGTTATTCCTAGAGGCATCATCCTTAACTCGGGACATCACGTCTTTTGTATTTTTAATCACATTTCGGTAATAATTCTGCCAATTGGTTTGGGTAGCTGCTCTATTGTCTTGATTAAAGTTGGCCCCAGTCAATACCCCTGAATTGGGTGAAATGATATGTTGCACGATTCCCATTTCATATACCAAGGTCCCGAAAGAGGAGGCTGTAGAATTGGATACTGCTAAGTTGAACTGAAACACGGGATCAACAGAGGTAGCATTGACTCTATTCGTGTTCCATTCATCAAAGTTTTGATCACAGGAACTAGCGTATGTCAAAAGGAATAGTATGAAAATATTGTTTATTAGCTTTTTCATGTTTTTACTGTTTAGAATTTGACATTGAGGTTAAAACCTAAACTTCTGGTAGTAGGTAGGCCGGTTGATTCCATACCCACTAGGTTATCTGAGCTGTATCCGAAGGATTCTGGGTCGATATTATCCACCCACTTTTTCAACATCAATACGTTGTTTGCTACAACATTTAACTTGACTCCTCGAATGGGAGATTTTTCAGGAAGGAATTTGGTAAAGTCATATCCCAAAGATATTTGTCTCAATTTCCAAAATCCTGAATCAAACACGACCGGCTCTACCAAGCCCTGAGATCTAACGATTTCCCAATAGGCTTGAACTGGGGCTATCACGGTATTTACTTCACCTTTCTGATTGACGCCTTCACCTACTACCCCTCCTTCTCTACCTTTAAGTGTCATCTTATGAAGACCATGTCTCACCGCGTTAAAGTTGGTACCTGAGAGTATTTTGCCTCCAATTCGGTAATCAATCAAGAAAGATAAACCTAGACCTTTGTAATTAAACGAGTTGTTGATACCACCGATCCATCGTGGAAGGGCGCTTCCGAAATTAATCAAGTCTAAGGAGCGAAGCGGCAGACCATTGGCGCCAAAAACTATTCGGTTTTGATCGTCTCTTCTGTAGCCAAAACCGGCTACTTGACCAATTTCTTCTCCCACTATTTGTCTCAACTCACCATTAAAAACGTGAGTACCTACCGTGATTCGCTGCCCGGGAGTTTCTGTCAACAAGCTAAGTACTTTCGTTTTATTGTATGCAGTATTAAATGAGGTCTCCCAGGTGAAATTATCGTTTTCTACTGCCACCAGGTTCAATAGCGCTTCAACCCCTCTATTTCGGCTTTGACCACTATTGATGGATGTATTGACAAAACCAGAAGCATCTGAAATCTGCGCACTTACAATCTGATCTTTCGTAATCTTATCGTAAGCCGCTACATCTAAATTAATCTTTCCTTCAAACATATTGAGTTCTAAACCGACTTCTGCTTCTTCAACACGCATTGGTCTCAAGTTTGGATTGGGTAGTGTACTTCCTAATGGACCTCCCACTGGCTGCCCACCGAAAAGGTTATTATTTATTCCATAAAACAAAACATTGGAATACGGCGCAACATCAGAGTCACTACCCACCTCAGCATAGGCCAATCTAAGCTTACCAAAACTTAGCCAACTGGTAGTTCCAAGGTGCTCAGTAAAGACATAACTAGTTGAAATCGAAGGATAAATTATACTTCTGTTTTCTTTGGATAAAGTTGAAAACCAATCATTTCTAACTGTTGAATTCAAGTATAAAAACTTCTTGTAGGAAATTTCACCAAAGCCAAATAAAGAGTTTACAGCTCGCTCAGAGAATGAATAAATAGGGTCTTTAACTCTTCCATTTTGTACGGTATATAAATCCCTAATGACAAAATCAGTCACCTGAACACTATTGAGTTCGGAAGTTCGATACATATGGTTTCCTCCTCCATTCAAGGTAACCTCAAAATCTCCAAAGGATTTAGTAGCACTGATTAGAACATCCGCATTAATCTCGCGGAATCTACGGGATTCTTGGGTATATAATCCATCCACAAACCCAGCCGGAGCCGCAGGTCTTGAAGCCTGTCCATGAGGGAAGTTGTTGTAATTTTGATCCCTTGACCAATAATCTTGACCCAATCTTCCTTGGATAAAGAGCCAAGGAAGGAAGTTGTATTTCATGGAGATATTTCCAAAAATCCTGTCCCTTTTGATGTTTTCAAACTGCTCATAGAGTGTGAAATAGGGATTGGTTCTGTTTCTAAATCTAGAATATACAGCTTCATTCCCATTGGCATCCAGGTAATTTTCCTCTAAAACATTCAAAGGCATTGAGTTGGCCATATTGTATAGGACCACTGGGATAGTATTGTCCTGCTGACCCACATTTGGAGGGTTTTTATTGTCCTCGATGGAGTAGTTGAAATTTCCTCTGAAATTCAACCTAGGATGTAGATCGTAGTTGAACCCGAAATAGAAAGTCTTTCTATTGAATGAGTTATTGGGAACGATCCCTTTGCTACTCATGTCTGAAGCAGAGAAAGTCATCCCCCCCTTATCTCCAGAAGTAGATAAGGAAATGGTATTGGTTAAATTTTGACCATTTCTAAAAAAATCATTCAAGATTCCTCTCACAGGTTCGTAAGGGACATTCACCCCACCAAACAAGACCTGTGACATTCCTGGCTTGAATTTTTCTCCAAAAGACCACTGACCAGAGGTAGGATTGGGATTCGTAGGTCTAATTCCTTGTTCGCCTTGACCATACTCATATTGGTAGTCGGTAAAATCCAATGGTGTTTCATTGGTAAAGTTCATGTTGTAAGTGACCCCAATTCCTTTGGAAGTTCCTTTGGATTTCGTGGTAATCATGATTACTCCATCTTTTGCTCTTGAACCATAAAGCGCTGAAGCTGCAGCACCCTTAAGGACAGTCATGTTTTCGACATCATCTGGATTGACACTCGAAAGTCCATCACCCCCATCAGAGGTTTTCCCACCTCCTCCTCTAACTCCAATTGATCCATCGGCAGAACTGTTCCCTGGATTAGTTCCAAAGTTGGTGTTATCAATTGGCACACCATTAATTACAATTAAAGGATTGTTTTGACCAGAAATAGAGGATTGACCTCGGATTCTGATTTTAGAAGTACCACCTGGACCTGTACCCAGAGGAGCTATACTAACCCCAGCAATTTTGCCGACAAGTGAATTCATTAAATTTGGGGTTCGGTTGATGGTCAATTCATCAGATTTGACATTGGAGGTAGCATAACCCAAACTTTTTGCTGGCTTTTCAATACCTAATGCAGTCACAATTACTTCTTGGAGATCACTTTCATTAGGTGTAAGAGTCAAGTTGACCACCGTTTGGTTACCAACTGAAATTTCTTGGGAAGAATATCCTACAAATGAAAAAACGAGAACAGATCCATTATCTGGAACAGCAATCGTGTAATTTCCATTGATATCAGTAACTGCACCAATCGAAGTTCCTTTCACCAAAATATTCACTCCAGGAAAGCCATTTCCATTTTCATCCACTACTCTACCAGAGACTTGTGCCATTTCTCCCGAGGAAGAAAAAGATTGGCTTGATCGGGGCAGAAGTAAACTTTCCGCAGATCTCGAGGAGACAAATTGAACTGGCATTAGGTCGTTTGACCTATTCTTTTGCTTTTGGATTTTTTTCTGCAAAATGACATAAGATTTCTTCCCAGCCTTTTCAAAATCAAGATCAGTTCCACTTAGCAATTCTTTTAAGCCATGTTCTACGGAAGGGTATTGCTTCAGTTTAGAAGGCGCTAATTTCCCAATTACGAGTTCATCTTTGAAGGCAATAGAAACTTCAAAGGTCTCCTCAAGGGAATTGAGCCCATCAATCAAGCTAGTAGCTTGAATTTGTGTAGTCCCACTTTTTGAATTGGAACTTGTTCTTGCTAACATTTCCCTGAATTGAGCAAATGCCAACTGATGACTGCATAAGAGCAGGAAAAAGAGTAGTAAGTACTTTTTCATATTTGATGGTTTTGATTTTAGGGTTTATTAATAATTAGGAGTAAATACATAGGTAGATTCTTTCTTTTGTATGGAAATATTGAAGACTTTGGAGGTGAGCTCCATAAATTGCTCCGAATCTTCTAATAACATCGATCCTGAAGCTGTTTGGCTAAGTGAAACATTGGAATCCACTTCGATTTGTAAACCAAAATTTTCCTTCGCTATTCGAATTATTTCTTGAAGGCTCGTTTGGTCGAGAATTAATAAATTTTGCGTCCATGAGGTGTAATTTTTTGCTTCCACCTTTCTTTTCTCCACTTTATCTTCCCTAATCGCCACTAAATCTCCAGGCTTCATAAGAATTTTTTCTCTCGGCTGATTCGAGTTTGCCAATGAAAGTGAAACATTTCCTTCCTCTAGTACGATCTGAGATTTTTTGTTTCTATCATAAACCGAAAAGGAAGTGCCCAAAACCTCTACTTCAACACCATTGGAAGTGTAGACCAAGAAGGGTTGGTGAGACTCAAGGTGTACAACATCAAAAAACGCTTCCCCTTCTAACCATATTTCCCTCAGGTCATCCTTTTCCCAATTCTCAGAAAAAGTCAGTTTTGAATTGGCGTTTAATACTATCTTGGAACCATCAGGCAGTGTAAATGGAAGTGTTTCCCCAAATGCAGTTTTGAGTTCTACCTTTTTTTCTAAGTTTATATTCCAAAGAATTCCTACTACTAAACCAGCCGCAATTCCCCCTGCCAGAAATTGCTTCCAAAGGCTTCTTTTTTTTGTGGAGACTATCGCTAGCCTTTTTCCATATCTAATTTGATTTCTAATATTTTCAAGACCTCCTTCAATTTCTTTGACTGAAAGAGAATATTCTGGATTCCTAAATTCCTGCAATAAGTTTTTGGCCTCACTAAGGATCTCTGATTTATCTGGGTTTTGGGAAAGCCAATTGATCCAGAATTGATCTGAATCTACGTCAGGCATCAATACCCACTCTTGAAAGAATGAATTCTCAATGAATTGTTCCACACTGAACTCTCGATAATCGACAAAAGAATTTTTCACAAAAAGGGATTTACCTTAAAGAGTGGGTGGAAACTTAATACTCACCAAAATTTTTAATTTTTTTTTAGCAAATTTTTCCATTTAAAGTATTGCCCTGCCCTATTTCTACAAAATATATAGTATTTAAAAAATAAATTAACAGAATAAAAAAAATTTAAATAAACTAAAAAATGGAACTTCAAATAAAGAGAAATGATTTTTACGGGAAACTGAAAATAAAGTACACAACTACAACTAAGCAGTAGATCAAAAACTAGGGTATAAGATCATTCCATTTGATTTTTTCTCTTAGGGATTTTATTGTAAGCGAGAGGAGGTTGTGGACGCCAGGTATGGATAAATTCATTATTTCAGCTATCTCTTCTGCTTCAAACCCTTGAAAAAACCGCAGCAAAATCACTTCCCGCTGTCTATCCGTAAGTAGTAGAACGGCCTGTTTCAATCTTATTATTCGTTGATCGACCATCTCCGAATTAATATAAAAATTCTCCACCGGAGGTTCAGGAGCCATTTGGTCTATCAAATCCTGTGTCAATGAGGACTTTTTCGAGAAAATTTCAATTTTGTGGAATAGTAAATTTTTAAAGGAACGAAAAAGGTAAAAACTTACTTTTTCAATAGAACCTAAGGATTCTCTTTTTTCCCAAAATTTGATAAATAGCTCCTGAATACAATCCTTAATTAAATCACGATTGGGATGAATATGCATCCCATAATTAAAAAGAGACTGTACATATTTTTTGTAGAGCGTAGAAAAAGCAATATCATTTCCCTTACGTAAACTATCCCATAGCAAAACATCCTCCCTAAATTGGGAAGAAGCAGTTGCATCTTCAATGGATAAGTGTTTTGCCAAGAGTTTAATAAAATTACAGTAGCTTGAAGTTTGTATTCATACCAGTAGGAAGGAAACTAAAGTGCAATCATTGATATCTTTTTCCAAGAGCAGTAAAAACGAGCCTCTTGACGAATCCTGGATATCAACCTTTTTTTCATATTAGTAGCTATTCTTACTGAATTACGCGCGATTGATAAAAGATAATTTATATTTCTTTAATTATCAAATAGTTATACACTTTCGCGTTATTTTTAATAATGAGAAAGCAAAAATTTGTTGGAATGGTGAATCTCCTTTAAACTTCACATACCAGTAACCTTATTCCCAAATAATATTCGTACTTTTGCGGCTTCAATAAGGCAAATCATGCAGAATATTCGGAATATCGCGATCATCGCACACGTTGACCACGGTAAAACTACCCTCGTAGATAAGATCATCCACGTTTCTAAAATCTTCAGAGAAAACCAACAGTTTGAAGACCTCATTCTAGACAACAACGAGCTTGAGCGTGAGCGCGGAATCACCATTCTTTCCAAGAACGTATCTGTTCGCTACAAAGAACATAAAATCAACATCATTGACACCCCTGGTCACGCCGACTTTGGAGGTGAAGTAGAACGCGTCCTGAAAATGGCTGACGGAGTAATCCTCCTAGTCGATGCCTTTGAAGGCCCCATGCCACAAACACGCTTTGTGTTGGGCAAAGCATTGGCCCTAGGCCTTACTCCAATTGTGGTAGTCAACAAAGTGGATAAAGAAAACTGTAGACCGGATGAGGTATATGAATCGGTGTTTGAATTAATGTTCAACCTCGATGCCACCGAAGAGCAACTTGAATTCCAAACACTTTACGGTTCGGCCAAACAAAATTGGATGGGTCCAGATTGGAAAAATCCAACCGATTCAATTCTTCCTTTGTTGGATGCGATCATCGAACACATTCCAGCTCCAAAAATTGATGAAGGGACCTTGCAAATACAAATTACCTCTTTGGACTATTCCAATTTTGTGGGTCGTTTTGCCATCGGACGCATCGCTCGTGGAACCATCTCTGAAAACCAGCAGATCGCCCTTTGCAAGGCGGATGGAACAATAAAGAAAATGCGTGTCAAAGAATTGCACACCTTTGAAGGGCTAAGTAAAAATAAAGTTCAAACCGTAACTTCAGGAGATATTTGCGCAGTCACCGGTATCGAAGATTTTGAAATCGGGGACACCATTGCTGATGTAGACAATCCAGAGCCACTCAAGCGTATCTCCATTGACGAACCTACGATGAACATGCTCTTTACCATCAACAACTCTCCATTCTTTGGCAAAGAAGGTAAATTTGTGACCTCTCGCCACTTGAGAGATCGCTTGATGAAAGAAACCGAAAAGAACTTGGCACTGCGTGTAGAATCTACGGATTCCGAAGATCGTTTCTTGGTCTATGGACGAGGAATTCTCCATTTGTCTGTACTCATAGAGACCATGAGAAGAGAAGGCTACGAACTTCAAGTAGGTCAACCTCAGGTAATCTTCAAGGAAATCGACGGAGTAAAATGCGAGCCTATCGAAACCTTGGTGGTGGATGTCCCTCAAGAAACTGCCGGAAAAGTAATCGAATTGGCAACCCAGCGAAAGGGAGAACTTTTGGTGATGGAGCCGAAAGGTGATTTACAGCATCTTGAATTTAAAATTCCTTCCAGAGGATTGAATGGATTAAGAAACAATGTCTTGACTGCTACTCAAGGCGAAGCGATTATGAACCACCGCTTCACGGCATACGAACCTTTCAAAGGTCCCATCCCAGGTAGAATCAACGGGTCACTGATCTCCATGGAAGGAGGTCAATGTACCGCGTATGCTATCGATAAATTGCAAGATCGCGGGGTATTTTTCATAGAGCCTGGAGACGAACTGTATACTGGACAGGTAATTGGAGAACATTCCCGTGACAACGACATCGTGGTCAACGTGCAGAAAGGAAAGAAATTGACCAACATGCGTGCCTCTGGTTCGGATGACAACGTACGAATCGCTCCTCCAAAGCGCTTTTCTTTGGAAGAATCCATGGAATACATCCAAAAGGACGAATACTTGGAAATCACACCCAAGTCTATCCGCATGCGTAAAATCTACTTGTACGAAAACGAGCGTACTCGTATGGCCAAGAAGGAAGATTAAACCTCTTCTTATTCGAGATAATCATGCCCTTTTACTTATAAAGGGTATTTTTTAAATTCTTGTTA